>CANEWU010000018.1 GCA_947442825.1 Synechococcaceae cyanobacterium
CAGCGGAGCAGCAGCCCCCACAACGGCACGGTGACCAGGGCCATCCCGGTGCTCCAGAGCACGAGGGCCGCCGCGGGGGCCGCCTCCCCAAGGCGACCGCGGGCAGCCGCCGCCTCACCGATCAACAACACGGAGATGGCGGTCGGGGCCGCCGCCTGCAGCACCACGGCGTCGCCCACGGCCTCGGGCAACGGCAGCAGAGCACAGAGGGCGAGCAACAGGGCTGGCAGCAGGGTGAGCTTGAGCGCCAGGGCCAGCACCAGGCCGGGCTCCGTCGCGGTCTCCTGGCCGGTGGGCCTGAACATCCGCGCCAGGCGCATACCCACCAGCGTCAGCGCCAGCAGCAGCACGACCCGGGCGGGCACCCAGAGCAGGGTGGCCAGGGGCTCGTGCCAGGGGGTGAGCTGGAGCACCAGGGCCACGGCCAGACCGCGGCTGGCGGGGCTCTCCACCAGGGCGGCCAGCACGCGGCGGGGGCGGGCGGCGATCCCCTCCACCAGCAGCGGGCCGACGCTCCAGGTGACCAGGGTGCCCACCAGGTCGTAGCTGATCACGTGGGGGATCGCGGCCGGGGGCAGCAGGGCCAGGGCCGCCGGCAGCCCCCAGTAGGCGGTGTTGCCGACGACGCTGCCCAGCTGCAGGGTGCCGCTGCGCAAGCGGCGCCTCAGGGGGGGCACGGTGCGGATCAGCAGCAGCCCGCCGCCGCTGGCCAGGGCCGCCAGCAGGGCGGAGGCCAGCAGATCGGGGGAGAAGCCAGATCGCAGCAACAGCCCCACCATCGACACGGGCACGCCCCAGTGCACCAGGGGGGGCGCCAGACGGGCCGGCAGGGAGGGCCAGCGATGGCCGAGGAGCAGGCCGAGCAGCAGACAGGGGAGCAGCTCGATCGCGAATCGGACCACGCCATAGCCCTGGAAGCGGCCATCCTCCCGTGGAGCTTGTCGAAGGGGGCCGGCCAGCGCTACTCCGGGGCGGCCAGCTCCTGCCGCTCCATCGCGTTCCCTGTGGCTTCGCCTCTCCCCCCTCCGCCGGCCCCCCCGAATCGCGAGCGACCCCTGCGGCGGCTTCTGTCGCGGCGGATTCTCTGGCGGCGGGTTCTGGGGAGCGCGGCGGCGGCCGCTGCCCTGCTCACTGCCCTGGCGCTGTTCCTACCGGATCGGCGCAGCGCCTGGGATCAGGCGGCACTCACCCGCGGCCAGCGGCCGCCGGAAGATCCGGTGACCCTCTCGCTTTGGGCCAATGAGCTGGCACCGCTGCTGCGGGAGGCCGAGGCCCTCGGATCGATCCCCCGGCAGCGGGAACCGTTGGTGCGTTGGTTGGAGGCCCAGTGCGGCATCACCCTGCGGCTGCAGGCCCTGCAGCGGCGCTACGGCAAACGGGTGGAAACGGCATCCGAGATGGGACGGCCTCCGTATTGCGAAGACCTGCCGCAGGTGCGTCGCGCCTTCACGGCAGTGGACAAACCCTGATCAGGACCGGCGGCTCAGGCCAGGCCCCGCTCGCTCATCAGCGCCACGATCCAGGGGGCGGGAATGCGCTCCACATCGCCGCTGTCGACGTTGATGACGCTGACAAAGGTGGGGGTGCGGCCCCAGGGGCGGGCGGTGACGTCGCAGACACGGCCGATGAACCAGGGGCGCCCACTGCCGGCCACCACGGCCAGATGGCCGGGGCGTACGTCGCGGTAGCGATGGGGGTTGGCACGCCGCAGGGGCTCCACGGCGGGATCGACCGCGGTGGCGGGCAGTGGCGGCGAAAGCCCCGGCGCAGCAGGCATGGCGCCGGCGGTGGCCAACGGGCGGGAGAAGAGAGGGGAGCGAGAACAGGAGGGGGCACGGGAAGCCATGCGTCGGATCCGAACCGACCCCGAACATAGTACGCTTGTACTGAACGTGCAACGCTTGGACCCGGCCCGCCTCCGGCTCGCCCATGCCACTCCCCGCCCATTCCTGCCGCGACGGAATCCTTGAGGTCGACCTGCTGGCCTTCGAGCGGGGTGACGCCGGCCGCCGCGCCGCCGTCATCGACGGGGTGCGCCGCAGCCTCGCCACCGGCTTCGTCTACGCCGCCTGCGATCTCTCCCCCACCCTGCTCGACGACGCCTACGGCCTGCTGGGCCGCTTCTTCGCCCTGGAGACCAAGACAAAGGCCCGCTTCCACGCCCCCGGCAGCAGCGGCCAGACCGGCTACACCGGCCTGCTGGTGGAAACGGCCGCGGGCAGCGAGCGGGCCGATTGGAAGGAGATGCTCAATTGGAGTGAGGAGCTGCCCGTCGCCCACCCGCTGCGGCGCCGCTACCCGCTGCTCTACCCCACCCCGGTGCTGCCCGAGGCGGCGGTGCCCGGGATCACGGCGGTGCTGGGCCGCTTCCATCGCGAGCTGGCCGAGCTGCAGCGCCGCTTCCTGCGGATCATCGCCCTCGCCATGGGCTGCGCCGAAGGCTTCTTCGACGAGATCACCCAGGAGGCCCCCACCCTGAGCCGGGCGATCCGGTATCCCCCCATGGCCCAGGCCCCGGCCGGGGGGCATCTCTGGGCCGCCCCCCACGCCGACATCAACCTGATCACCGCCCTGCCGCGGGCCACCGCCCCGGGGCTGCAGGTGCTGGTGGACGGTGCCTGGGTGGAGGCCTTGCCGCCCCCGGGCCGGGTGATCCTCAACACCGGCCTGATGCTGGAGCGCCTCAGCAACGGCCTGATCCCGGCGGGCTGGCACCGGGTTATCGCCCCGGAAGGCTGCCTGGAGGAGCGGCTCAGCGTCGTGCAGTTCTGCCACGCCCGCCCCTGGACCGTGCTCGCGCCGGTGCCCGCCTGCTGCACCCCCGCCAACCCGGCCCGCTGGGCGGGAGTGCAGGCGGCCGATGCCCTCGAGGAGGTGCTCTACCGCATCCAGCTGCTCGATGCCCCCCCATGAGGCTGCTGCACACCTCCGACTGGCACCTGGGCCGCTCCTTCCATGGCACGTCGCTGCTGGAGGAGCAGGCCGCCGCGTTGGAGCGCATCACGGCGATCGCCGCCGAGGGCGCCGTGGATGCGGTGCTGATCGCCGGCGACCTCTACGACAGGGCCATTCCCCCCGCCGATGCCGTGCGCCTGTTCGATGCCACCGTGGGGCGCCTGCGGGAAACGGGGGCAGCGGTGGTGGCGATCGCCGGCAACCACGATTCGCACGTCCGCGTATCGGTCTACGACGGGCTGCTGGGCTCCCTGGGCATCACGATCCGCGGCGAGGCACGCCGCTGCGACGAGCCGGTGCTGGTCACGCCGCGGCGCGGCGGCGAGCCGGTGGCGATCTACCCCTTGCCCTTCCTCGAGCCCAGCCTCGACGGCCCGGCCCTCCTGCCGCCCCTGGAGCCAGGCGCAGCGCCGCCCCGCCTGAACCATGAAGACGTGACGCGTCTGGCCCTGGCCCGCATCCACGCGGACCGGGCCCGCCGCGGCGGCCGCGCCGTGCTCGTGGCCCACACCTTCGTGGCCGGGGGCAACCCCTCCGAATCGGAGCGGGACCTCTCGGTCGGCAACGTGGAGCGGGTGAGCGTGGGCGCCTTCGCGGGCTTCCACTACGTGGCCCTGGGCCATCTGCACGGCGCCCAGGAGCTCGATGGTCCCCGGCTGGCCTACAGCGGTACCCCCCTGCCCTACTCGTTCTCCGAGGAGGGGCAGCGCAAATCGGTGCGGCTGGTGGATCTCGCCGACGACGGCAGCGTGCAGGTTGAGGTGGTGCCGCTGGGGGTGGGCCGGCCGCTGCGCACAATCGAGGGCCCGTTGGCAGACCTGCTGACCGATCCGGCGCTGGCGGAGGTCTCCCAGGCCCGGCTGCGGGTGTTCCTCACCGATGAATCCCTGCCGCTGCAGGCGATGGCCCGCCTGCGGCCCCGCTTCCCCCACATCGCCGAGCTGCGCCACCGCCCGCCGGAGCGGCCCGGGCAGGAGGCGGTGGCGCGGGCCGAGCGGATCGGTCCGAGACTCAGCCCCCTGGAGCGCAGCCTGGCCTTCTTCGCTGATCAGCAGGGCCGTGCCGCCGAGGAGCCGGAGCGACAGTTGCTGCGCGAGGCCCTGGGGGCGGCCGGGAGCGGAGGGGAGCGATGAGGCCCCACCGGCTGGAGATCGAGGCCTTCGGGCCCTACGCCGAACCGGTGCAGATCGCCTTCGACGACCTCGCACGCGAGGGGCTCTTTCTGATCCACGGCCCCACCGGCGCCGGCAAGACCTACCTGCTCGATGCCCTCTGCTTCGCCCTGTATGGCGAGGTCACCGGGGAGCGCAACCTCAAGGGTCTGCGCTCCGACCACGCGTCAGCTACGGCGGTGCCGCGGGTGGCGCTGGAGTTCAGCGCAGCGGGGGCTCGATGGCGGGTGGAGCGCTCCCCCGCCTGCACGCTGCCGAAAAGCCGCGGCACAGGCACCACCAGCCGGGCCCCCCGCGCCACCCTGCAGCGCCTGGGCACGGAAGGGGCCGAAGCGGTGGCCCGGGCCCCGGCCGATGTGACCCGGGAGATCACCGACCTGGTGGGGCTCGACGGGGCCCGCTTCCGGCAGGTGATCCTGCTGCCCCAGGGGCGCTTCGCCGAAGTGCTGCGCGCCCGCACCGAGGAGCGCGAAGGCCTGCTCAAAACCCTGTTCGACACCACCCTCTACGAGCAGGCGATGCTCTGGTTGGACGAGCAGTCGCGGCAGACCCGGGGGGCGGTGTTCGACGGCCAACGGGAGCTGGAGGGGCTCCAGGAGCAGGCCGCCCACGTCACGGCCCCCTGGTGGTCCGACGAGGGGAGCGGGGACGGAAGCGACGGAGGGGCTGGGGACCCAGCGGAGCTGGGGGTGCTGGTGCAGCAATTGGAGAAGGAGGAGGCCCGCTGTCAGGTGTCCCTGGCCGCCGCCGGCGACGACCTGGAGCGCGCCCGCCGCCACCAGGCCCAGACGACCAGCCTGGCGGAACGGTGGGATCGGCGCGCCGCGACCCAGCAGCGGGCCAAGGAACGGCAGGGCCAGGGGGCGGCGATCGAGGCGCTGCGGCAGGCGCTGGCGGTGGCGGAGCGGGCGGAAAGCCTGCGCAGCAGCCTGCGGGCCGACGCCGACGCCCGTAGCGCCCTGGCCGACGGGCTGCGCCGCCTCAACGACGGGCTGCGGCAGGCGGAGCGAGCCCGGGAGCGGGCCGCCACCCTGCCCGATGCCGTGCAGGCCCTCTCCCTGCTCGAACCGCCGCCTCCAGCAGCGCTGGCCCGGGTCGCGCGGGCGCTGGCGAGCCACCGCACGGAACTGGAGGCCCTGGCGCGCGTGGCCGAAGAGGCGGCGGCCCTGCGCCGCAGCGCTGCCGCCGCCGCCGCCGAGGCGCAGGACGCCGCCGCCCGGGTGACGAAAGGCGAGCAGCTGCTGGCCGAATCAACGGCCCAACGGCAGGCGGGTGAAGCCCAGCTGGCGGCGGCCCGCTCCGCCGCCGACCGGCTCGATGGGCTGCAGCGCGCCGACGCTGACGCCCGCTCGCGGCTCGAAACTCTCCAGCAGCTCGAAACGGCCCGCGCCCGCGAAACGCAGGCAAGGGAGGCGGCCGTCACGGCCGAAACGGCGGCCAACATCGCCCGCGCCGCCCTCCTGCACCTGCGCGAGCGGCAGCTGGCGGGAATGGCGGCCCGGCTGGCCGCCGACCTGCGCCCGGGGCAGCCCTGCCCGGTGTGCGGCGCCCCCAACCATCCCCAGCCCGCCGAGGCGGGGGCCGATCCGGTCTCCGATCCGCAGATTGCGGCGGCGGAGCAGGAACGCGCCAGCGCCGAGGAGCGCACCCAGCGGGCGGCGGCGGAGCGGGCGCGGCGCCAGGCGGAGCGGGAAGCACTGGAGCAGCGGCTGGGGAAGGAGTGCCCTGACGCCAGCACCATCCGGGCCGCCGCCGCCGAAAGTGCCCAGCTGCTGGCGCAGGCGGTGCGCGAGGCGGGCGAAACACCGGCCCTGGAGCGGCGTCAGCAGGAGTTGCTGAGCCAGGCGCAGCGCTACGAGCAACGGCTTCGCGAGCTGCGCGATGGGGCCAGCCGCCAACGGCAACAGGCCGACGATGGGGAACGGCGGGCCGCGGAGCTCGCCGCGCGGGTGGCCGCCGCCCTGGGGGAGGGCACCGCCCCCAGGGCGGTGCTGGACAGCCTGGCGCCCCTGGAGAAAGCCCTGGAGGAGCTGGGGGCCCTGGTGGAGGAGCGGGCCCGCACCGCCAGTCGCGCCGGCGAAACCCAGCGCCGGCTAGCGGAAGACCTTCTCCCCAGCGGCTTCGCCGACTCCGCCCAGGCCCAGGCCGCCCTGCGGGGGGAGCCGGAGCGGCGGCAGTGGCGAGAGCGAATCCGCACCGACGAGGAGGAGGGCACCCGCCTGGCGGCCCTGCTGGAGGCGCCCGATCTCCAGGATCTGCCCGAGCTGCGGCCAGACTCCGCCGCGGCCGGCGAACGGCTTCTGGTCGCCGATGGAGCCCGCAACCAGGCCCTGGAGCGCCGCACGCGGGTGGAGGCGGCCTGCAGCGAGCTCAAGCGCCTGGCGGAACGGCACCGGCTGGCGGCGGCGGCCCTGGCACAGCACCGGGAGCGGGCCGAGCTGGTGGGCCGGGTGGCGGAGCGCTGCCTGGGCCGCAGCCATCCCCATATCTCCCTGCAGCGCTGGGTTCTCTCCGCGTACCTCGAGGAGATCTGCCGCTTCGCAAACCTGCGGCTCGAGCTGATGACCGCCGGGCGCTACCAGCTGCGGCTCAGCGATGTGGAGGGGCGCCGGGGGGTGAAGGCGGGCCTGGGCCTGCGGGTGCTCGACGCCTACACCGGCGAGGAGCGGGAGGTCTCCAGCCTTTCTGGCGGGGAGACATTCCAGGCCTCCCTGGCCCTGGCCCTGGGGGTAGCCGACACGGTGCAGGCCCACAGCGGTGGCCTGGCCCTCGACACCCTGTTCATCGACGAGGGCTTCGGCACCCTCGATCCCGACAACCTGCAACTGGCGATGGACGAACTCGACCGTCTGCGGCAGGGGGGACGGCTGGTGGGGATCATCAGCCACGTGGGCGCCCTGCGCGAACGCATCCGCCAGGGAATCGAGGTGATCGCCGGTGAGCGGGGCTCGCGGGTGCTGGTGGGCGGGGCCGCCGATGGGATCGCCGGGCGGGGCGGCGGTGGGATCGCCCCGTAGGGTGGGCGCCGCTGTAACGAGGGTTCCGCCATGCGCGTCGTGCCGATCCACCTCGAACCAGGCAGCGACCTGCGCGTAAGCCTGGAGCAGCTGGCGGCTGACCAGGGCGCGGCGGGCTTCGTGCTCGGCGTCGTCGGCAACCTCTCCCGGGCCGCCTTCCAATGCCCCGGCCGCCCTGGACCCAGCGTGCTGGAGGGGGATCTGGAGATCATCACCCTGCAGGGCACCCTGGCGCCCCATGGGGTCCATCTGCACCTGAGCCTCTCCGACGGGGACTGCCAGGTGTGGGGGGGCCATCTCGAACCCGGCACCCTGATCCGCAGCGGCGCCGACCTGCTGGTGGGCCTGCTCCAGGGGGATCTCACGGCTGACGGCCCATCGGAACCGCCCACCCCAAGCCACGCCGCTCCTCCCTCCCCGGCCCATAGGGGCCAGCCCATCCCGTTCCCCCGGACCGAACCGGGCCCGCCCCGCCTGGAGATCGCCGTTCTCGAGGGCTGCCCCTACTCGGCCCGCGCCCTGCGCATGCTGCGCACCCTCGGAGTGCCCCACCAGCTGGAGGTCGTCACCAGCCCCGAGCAGCGCCAGGCCCTGGCAGAACGCAGCGGGCGGCCATCCCTGCCCCAGATTTTCATTGATGGCCGACCGATCGGCGGTTACGACGCCCTGGCCGATCTGCACCAGAGCGGGGTGCTCGAGGGCCTGCGCCACCCAGAATGAGCAACAGGCCCGCCCTGGAGACGCCCATGTCCTCCGAT
This sequence comes from Synechococcaceae cyanobacterium, assembly GCA_947442825.1. Taxonomy (GTDB): domain Bacteria; phylum Cyanobacteriota; class Cyanobacteriia; order PCC-6307; family Cyanobiaceae; genus Cyanobium. The sequence goes on from CANEWU010000018.1 coordinate 7,903, forward strand.
TCCCACGATCCGCTACCGGAAGACCTCGCCCCAGCCAGCGGCCCCGGAGCCGAGGAGCTGGATCTGCTGCGCCTCGTCTGCGCCGTGGCCTGGTGCGACGGGGATTTCAGCACCGAGGAACAGCGGCTGCTCGGCAAGCTCGTGGCCCGCTACCTCACCCCGCCTGGCGGAGAGGGTCCCTCCACCGAGGCTGTGGAGATCATCGCCGCCCAAGCCGCCGCCCCTGAGCTGCTTGAGACGCTGGCCCACGCCCTGCCCAGCCCCGAAGACCGCCTACTGGCCCTCAAGCTTTCGTTCATGATGGTGCTCGTCGGGCGAGCGCCGGGGGATCGCGAGGCGATCAACCCCCGCGAGAAGGCAACCTACCGGCGCCTGGTGGAGGCCCTGGCGCTGCCGCAGGAGGAGGTGGAGGCCGCGGAATGGGCTGCCCGCCACGAGCTGCAGGAGCATCGCGGCGGCTGGCTGGATCTGCTGCGCCAGCGCATCGGCGGGCTGGGCGCCTGGCCCGACGACGACACCTTGGCCGAGCCGGGGGCGCCCCGCCTCTGATGGCGCGCCGTCCCTCCCCCTGGCCCGGGCTGGGTCTCGCCGCCCTGCTCATGGGCTGCGGCACGGTCCTGCGGGCTCCCGCCGGCGTCGGCGCCGACGCGCCGGTGGCCAATCTCTCCCCCCCGCCCACGATCGCCCAGCCCACGGTCGCCCCGCCCACGGTCGCCCTGCCCTCGGTCGCCCTGCCGACCGACCTCTCCCTGCCCCGGGCCGCCGACGGCCGCCACTACCCGCTGGTGCCCGCCGACCCGGCCCGCCTGGCAGCCCTGCTGGCCGAGGTGGAGGCGGCGGTGCGCGATCCGGCCACCCCGGAAGCGGAACTGGCGGCCCTGGGCCATCAACAGCAGGTGATCTACCGGGTTCTGGCCCACCGCCAGGCCCTGGCCACGGCGGTGCGCGCGCAGCTGCCGCCCCGCTGGCAGCCGGTGTTCGATCGCCATCTGCGGGCCCGGCGCGCCTTCCTGGCGATGCACCGGCCGCCGCGGCCCGCCCAGGTGCCCGCCTGGCGGATCGTGGCCCCGGAACCGCCCGAAAACCTGCTGCGCTATTACCGGGAGGCAGCCGCGGCCACCGGCATCCCCTGGCACGTCCTCGCCGCCGTCAACCTGGTGGAGAGCGGCATGGGGCGCATCGATGGGGTGTCGGTGGCCGATGCCCGCGGCCCGATGCAGTTCCTGCCCACCACCTGGGCGGAACCGGGCATCGGCAACGGCGGCGATATCACCGATCCCCGCACCGCCATCCACGCCGCCGCCCGCTACCTGGTGCGCCGCGGCGGCCTGAGGGACATCCGCAAGGGCCTGTGGGGCTACAACAACAGCGACCACTACGGTCGCGGGGTGCTCGAGTACGCCGCCCTGCTGCGGGAGGATCCGGCGGCATACCGGGGTCTCTACCACTGGGAGATCCACTACGCCGCCGATGGCGGCGACCTCTGGCTTCCCCTCGGCTACCGCCAGACCCGGCCCCTTCCCGTGGCCGCCCACCTGCGCCAGATGCCCGCCAGCCGCCCCCCGCAGGGGTCCTCCGGCTACTGACCTGAAGCTCCCTCCCCCCGATGTCCCCGCTCACCCAGCTGCAGGCGATCAACATCGCCAAGCTGACGACGATCTTTGCCCTGGCGATCCCCGCCATGGTCCTGGGCCTGCAGGATCCCCGCGTGGTCCTCTACCTGGCCCTGCACATCACCTATTGCGCCTGGTGGCTCGTGGAGCCGCTGCTGCTGCCAGCAAGGGCGGAGCAGATCTTTCGCGACCCGGTGGGGCCGCTGACGGCGGTAATCATGGTGCTCTATGTGGGCCTGTTCTTCGCCCTGCCGGGGTGGCTGGCGATGGCCAACCCCGCCCCCCTCTCGCCCCTGACCATGGCCCTGGCGGTGGTGCTGTTCAGCTTCGGCTCCCTGATCAACACCAGCGCCGATGTGCAGAAAACCACCGCCAAGGCGCTCGGGGCAGGCCTGGTGGCCGACGGCTGCTGGCGCCGGATCCGCCACGTGAACTACCTGGGGGATCTGATTCGCTACGCCAGTTTTGCGGTGCTCGCCGGGTCGCCCTGGGCCTGGCTGGTGCCGGCCTCTGTGCTGCTGGTCTACGGGCCGCGCATCGCCGATAAGGAGCGGCGCCTGGAGGAGCGCTATCCAGAGTTCGCCGCCTACCGCGACCGCAGCTGGCGGCTCCTGCCGGGTCTGTGGTGAGGGAAGGGCGGCACGCCGATCAGTCTTCCTGGCGACCGAGCAGGAGGTCGCGGGCGCCGTTGATCGCCTGCATGGTGTCGTGGGCGCCGCCCCGATCCGGATGGTGCTCGCCAGCAGCGCGCTTCCAGGCCTGGTTCACCGTCGCCACGGCCAAGCGGCCGGAGAGGGGCAGGCCCAGGCGCTGCCGGGCAACGATCGCTTCGAGGTCGGGATGCTTGCCAAGGGGCCCCCAGTCGGCCGCACTGAGCCGGGCCGCGGGCTTGCGCTTGCGGGAGGAGCGGCGCCGCTCGCCACCCCGCTGCTCGGGGCCTGTGGCAAAGCCTTGGCCAGCCGCGGGGCTTGGATCGGGGCGACGGTTGCGGCCCCGGCCGGCCGAGGCGAAGGAGAGACCGGCGACGGGGGCCTTGTCAGCCATGGGGAGGGGCTCAGGCAGCGTCGCTGAGGGTGTTGATGGTGTCGAGAAGCGAGCGGCTGATCTCTTCGACGCTGAGCGTGGCATCGGCCTCAACCGGGACGGCAGCCAGGGTGTCGTCACTCACCCCATCCTCGGCGGCCTGGGCATCCGGCGCCACCACCTCGGTGGCCCAGGCGAGGCTGGCGGCCTCGGGCTGGGGGGCCTCCGGCCGCGGACCGGCCAGCGCCGGAGCCATCAGCGACAGGACGACACCGAGCAGGGCGGCGAACAGGAAGGAGAGGGGACGCATGGGAGAGCCAGCAGTGCCACCGTTTTACACCGGCCGCGCCAGAGGCGCCTGCTTCGGGTCGCCGGCTTGGGGTGATCCGCCTCTGGCTCAGCCCAGCAGCGGGAACCGCAGCCTCACCTCCGCACCCCCCAGGGGGGACTGGCCGAAGTGGATGGTGCCGCCGTGGTTGTCGAGGGTGGTTCGCACCACGTACAGCCCCAAGCCGCTGCCCTCCTCCTTGGAGGAACGGAGCACGGTGGTGTCGGGGAGGTGGTCCCCGAAGCCGGGGCCGCTGTCCCCCACCACCAGATCAACCCAGCTGTCGTGCTGCTGCAGTTCCACGCGGATGCGGCGCTCCCCCATCCGCAGGCCCTCGGTGGCCTGCAAGGCGTTGCGCATCACATTGCTGACGCAGATCTTCAGTTGCACGTCATCGCCCTCGATCAGGCAGGGCCGGGTCAGGCCGATGCGCTCCACCTCCACCTGCCGCAGTTTCGGCAGTAGGTAAAGCAGGGCGCTGCCGGTGATGTTGCTCAGATCGACGGGACTGAGCTCCGTCTGTACGTTGCGCAGGAGCATGCGCATGGTTTCGATCGTGGCGTGCATCCGCTCGGCCTCCTCCACCAAGGTGGAGAGGAGGGGTCGCATCGTGTTCTGGCAGGCATCATCGGCCGGGTTCTGGTCGAGCCGCGCCATCGCCATCTGGCAGTGCAACAGGATGATGCTCAGGGGCTGGTTGATCTCGTGGGCGATCGCCGCCGCCGTCAGGCTGGTCTTGAGCTTCTGCTGGAGCACCCGCCGCTGGTGGCTCACCATCCGCTGCTCGCGCAGGTGGGCGGCCATCGCGGCCTCCTCGGCCCGTCGCTTATCGGTGAAATCGAAGTTCACCCCGGTCATGCGCAGGGGCCAACCGGCGGCGTCGCGGGTGAGCAGGGCGCTGGAGCGGATGTGGCGCACCTCGCCATCGGGCCGGATGATGCGGAAGCGCTGTTCCAGCACCCCGTCGCTGACCTCCCAGCTCTGGCGCAGGCTGCGGGCCTCCTCCTGGTCATCGGGGTGCAGAAAGGCGTCCCAGGCCTCACCGGTGGCGGTGAACTCCTCGCGGCTGATGCCGTAGATGCGGAGCATCTCGTCATCCCAGTGGGGCCGATCGGCGACCATGTCGTATTCCCAGAAGCCGATCCCGTCGGCCCGGGCGGCCAGGCGCATGCGCTCGTTGGCCCGCTCGAGTTCCATCTGCGCCTGGCGGCGTTCGCTCACGTCGAGCAGGGTGCCCACGGCCCGCAGGGGCTGGCCACTGTCGTCCCACTCCACCACCCGACCGCGATCGAGCATCCAGCGCCAGGAACCATCGCGGTGGCGCAACCGATACTCCAGCTCCACCCTCTCCGAGCCCCGCTGATCGAGGGTGGAGGCCATCACCCGCTCGAGATCCTCGGGATGGATCCGGTTGCGCCACTCCTCGAGCGAGGGCATCCAGCTGCCGCTGGCATAGCCAAGGTTGCGTAGGTAGGCGGCTGAATAGAGCACCCGTCCGCTGGGGATGTGGATGTCGTAGACGCCGATATCGGCTGAATTCGTGGCGATCTGCCAGCGGTCGCTCAGCCCGGTCTCCCCCTCCGGATCGGGGCCCTCGTCGGCGTGGCCCCGGGCGTCAGCGTTGGCCGTTTCCGGGATCCAGAGCAACAGGCGCCGGATCGCGCCCCCCTCGCCGCGCAGGGGCGCAAGGCTGAGGATGGCCGGCTCCACCGTTCCATCGGGCCTGGGCAGGGTGATCGCCAGGCTGGTGCCCTCGCGACGCGCCCGCGCCAGATCCACCACCGATCCGGTGCTGGGAGGGGCCTCGAGGGGCTCGGCGACCTCGGACACCTGGGCCCCCAGGGCAGCTCCCCACGGCTGGCCCAGCAGCTCGGCCTCCGATCGGCGCAGGCGGCGGCAGAGACAGGGATTGACCCGCAACAGGCGGCCCTGCTCATCGGCCAGAGCGATCCCCCCTGTCGATCGCTGCAGCACGAGCTCCAGCAGGGGCCCAGCCAGATCGTCCCCCAGTAGGGGGAGGCTCTGGTGCCAGGACGTGGCCAAGCGCTCAATCATTCGCGAAGATTAATGTGAATCGGCACTGGATGCAGCCCACCAGGGCACGACGGCGCTGAAGATTGGCGCCGATCATTGGCCCCACCCTTGGCGCCGCCCCCTGGCGCGGATCGTTCATCCCCGCAGATCGCCGTCGCCAACCTGACGGAGATGGCGGCAGCCGAGAACGGCGACCCCGTGGCTGTAGTGCTTGAACTCCAGCCAGTTGTGGTCGGGATCGATCAAAAAGAAGCTGTGGTGCTCCAACTCCTCTCCCGGGTAGCGGCACTTCGGCTCCACCCCGAAGCGCAGCCCGGCGCGGCGGGCCCGATCCCGCAGGGCCTCCCAGGCGCTGAGCTGCGCGAAAACGAGGCCGAAATGGCGGGGGTAGATGCCACTTTGGGGCGCATCCAGCGGCGCCGAGGTGCGCTGGGCCACCAGTTGGTGCCCCCCCAGATCGAGGATCAGGGCGTGTTCACTGCGGCGGCCGGCCACGCAGCCCAACCCCTCGACATACCAGCGCTCGGTGGCGGCCAGGTCGGCGGAGGGAATGGAGAGATGGAAGCAGGGAGCGGTCATGGCGGCGGCGGCGCGGCCGCAGCAGTCGGGGCCGGAGGCTACCGGCGCTGTTCATTCGCTTCGGTAGCCGACGGTCCCCAGCGAAGGGCAAGACCAGGGGATTCCCCCCAGGATGGGTCGATGGAGACCGTCGCCCCTTCTCTGCACGAAGACCGCCTGCGCCTCCCCGGAGGAACGGCCGGTGACGACCTGGTTCTGCACACCTGGAGCCCCACCCCCGAGCCCCGCGGCGTGCTGCTGGCGGTGCATGGCATCGGCGGCCACGGCGCCCCCTTCCGCCACCTGGCTGAGGGGCTGGCGCCGCAGGGCTGGGCGGTGTGGGCGCCGGATCTTCCCGGCCACGGCCTCTCCCCCGGTCCGCGGGGCTGGGTGCCGGCCTGGGGGGCGCTGGGGGCGGCGGTGGCGGCGGCCCTGGAGCGGGCCCACTCCGAGCTGCCCGGCCGTCCCCGGGTGCTGCTGGGCCACAGCCTGGGGGGGACGGTGTGCCTGGATCTGCTGCTGCGCGAACCGGCGCTGGCGGCGGGCCTGCGGGGGCTGGTGCTCAGCAATCCCGCACTCGATGCCGAGGGGATCGCCCCCTGGCGGGTGCTGGCGGCCCGGCTGTTGGCCCGCCTCTGGCCCACCCTCACCCTCGACACCGGCATCGACATGACCCTGGCCAGCCGCGATCCCACCGCCCTGGAGCGCTTCCGCAGCGATCCGCTGCGCCACAGCCGCTGCAGCGTGCGCCTCGGCGCCGGCTTCCTGGCCACGGCCGCGACGCTGGGGCAGCGAGTGCCGGAGCTGCGGCTGCCGCTCCTGCTCCTGCAGAGCGGGGACGACCGGGTGACGGGGCCGGCCGCAGCGGAACGCGTGTTCGCCGCGGCGGGAAGTGCCGACAAAACCTGGCACCTGTATCCAGACAGCCGCCACGAGCTGCTCGACGACCTGGATCGGCCCACAGCGCTGGCCGACCTGGGCGCCTGGCTGGAGATCCATGGCGCCTGAAACCGGCCTGGTCTGCGATCCGGCCTTCCGCCGGCACGACACGGGCGCCTTCCACCCAGAACGCCCGGCGCGGATGGATGCGGTGCTGCAGGGCCTGCACCTGGCGGGCCTGCTGTCGGGCATCCGCCTGATCGCCCCCCGCCCCGCCAGCGACGCCGAATTGCTGCGGGTGCATACCGCCGCGTACCTCGCCCAGGTGCGCGCCGACGTGGCCGCCGGCCGCCGGGAGCTCTCCACCGGCGACACGGCGATCGGCCCGGAGTCGGAGACGGTGGCCCGCCTCGCGAGCGGCGGGGTGCTGGCGGCCGTGGAGGCGGTGATGGCCGGGGAGGTGGCCAACGCCTTCGCGGCGGTGCGCCCACCGGGTCACCACGCCAGCGCGGAGCGGGGCATGGGCTTCTGCCTCTACAACCACGTGGCCGTCGCCGCCCGCCATCTGCAGGCGGCCCATGGGCTGCAGCGGGTGCTGATCGCCGACTGGGATGTCCACCACGGCAACGGCACCCAGGCGATCTTCGCGGCCGATCCCACCGTGTTGTTCTGCAGCACCCACCAGGCGCCCCACTACCCCGGCACCGGCGCTCGGGAGGACCGGGGCACGGGCGCCGGCGAGGGCTTCAGCCTGCACGTGCCCCTGCCCGCCGGCAGCGATGGGGCGGCGGTGCTGGCGGCCTGGCGCGAGGAGCTGCTGCCGGCGGCGGAGGCATTTGCGCCGGAGTTCGTGCTGATCTCGGCGGGGTTCGACGGGCGCGCCGGCGATCCGCTCGGCGACTTCCAGCTCCAGGACGGCGACTTCGCCGCCCTCACCCGCCTGCTGCTGGCGGTGGCCCAACGGCACGCGGGCGGGCGGTTGGTGTCGGTGCTGGAAGGGGGCTACGACCTGCCCGGATTGGCGGCCGCCGCCGCCGCTCACGTGGGCGCGCTGCAGGGCGCCTGAGGATCGGCCACTGCGGCCCACCAGCGCTCCACCACCTGGGGAGTGCCGTACCAGCGGGGTCCGAAGGCGCCGCCATGGGCCACCCCCTCCAACACCACCGACTCGGAACCCTCCAGCAGGGCGGAGGACACCGGCACCAGTCCGTCGCCGCGATCGTGGGCATCGCCGCTGCTGTTGCGGTAGGCCGCCGGCGCCATGCGGCGGGCCGTGTCGCTGGCCTGGCCGCTGGCCGGATCGAGGGCCACCGCCCCCGCCACCGACACATAACGCACCGCCGGGGCGAAGGGGCAGCCGGGCAGCTGCCGCGCCACGCGCTGCCGCAGGGGGGTGGCCTTGAGGGCCGTGTGGGGGCTGCCGAGCATCACCAAGGTGTCGACCAGCGCGCGGCCGTTCCAGCGGCGCCCCTCGAAGGGCTGATCATCGAGGAACAGCCGCAGCATGATCCCGCCGGAGCTGTGGCCCACCAACGTCACCCGACCGGTGGGAGACAGGCGCGCCTGCCGCTCCACCGCGAGGGCAACCCGATCGAGGATGCGGGCCCAGGCGGAGGGCCATACCGTGAGCAGCCATTCGAGCCGCCCCACCGACACCAGCTCCACCCGCTCCAGCGGCTGGCCGCTGCGCACAGCCAGGCAGTGGCGCATCGGTTGGTAGGCCTCCTGGGTGATCAGAAAACCGCCGAGGATCACGATCGGCTGGTGGGGGGCGGGCATGGCCAAAACGGGGATGGGCGGACGGCTCAGGACGGAGGCGCCTGCCGCCACCACAACCATCCCTCACGGTTGATCAGCAGCCCGATCGCCAGCAGCACCACCATGAGCAGCACCTGATCGCTGCGGGAATCGGGCACGAGAATATCAGCGATCAGATGCGGGATATTGGTGGCGGTGTACAGCACCGAAATCCAGAAATGCAGGCGCCGCCAGGGCCGCCAATGGGCTTGGCCTTCCGGATCACTGGCGCTCCAGGCGATCAGCAGAATCAAGAACAACGGAATCAGAAAATAGAGCAACATCCCCCAGAACACCAGTGGCAGGCGGGCTTCCGGCACCTGACTCTCGATTTCGGGGGAGAGGCCGTGGAAGAGGGGCATCAGGCCCAGATCCACATGGAACAGCATCGCCAGCAGATAGCAAAACCACAGACTGCGCAGGCGCAGGGCATGGTCGATCGGGCGGGGCATCGGGGCAGGGGCCGGCCGTGAGCCACTACAGGGACGGTCAGCCTAGGGTCGGCGCTATTGCTTCCTGCCCCGCCCGTGACGCCCACCAGCCCCAGCCTGCCCGACGCCGAAGAGCTGCGGCGCCTGGAGGACCGGGCCCGCTCGAAGGGCAGCGGCCTGACGGCAAACGACCTGCCCGGCCGCTGGCGTTTGCAGCAGGTGTGGTCCCGCAGCGGCACCACCCCCCAGGCCACCGCCTCCGCCCTGCTCCGCGCCCTCGACGCCTGCCTGGAGATCGGCTCCGCCGCGCCCGGCGAACCCATGCCCCTGCGCAACAGCGTCTCGCTCGGGATCCTGGAGCTGCGCTTCGAGGGGGAGGGCAAGCTCACGGGGCGGCGCCCGCTGTTGCGCTTCTGGTTCAACGGCTGGCAGCTGCGGCTGGCGGGGCGCCCCTGGATCGGGAGTGCGCTGGCGCGACCGGCGGAGAGGTCGCTGCCGTTCTTTGCCCTGATCGGCCAGGGCGAAGAGGGTGAGGGCAGCGAGGGCAAAGGCGGCGATTGGCTCGCGGCCCGGGGACGTGGCGGCGGCCTGGCGCTCTGGCGGCGCGCCCCGTCCCTGGCCCCTGCGCCAGGGGGAACGCCATGACCGTGGCGGTGGCCCTGGCCCTGCTGGAGCGCGAAGGCCGCTGGCTGCTCCAGCTTCGCGACGACATCCCCGAGATCATTGCGCCGGGCTGTTGGGCCCTGTTCGGCGGCCATCTGGATGCGGGCGAAACCCCGGAGCAGGCTTTGCGCCGCGAACTGCGGGAGGAGATCGTCTGGGAGGCCGGCCCCCTGGCCTTCGCCTTCCGCCATGACCGTCCGGAGCGCAGCCTGCACTACTTCCACGCCGCCCTCACGGTGCCGCTGGAGGCCTTACAGCTGCTGGAGGGACAGGACCTGGCCCTGGTGAGCCTGGCGGAGCTGGAAACGGGGCTGGTGTGGAGCCCTCGGCTGGGGGAGAGGCGCCCGCTGGCCGAGTCGCTGCGGCTGGCCTTGCCGGAGATGCGCATCCACCAGGGGGTCTGAAGGGCCGATGTGATGGGGAGCACCTGGGAGCGGGGGGGGGGCGGTGCTTCGCTTGATCCCGATAATCCGGTCCCCTCTCTTTGCGCATCGGCATCAACGGCTTCGGGCGGATCGGCCGCCTGGTGTTCCGGGCCCTCTGGGACCGGCCGGGCATCGAGCTGGTGCACGTGAACGACAGCGGCGGCGATGCCGCCAGCGCCGCCCACCTGTTGGCCTTCGATTCGGTGCATGGCCGCTGGCCCCAGGCCATGCAGAGCAACCACCGCGGCTTCGTCGTCGGCGGCAAGTCGATCTCCTACAGCCAGGAGAGCGACCCCACGGCGGTGCCATGGCGGGCGGCGGGGGTGGAGCTGCTGCTGGAGTGCACGGGCCGCTTCAAAACTCCCCAGACCCTGGAGCCCTACTTCCAGACCTGCGGCCTGCCGCGGGTGCTGGTGGCCTGCCCGGTGAAGGGGGAGATCGCGGGGGCGGAGGCCCTCAATGTGGTGTTCGGCATCAACCACGGCCAGTACGACCCTGGCCGCCACCGGCTGGTGACCGCGGCCTCCTGCACCACCAACGCCCTGGCGCCCCTGGTGGAGGTGCTGCAGCGGCAGTACCGGATCCGCCATGGGCCGATCACCACCCTCCACGACGTGACCAACACCCAGGTGGTGGTGGATGGCTTCAAGAGCGATCTGCGCCGCGCCCGCTCCTGCCTGCAGTCATTGATCCCCACCAGCACGGGATCGGCCCGGGCGATCGGCCTGATCTTTCCGGAGCTGCAGGGGCGGCTCAACGGCCACGCGGTGCGGGTGCCGCTGCTGAACGCCTCGTTGGTGGACGCGGTGTTTGAACTGGAGCAGGAGGTAACGGTGGAGGCGGTGAACCGGGCCTTTGAGGATGCCGCCAACGGGCCACTTCAGGGCATCCTGGGCTACGAAACCCGGCCGCTGGTGTCGGTGGATTACCTCAACGATCCCCGCAGTTCGGTGGTGGATGCGGCCTCGACGATGGTGGTAAACGGCACGCAGCTCAAGGTGTATGCCTGGTACGACAACGAATGGGGCTACAGCTGCCGCATGGCCGATCTGGCCTGCCACATCGCCCTTCTCGACCAGCGCTGATCCCCTGCCGCCGATGCTCTCCCCGCTGCGCCAGTACGGCATCGTCACCGCCAACTACTGGGCCTTCACCCTCACCGATGGCGCCTTGCGCATGTTGGTGGTGTTCCATTTCCACCAGTTGGGCTACTCCAGCCTCACCATCGCCCTGCTGTTTCTCTTCTACGAATTCTTCGGCATCGTCACCAACCTCTGCGGCGGCTGGATCGGCGCCCGCTACGGGCTGCGGCTGACCCTCTGGAGCGGCACCTGGCTGCAGATCGCGGCGCTGTTGATGCTCGTGCCGGTGTCGGCCAGCTGGCCGAAGCTGCTGTCGGTGGCGTATGTGATGGCGGCCCAGGCGCTGAGCGGTATCGCCAAGGATCTCAACAAGATGAGTGCCAAGAGTGCGATCAGGGCCGTGGTGCCCACCACCAGCCACGACCAGGCGAGCGGAGCGGCAGGCGGGGAGGCGCGCCTGTTCCGCTGGGTGGCGATCCTCACCGGCTCAAAGAATGCCCTCAAGGGGGTGGGCTTCTTCCTCGGGGGCGTGCTGCTCACCACCCTGGGCTTCAACGCCGCGGTGCTGGTCATGGCGGCCGGCCTGGCGGTGGCGTTCCTGATCACCCTGCCCCTGCCGGCGGACCTGGGCCAGATGAAGAAGAAGGCCCCCTTCGCTTCGCTGTTCTCCCCTTCCCAAGGTGTCAACGTGCTCTCCCTGGCGCGCTTTTTCCTCTTCGGTGCGCGTGATGTCTGGTTTGTGGTGGCCCTGCCGGTGTTCCTGGAGGGCGCCCTGGGCTGGCGCTTCTGGGAGGTGGGCGGCTTCCTGGGGCTGTGGGTGATCGGCTACGGGTTCGTCCAGGGGGCGGCGCCATCGCTGCGGCGCCTATGGGGCGATGGGTCGCCTCCGGGCCCCTCGGCGGTGTCGTTCTGGGCGGCACTGCTCACCGCCATTCCCGCCCTGATCGCCATAGCCCTTGCCCGCAGCGGCCATGGTGGCCTGGCGGTGGTGGCTGGCCTGGCGGTGTTCGGTGTGGTGTTCGCCATGAATTCGTCGATCCACAGCTACATGGTGTTGGCCTATTCCGGTGCCGAGGCAGTGAGCCTGAACGTGGGCTTCTATTACATGGCCAATGCCGCCGGCCGGCTGGTGGGCACGTTGCTCTCCGGCGGATTGTTCCTGATGGGGGGCGGCGGCGCCGGGGGCCTGCAGGCGTGCCTGTGGGGCTCCACCGTGCTGGTGGCGCTTTCCTGGCTTACGAGCCTGCGGCTTCCGGCCCTGGCGCGGCCGGCCACGGCGGCAACGGGCTGAGGCTGGAGAGGGCGGCGCGGCACTCGGGCCGCAGCAGCCGGCCGCTGAGTTCGCGCCAATGCGCCCATTCGATCGCCCGCTGGCGCTCCAGCTCCGCCTGCAACGCCAGTCTCGCCGAGCGCGGCACCTCCTCCTCTTCCTCGTGCAGCAGGGTTTCCAACACCTGCAGGTCGTGCAGCTCCCCCAACACTCCCTGGGCCTGCTTGAAGGCGGTGATCCAGTCGTGGACGGATGGCTCTAGCTGTTCCCCCAGGGCTTCCAGGCTGTAGCGCACCCCCTTGATCCGCTTGCGCAGCTCATGCAGCTCCGGATCGCGGGGCTGGCCGGCCCACCAGCCCGGGTGGAGGAAGAGGGCACCCGAGAGGGGCCGGTGCCATTCGTGCAGCCAGTCCGCCAGGGGTTCCTGGCCGAGGGCGGTGAACTCGGGCCGGCGCTGCCAGCGATCGATCTTCCTGAGCAGGCGCTCGCTGCGGGGGGACGAGAGGGCCTCCACCACCGAGTGAAAGGCCCGCCGCCGCCGCCGCGCCAGGCGCCGCAGCAGGGGGCCCAGCGCCTGGCGGTCCGCAGGATCGAGGCGGGGCAGCAGCTGGCCCTGCAGACGTTCGCCCAGCACATCGAGGTCGCGGGTCTCGCCGGTGCAGCGAGCGAGGGAGGCGATGCGCGCGGCACGCACCCCACGCGGCAGCACCAGGGCAGGCCCGAAGACGGAGAGCACCGTGCGCAGACGCCGCAGGCTGACACGAATCTGGTGCAGCGGTTCGCGATCCGCATCCCGCAGCACTTCCCGCTGCAGCTGCGGGATGCGGTGGCCATGGGCCTCGATCAGGGCCCGGGCGTGGGCGCCGTTGCTGAGGGCAGTGGCCATGGCGGGGGAGGAGGAATCCAGCAATACGGCCCTGGGGCTCTCTCCAGCTTGGAGCAACCCGGCACCGTTGTCTCCGCCGCCATCGCCCTCCAAGCCCCCGGCCCTCAACCGACCGCCTCGCAGGCGAACTCCTGCCGATCGCCGCCGGGGCGGCGCAACAGCAGGCGGGCATGGTCGGGATCGTCCTGCCGCCAGAACCATTTGCCATCGCTGTAACTGGGGACGCCTGCGTTGTTGGTGCGAGGCAGGGGAAGCTGTTGCCCCTGCCAGCGCAACACCACAGAGGCTCCGGGCAGGGTGCCGGCGAGGGTGTTGGGGATGCCCACCGCATCGACCGGACCGGCCAGGAGCTCAGCCTCCAGGGGTTCGCCGCCGCAGAGATAGGAGCGGGCCACCGTCGCCGCGTCGCTGGCGGCTGCGCTGGCAGGGGCAGCGAGCAGCGGAAACAGGAGCAAAAGAGGGAGAAGGAGAGGGAGAAGGGAGAGGGCCAGCACCCGAGCGGACTGGCGAGCCAGACTCCACCTCACGGACAGCAGATGCATGGACATGGCAGCAGCCCGGATGGCGACGCAGTGGATCTGAGCAACCATTCTCCCGGGTCCGCGCCGGCCGCTGGGGGCGAGGCCCTGGCTGGAGAGCCCCAGGGGCCCCTGTTGGTGTACGACGGGGGCTGCCCGTTCTGCCGGCACTTCGCAGAACTGAGCGAGCTGCGCGGTGGCATCACCGGCCTGCGCATCCGCGACGGACGACAGGACCATGCCCTGCGGCGCTGGCTGGGGCAGCGGGGCCTGCGGCTGGCCGATGGGGCGGTGCTGATCGACGGCGAGCGGCTGTTCCATGGCGCCGAGGCCATCCAGTGGCTGGCGGCGCGGATGGAGCCCAGCGCGGCCCTGCTGCGGCTGTTGGCGGCGTTGATGAAGGAGCCACCGCAGGCGCGACGGCTGTATCCGCTGCTGCTCGCGGCCCGGCGTACGGCCCTGGGGCTCCAGGGATTGCCGCTGGATCCGGATCAGGCGGCCGTCAGGGCGGTCCAGTAGGAGGCAGCGTTCCCTCACTGGGCTGGTGAGGGAGCAGAAGAGGGTGGCGCCGGCAGTGTTCGCCAACTCCGGCAAAGACAAGGCGTCGTTTCTGATAACGAACCTGAGTTGTGTCAGATGTTGCGGGTTCTGCGCCAGGGTGGCCACCGCTTTCCCCTCTCCCGATGGTCGACATCCCGCCGTCTGCTACCCCCTTCCTGAACGCCACCTACCTGGGAGCCAATGGCTGGCTGCTCGCCTTCAACGGAGGCCCCCGGGTGCTGGTGGATCCCTGGTTCACCGGACCTCTGCGCTTCGGCCCCGGCGACTGGCTGCTCAAGGGGGAGCTCGCCCATCCCCAGCCCGTGCCCGAAGGCCTGGATCTGCTGCTGATGACCCAGGGCCTACCCGACCACTGCCACCCGCCCAGCCTGGAGCTGCTACCCAAAGATCTACCCGTGGTGGGATCGGCCACGGCCGCCCAACAGGCGAGCGCGCTCGGCTTCCACCAAGTCACCGCCCTGCGCCCCGGCGAGCGACACGGGGCTACAGGGCTGACAATCACCGCCACCGCCGGAGCCCCCGTGCCCCAGGTGGAAAACGGCTACCTGCTGGAGCACCCGAACGGCAGCCTCTACCTGGAACCCCACGGCTTCCTCAGCCCCGATCTCCCCGCCCGGCCCCTCAGCGCCGTGATCACCCCGGTGATCGATGTGGGCCTGCCCCTGGCCGGCGCCTTCGTGCGCGGCCGCACCGTGCTGCCCCAGCTGCTGGAGCGCTTCCAACCCACCACCGTCCTGGCCAGCACCACCGGCGGCGAGGTGTCCTTCCAGGGCCTGCTGGCCGGCCTCCTGCAGGTGCAAGGCTCCCCCGAAGAGGCCGCCACCCGCATCGCCGCCCCCTGTCACCTGATCAACCCCGTGCCCGGCACCCCCTACCCCATCCCCGCCGGCTGAACCCACGCCAACCCCTGCCGCTACACTCACCGCTGACGGGGCGTGGCGCAGCTTGGTAGCGCGGGTGCTTTGGGAGCACTAGGTCGCAGGTTCGAATCCTGTCGCCCCGATTGACTTCTCAGGGATTGAAAAAGGGAGAGGGAGAGATTTGGGGAGAGATCCGAGGGTTCCCTCCGCTTTCTCTCCCCGCCCTCCCCAGGGGCTCGTCCGGCGCTCGTCTGGTCGTAGGCGAGCCAGGTCAGGGCAGCTCTGGTTGAGAGAGACGTTTGCGTAGGTACCCCAGCCCCTCGTCAAAGCTGACCAGACGAGCGAGGGGAGAGGAGACGGGACTGCATGGCCGCGGCGTTCCATAGAGCGGAACGTGCGGTCCGATGGTGCAGCGCCAGGCCCCCTGGTTGCCCCCCATGGCAACAGCAGATGTCCTTCCCCCGGCTGTCCCAGCCCACCCGCCATGCTCACCGGAACTGAACTGCTCGCCAAGGTCAAGGATCTGGGCGAGGCCTCCAAAACGGAGCTCGTCCGCGCCACCGGTTACGTCTCCACCAAGGAGGACGGCACGGAGCGCCTGAACTTCACCGCCTTCTACGAGGCCCTGCTGGAAGCAAGGGGCATCCACCTGGGCCCGGCCCGAGGGGATGGCGCTCCTGGTCGCAAGCTGAGCTACGTGACCCACGTGCTGTTCAACGGCAACGTGCTGTTCAACGGCAACCTGCTGATCGGCAAGGCCTACACCGCCCAGCTGGGCCTGCAGCCAGGTGACCCCTTCCAGATCCAGCTCGGCCGGCGCCAGATCCGTCTCCATCCGCTGGATGCGCCGCCGGAGGGGGAGGAGGGCACCAGCTCCAGCCCCGGGGAGGAGCAGCAGGGGAGCTGATCCGGCAACGGCCGCGGCCGCTTGGTCGCTGTGGGCCCGTCATCGGCGGGCCTTTTTCATGGCCTGCGGGCGCCGCGGCGCTCGGGTGGGAGCTACGGCAGAGCGTGCACTCACACCCAGCACCGCCCCCGCGTCCATGCACGGCACCGCCATGAGGATCACCATCGGCCGCTCCCGCCGCGGTATCGGCAGCCTGCTGCCCGGCCAGATCTACGTGGGCCGGCCCAGCCCGCTGGGCAATCCCTATCTCCTCGGCCGCGATGGCAACCGCGAGGAGGTGATCGCCCAGTACCGCCGTTGGCTCTGGGCGCAGCTGCAGTCGCCAGGCTCACCGCAGGAGCGGGAGCTCAGGCGTCTGCTGGCCCAGGCTCAATCCGGCGAGCTGGAGCTGCTGTGCTGGTGCGCCCCCCTGCCGTGCCATGCGGAGGTGGTGCGCTCGGCACTCCTCTGGCTGGCGGGGGGTGAGGGGGGCTGAGCGTCAGATGTGGCGTCAGCTTGTCCGTAGCCGCAGGCGGGTGGAAGATGAGGGAGATATTGGCTCCGATCAGGGCATGGCGGCTCAGGGCAGTGCTCAGGGAGGAGATACAGCTCATCGGTTCTATATCTCCAGCCCCTTCCTGGGTCTGCAGAAAGAGCGTGAGGAAGCCAAGCAGCTGATCACCCGCCAGAACCACGCCTATGGCGACAGCTACGGCGGATCGCCAGATCCTCTAGTGGAGACGTGCCAGCGGGATGTGCGCGCCAGTGACCACTACATCCTGATCCTCGGCGAGCGATATGGAACCCGGCGTCCCGAGCATGGGGGCAAGTCGGTGACAGAGCTGGAGTTCGAGGCTGCCGTGGAGGCTGGCCTATCCCTCCATGCCTTCTTTCTTGGATTTGTCTCGGACGCCCGCAATGGCATCGAGCGGGACGCGGATGCCCATGAAGCCCTCAAAGCGTTCCGCCGCAGGGTGAGCGATCCCTGCATCCCGGTGGATTGCAACGATCAGCGAGACGGCGGCAATGGTTGGCAGGTTTTCTCGGAGAGGATCGCCACCTTGGCCGTCAGCCCCCCTGAAGCAGGGCGGCGGAGCAAGCACCAACGCACCATAAGCGCGCACCTACATCCCCGCCGAGCTGCAGACCTGGGTGGAGCGGCACCAGAGCCGTCTTACGACCGCCTTCCTGGGCCTGCTGTAGGTGCAGGCCCAGGAAGGCGAATGTACCTCTGGAGATGCGTCTCATCCTGGCCAGTGCGGGGAGGCCCACGGACGATGACGGCAGATGATTTGATCCCACATGCCTACTTGTCGATCGCTCACCCACGGCCTAGTCGCTGTAAAAGAAGCTGGGAAATACATTGAAAAAGGGAATGTCATATAACCAAGCGTACCGATAAAGCAGCACCTCGCCACGCATCAACAGGCTAACGGGACACCCATACTTCGACGCGGCGATTTCTTTCGCGGCCTTCTGGCGTGGCGTTAGATGCGACAGGATTCTCCGCGCCAAATCCAGTGATCCGACCAGGCGCAATACCCCGGGTTTTCAGAGCAGCCGCCACTGCATTAGCACGTTCTTTGGACAGAACAATATTGGAGGCAGGATCGCCGAGATTATCGGCAAAGCCGATTAGTACAAGCCTATTTGGTTTGGTCGAGGTGCGAATCAGGAACTCTGTAACTCGGTCCAAGTCGGAAAGCGCTCTATTATCAAGCTGGTTTGAACCAGGATTAAATCGGAAGTTTACAGACATTCTCTCAGCTCCGGCAACAACGGATTGATAGCCACTATAGCTTCCAGAGGGAAGTTCAGAGCGCTGAGCGATGATTTTAAGCGGAATAAATTTCTCGCTCTCAACCACTGCCTGACCATCTTGAGAGGTTGCAAACGTAATGAATTTAGCGGTCTCGGCATTGCCAGCTTCAGACAAAGAATACAGATAGAGACGTCGCGAAAGCGGATAGTCCTCAGTTTGAATTGTGAATCGGTTTGGCAGAAGCGCTTGCTGTCCTGCCGCGCCGATTGGCACAGGCCGGGCATCTCCAATGTGCGTATGTCCAACAAAGCCGACGCCCGAAACATCTCCAGCTACAGCCGAGGACAGTTCTCTGCTGTCTTCAAAAGCCTTGGCGTTGGAGGCTATAGGAAGACCAGCCATAACCATTGTCTTGAATAAATCAAAGGTTCCGGACTTATCGTCGCGTCTATAAACCGTTACTGGCTTTTCAGAACCGCCGACCTGGTTGAAGAAAGAGATTTTACCATCAAATAGACCACGGACTTGGTCGACACTGAGCTGCGTAACTTGATTTGATGGATTAACGATGATCGCAATGCCATCCAATGCGACTACATGCTCATTTGCAGGGGAGAGAAGATTACCCATGCCAGACAAGCTTGCGACTTCAGCAGGCTTAACTCGCCGAGATGCCATACCAACATCAGCGGAACCGTCTTTTAGACCAACAAAGGCGGTAGAAGATCCCTTGAAACTTATGGATGCGAGATAATCTGCTCCACCGAGCCTGCAGGTGACATTAATCAGTTCAATCTCAATCTTCTTCTGTGCAATATTAGTACAGCCTTTGGATTTAAAGTAGGCCTCCACGAGAGCTGGTACCAACTTTGCCCCTAGAGTATTTGAACCAGCAAGCCGCAGAATGACATTATCCGCAAGGCGAGTGGGGGCCGAACCCGCTGTGTTGGCAGCTGTCGGTGATTGAGGCTTAAACATATTGCTGAGTACAAAAACCCCAGCTGCAGCGACACCTACCAACCCAACGCCGGCTAGCCACTTTTGGGATAATTTGTTACTGTTAGTCTGGGTGGCTGGGCTCGCAAAAAGCGGCTTCCCGCACTCAGTACATATGAACTCAGCCGATTCATCAACCTCAACAGCAGCCATTGAGTTGGCCGTGTCACAATTGCCAATATTGAGGCATCG
>CANEWU010000019.1 GCA_947442825.1 Synechococcaceae cyanobacterium
GATGCGGCTGGTGCCGCGGCGGCGCAAGTGGGGCAGGATCTCGAGCAGCTCCTGGGTCTCGCCGCTGTTGGAGAGCAGCAATGCCACATCGTCTGGAGCTACCACCCCCAGGTCGCCGTGGAGGGCATCGAGGGGGTTGAGGTAGATGGCCATCAGGCCGATCGACGAGAAGGTGGCGGCGATCTTGCGGGCCACGATGCCGCTCTTGCCCACTCCGGTGATCACCAGCTTCGAGCGGCTGTCGGCACAGCCATCGAGGAGGGCGAGGGCCCGCTCCACCTGGGCCCCGTCGAGACGCTGGGCGGTGGCGGCGATGGCGGCGGCCTCCTCCACAAGGCAGCGGGTGAGGGCAGACAAGCGGCATCTCCGGCAGTGGCGCCATTCTCACCGGACGCGGCCGGTACACTCAGGCACACCCATAGGTGCCTGGAGTTACGGATGGCTCCTCGCGCACTGGTCAGCCGCATCGATCGGCTCGTGATCTGCGCCTCGCCCAAGGCCTCCTGCCGCAGCGTGGCCGACTTCGCCTGGGAGGTGGCCCAGCGCAAGCAGATGCGCTCCCCGATCAAGGCCGAGCTGCTGGTGTTCCGCAATCCCCTGCGCCGGCTGGTCAGCGCCTACCTCAACAAATATGTGGAGCACACGAAGTACCGGCAGGCTTCGCTGCAGCTCTGCCCCGACGCCCGGCTCGACAGCTTCGCCGACTTCCTCGACGAACTCGATCACCACGGCTTCCGCTGCGTGGACCGCACCCATTTCCACCCCCAGATCCGGCGCTACCGCTGGCGACGCTTCGACCGCCTCTTCAACTCCGAAGACCTCCAGCCCCTTCAGTCCTTCGTCAACCACCTCTTCGACACCGACGTGGCCATGCCCTTCCGGGTGCGCCCCGACCACCCTGGGGTGGTGCGGGATCAGGCCGCAGCAGCGGCCGGATCCGACGCTGGCGAACACTCCAGCTCCCTGGCCCACACGCCGGCCTCTGACTTGCAGCAGCTTCTGGCGAACGGCCCCTCCCCCGGCTACCGGCGCTTCTACGACCCCGAACTGGAGGCGAAGGCCCGCCGCATCTACCGCTCGGATCTGCGCTTCCTCGATCGCAGCCAGCAGCGCGGCATCCTGAGTTCCGAGCTGCACGCGCGCCTGAGCGCCCTCTGAGGCGGCCCCGCCGCCGCCCCCATGTCCACCCCTGCCCCGACGCCTGAGCTGCCAGGCATCCCCCCCGCGCTGGTGGCGGAATTGCGGCGGGCCGCCCAGGGGGACCGGCTGGCCCTGGTGGGGGGGGCGGTGCGGGACTGGCTGCGGCACCGGGTGCACAACGACCCCTGGCGGGGGGTGCCCGATCTCGATCTGGTGGTGGAGGCGTGGGCCGGGGGCGGGGAGGGGGCACCGGCGGCCCATCGGCTGGCCCGGGCCCTGCAGGCCCAGCTCGGCGAGGCACAGCTGCCCGGCTATCAGGAACACGCCGCCTACGGCACGGTGGAGCTGGAGGTGCACTGGGGGGGGATCCCCCTGCTGCTCGATGTGGCCAGCGCCCGGCGGGAGACCTACCCGGTGCCCGGCGAAAACCCCGTGGTGCGCTTCGGCCGCCTGGAGGACGACCTGGCCCGACGCGACTTCACCATCAACGCCATGGCCCTGGAGCTGGGGGCCGACGGCGGTGGCGCCCTCTGTGACCCCCACGGCGGCCGGGCGGATCTGCAGCGACGCCAGCTGCGCTTCCTGCACGCGGCCAGCGTCCGCGATGACCCCACCCGCGTGGTGCGCGGCGCCCGCTATGCCGCACGGCTGGGGTTCGAACTGGCCCCGGAGTCCCTGGCGCAGGTGCAGGACACCGTGAAGGCCTGGCCGTGGACCTGGCGCCCGGGGGATCCGCCGGGCGCCGCCCCACCGGCCCTCGGCACCCGGCTGCGCATGGAATGGGAGCTGCTGTTGGAGCGGGAGGCCTGGCCCCGGGCCCTGGCGGCCCTGCAGAACTGGGGAGCCCTGCCCCTGCTCGATCGGGCCCTGCAGGCCGACGGCCACTGGCGACGGCGGCTGCACTGGGCAACGCGGCTTGGGGTGCCCCTGCTGCCGGCCCTGTTGGCGGGGGCAAGCGATCCGCTGGCGGTGGCCGAGCGGCTGCAGGTGCCCCATCGCCAGCACCGGCTTCTGGCGCAGTTCCTGGAGCTACGGGGGCGCCTCGCCGGCGCCTCGCCGACGCCAGGGGCCGTGGCCCCATGGTGCGCCTGGCTGGAGGCGCCCGGCGGCTCGGCCGACGCCGTGGCCCTCGCCCTGGCCTGCGGGGTGGGGCCGCGCCGGCCCCTGCTGCGCTGGTGGCTGCGCTGGCGCCATCTGCGCGGTGAGCGGAGCGCCTCCGATCTGATGGGCAGCGAGGGGCTGCGGCCCGGGCCGGAGCTGGGGGAGCGACTGCGGCAGCTGCGGGCCCAGCGCCTGGCCCAGGAGCGGGCCTGAGCCCCCCGCATCGGCCCAGGGCGCTTACCATCCCGGCGGCTCCATCACCCCGCCGCCATGTCCACCCTCACCGTCCTGAAGTTCAGCTCCGAGGACTGCGGCACCTGCCACCGCATGAGCAACTACGACGCCAAGGTGGCCGAAGAGCTGGGGCTGGAGTTCGTCAGCGTGATGCTGCAGGACACCGACACCTACCGGCGCTACCGCCGCGTGCTGCTCGCCCAGTACCCCGGGAAGGAGGGGATGGGCTGGCCCACCTACCTGGTGGTGAGCCAGTTGGAAGAGCAATTCGAGGGCTCCTTTGTGATCCACGGCGAGGTGAAGGGAGGCATGCCCAAGGGCGATTTCCGCGAGAAGCTGCGGGCCACCCTTCCCGACGCCCCCTGAATCGGATCGGTATGTAGTGCCGAACACATCGCCGGTACACTCGTCCGGTCCGTCGGCACCGCCTTGTCCGAGTCCCCCGCCAGGGCCCGCGGAACCGCGAACCGAAGCCTGAGGCTCCCCAGCGGGCTGTTCCCGGCGCTCTGGCTGCTGAGTGGGGTGGGTTTGCTGGTACGCGTCCTGCGCCAGCCCACCATTGCCGGCACCTACGACGTCAAGCTCGACGAACTCCTCTACGCCGGCCAGCGGCTGCTCCAGGGCGAGCTGGTCTACGCCGGCCTGGTGAACGGCAGCCTGCCGCTGGTCCAGTGGCTCTACGCCCCCTCCGCCTGGGTGGGGGGCCTGACGGCGCACCGTCTGCTGATCCTGGCGGTCAATCTGGTGGGCGGCCTGCTGCTGGTGGGTGCCCTGCGCCACCTGGCCGCCGCTGGCCTGGTGGCCCTCCGCCCGGGCTCGCGGGTGCCCTGGGCGGCCGCCACCGCCTTCGTGATCGGCGGCCAGATGTTCCCGGGCGGGATGTCCGGCCATCCCCACCAATTCGCCAACACCTTCCTGGTATTGGCCCTCTACGCCGCCAGCCGGGCCCGGCTGGCGGGGGCCGGCGCCGCGCTGGTGCTGGCCCTGGAGTGCTTCCCGCGGATCTCCTCACCGCTGCTGATGGTCGCCCTGCTGGCCCTGGTGTTGATCCAGGTGCCGCGCCCCCTGGCGGTTCTGGCCCCCCTGCTGGCTGGGGCGGCGGCGATGGCGCTGCTCACCATCGCCCCCTATGCCGCGCTCCCCCACGGGCCGGCTCTGGTCTGGGCGGGGGCGGTGCAACTGCCCCTGGAGGTGGCCAACGGCTTCCCGGCCGAGGGCGACCGGCTCCTGCCTCTCCTGGGCAAGTTCCTGAGCACGCCGGTGGCCGGCCTGCCGATCTGGCTGATGGTGCTCGTGCCCTGCCTGGGGCTGGTGGACCTGGCCGCGCGGGAGGGGCGGGAACCCGGGCGCCATGGCGAGCGCCTGCTGCTGCTGCCCGCCCTTTCGGTGATCTTCGTGCTCGAGGTGCTGCTCTCCTTCCAGCGCGGCGCTTTCGAGAAGGGCGACATGCAGCTTCTGGTGCTGCCCCTGGTGCTGATCCTGGCCTGCGGCTTCGCCGAGATGGAGCGCAGCAACCGCCGCTGGATCCGGGCCGGCGGCCTGGTGGCGATGCTGCTGATGAGCCTGATCTTCTTCAACAACACCTTCGTCAACTCCCTGGGGCAGCCGCCGCGGCGGCCGCGGGCTCCGGTGCGGGCGCTCGAGGCTGATCGGAGCCTGGCCCGCCGCTACCTGGCCGCCCTGCCCGCCTCGGAGCGGGGCTTCACCGCCCCCCAGGACGTGGCCCTGCAACGACAGCTGGAGGAGCGGGCGAGCACCATGGGCATCGGGCCGGAGTGGAGCCTCAACCAGCAGGGGTTGGCGCCCAGCTGGGCCACGCGCCGCCTGGGCCTGCCCACCGATAGCGCGGCCACCTGCCAGCAGCTCACCGACCCGGCGAACCACCACCTGGTGTGGATGCGCACCGATCCGAGCGGACCAAACAGCGAATCCTTCCTGCGGGCCTGCCTGGCGCGCGAACCCGGTCGCTGGCAGGAGATCAGCGACCGACTGGGGCTCCGCAGCGGCGAATACCGCGTGTTCCGCCGGCTGCCGGCTCAGGCGCCGTAGCCGTCGGGATTGGCGCTCTGCCAGGCCCAGCCATCGGCGCAGATCGCCGCCAGATCACGGCGGGTGCACCAGCCCATGCGGCGTTGGGCCTCGCTGGGGTCGGCGATGCTGATGGCGGAATCCCCGGCGCGGCGATCCACAAGCTCGTAGGGAACCGCCCGCCCACTGGCGTGCTCAAAGGCGCGCACCATTTCCAGCACCGAATGGCCCTGGCCGCTGCCCAGGTTGAGGGTGAGCAGCTGGGGGGGCTCCCCCAGGAGCAGGTCAAGGGCGGCGCGGTGGCCCTCCGCCAGGTCCATCACGTGGATGTAATCGCGGATGCCGGTGCCATCGGGGGTGGGCCAGTCGGAGCCGTACACCTGCAGGCGTGGCCGGCGGCCCACCGCCACCTGGCTGATCAGCGGGAAGAGGTTGTTGGGGGGACCGTTGGGGTCCTCCCCGAGGCGGCCGCTGGGGTGGGCGCCCACCGGATTGAAGTAGCGCAGCCGGGCGATCCGCCAGCCCGGGGCGCTGGCCGCCACGTCGGCGAGCAGCTGCTCCACCGCCCCCTTGCTGTGGCCATAGGGGTTGATCGGCTGCAGCGGAGCGGATTCGGCGATCGGCACCCGTTCGGGATGGCCGTAGAGGGTGGCGCTGCTGCTGAACACCAGGGTGCGGCAGCCGGCCCCCTCCATCGCCTCCAGCAGGGCCCGGCTGCCCCCCACGTTGACGTCCCAGTAGAGGAGGGGCTGGCGCATCGATTCCCCCACCGCCTTGAGGCCGGCGAAGTGCAGCACGGCGTCGATCGGTCCGGGCGGCCGCTCGGTGGCCTCCGCGGCGGCGGCGACGGCGGCGGAGGGATCCCCGGGGTGGAACACGCGCCGCAGATCGGCCGGGGAGCGCACATCGCCGGCGATCAGGGTGAAACGGGAGGGGGAGGGCTGGGTGCTCCAGCGACCGGGGCCGCGCCGCTGCCAGCCGCCCAGGCCCGCCAGTTCCGCCACCCGCCGCAGCGATTCCGGGCCACTGTTGGCGAAGTTGTCGAGCACCACCAGGCTGTGGCCGGCCGCCAGGAGCTCCAGGCAGACGTGACTGCCGAGGAACCCCGCGCCGCCGGTGATCAGCACGTACGCCACGGACCTGGCCCAGCCCCACTGGGGGGCAGCTTAAGAAGGGCCCCTGAACCCCCCGCAGGCCAAGCGCAGCAACTCGCCGCAGGGGCAGCGAAGCAGCCGGCCGGCGCGGAAGGGGCCTTCGAGCCATTCGGGGTAGGTTCGGGGCAATTACCTGCGCTGGATGGGAATCGCTCCTTCGCCAATCCCTGCGTCCCCAGACTTCTCCAACGTCCCCGTGGAGGTGCGCAGCATCTGTTGCATTGGCGCCGGCTACGTCGGCGGGCCAACGATGGCGGTGATCGCCGACCGCTGTCCCCACATCCAGGTGACGGTGGTGGATCTCAATACCGCTCGCATCGCCGCCTGGAACGACGAGGATCTGAGCCGGCTGCCGGTCTACGAACCCGGGCTCGACGCGGTGGTGGCCCGCGCCCGAGGCCGCAACCTGCACTTCACCACCGAGGTCGATGCGGCGATCGCCGGGGCCGACATGGTGTTCCTCTCGGTGAACACCCCCACCAAGACCCGCGGCGTCGGCGCCGGCCAGGCCAGCGACCTGCGCTGGATCGAGGCCTCGGCCCGCCAGGTGGCGGCAGCAGCGCAGGGACACACGATCGTGGTGGAGAAGAGCACCCTGCCGGTGCGCACCGCCGAGGCGGTGAAGGCGATCCTCAGCGCGGCCCAGGGCAGCGCCGGCGGCAGCAAGAGCTTCTCGGTGCTCTCCAATCCCGAGTTCCTGGCGGAGGGCACCGCCATCCCCGACCTGGAAAACCCCGACCGGGTGCTGATCGGCGGGGAAGATCCTGGCGCCATTGAGTCTCTGGCCGCGATTTACGGCCAGTGGGTGGCGGCGGATCGGATCCTGCGCACCAACCTCTGGAGCAGCGAGCTCTCCAAGCTCACCGCCAACGCCTTCCTGGCCCAGCGCATCTCCTCGATCAACAGCATCGCCGCCCTGTGTGAGGCCACCGGCGCCGACGTGCGCGAGGTGGGCCGGGCGATCGGTACCGACAGCCGCATCGGCCCGAAATTCCTGCAGGCCGGCCCCGGCTATGGCGGCAGCTGCTTCCAGAAAGACATCCTCAACCTCGTGTATCTCTGCCGCCACTACGGCCTGGAGGAGGTGGCCGACTACTGGGAGGGGGTGGTGGAGCTGAACACCTGGCAGCAGAACCGCATCGCCCGCCTGGTGGTGACCAGCCTGTTCGGCACCGTCAGCGGCAAGCGGCTTGCGGTGCTCGGCTTCGCCTTCAAGGCCGACACCAACGACACCCGGGAGGCGCCGGCGATCCGCATCTGCCGCGCCCTGATCGAGGAGGGGGCGCAGCTGGCGATCGTCGATCCGAAGGTGGACCCAGCCCAGATCGCCCTCGACCTGGAGCAGGAACCGCTATCGGCCGACGCCCCTGGCCACTCCCTGGCCGGTGACGGCGGCTGGCTGCCCTGCCGCTCGGCGGAGGAGGCCGCCGCAGGGGCCGACGCGGTGCTGATCCTCACCGAGTGGGAGCACTACCGCCGCCTCCCCTGGGAGGCCATCGCGGCCGTCATGCGCCGTCCGGCCTGGCTGTTCGACGCCCGGGCGGTGGCTGACGCCGACGCGGCGCGGGCCGCCGGCCTTAAGGTCTGGCGCGTGGGAGAGGGCCGATGACCCGCCGCAACCTGATCACCGGCGGCGCCGGCTTCGTAGGCTCCCACCTGGTGGATCGCCTGATGCAGGCGGGCGAGGAGGTGATCTGCCTCGACAACTACTTCACCGGCCGCAAACAGAACATCCAGCAGTGGCTGGGCCACGCCCGCTTTGAGCTGATCCGCCACGACGTCACCGAGCCGATCCGGCTGGAGGTGGACCGCATCTGGCACCTGGCCTGCCCGGCCTCGCCGGTGCACTACCAGCACAACCCGATCAAAACCGCCAAGACCAGCTTCCTGGGCACTTACAACATGCTCGGCCTGGCCCGCCGGGTGGGCGCACGCCTGCTGCTGGCGAGCACCAGCGAGGTATACGGCGATCCGGAGGTGCATCCGCAACCGGAGAGCTACCGCGGTTGCGTCAACACCATCGGCATCCGCTCCTGCTACGACGAGGGCAAGCGCATCGCCGAAACCCTGTGTTTCGACTACCGCCGCATGCACGGCACCGACATCCGGGTGGTGCGGATCTTCAATACCTACGGCCCGCGCATGCTGCCCAATGACGGGCGGGTGGTGAGCAACTTCATCGTGCAGGCCCTGCGCGGCGAACCGCTGACCCTCTACGGCGATGGCAGCCAGACCCGTTCCTTCTGCTATGTCGATGATCTGGTGGAGGGCATCATCCGCCTGATGAACGGCGAGCACAGCGGGCCCATCAACATCGGCAATCCGGGCGAGTTCACGATCCGCCAGCTCGCCGAACTGGTGCGCGATCGCATTCAGCCCGATCTGCCCCTCGTCTGCCTCCCCCTGCCGGAAGACGATCCGCTGCAACGGCAGCCGGTGATCGACCTGGCCGAGCGTGAGCTGGGCTGGGAGCCGAAGGTGCCGCTGGAGCAGGGCCTAGAGCCCACGATCGCCTACTTCCGGAAGCGCCTGGAGGAAGAAGAGTGCTGAGCCGCCCTCCGGTCCTGGTGACCGGGGCAGCGGGGTTCATCGGCGCTGCGGTTTCAGAAGCCCTGCTGGCGCGGGGCGAGCGAGTGGTGGGCCTCGACAACCTCAACGATTACTACGACCCCGCCCTCAAACAGGCCCGGCTGCAGCGGCTGCGCGATCGCTTTCCCCCCGAGGCGTTTCGCTTCGAGCCGCTGGCCCTTGAGAACGGCGATGGCCTGCACGCCCTGGTGGCCGCCACCGCACCGGATCGCGTGATCCATCTGGCCGCCCAAGCCGGGGTGCGCTACTCGCTGGCGAATCCGGCCGCCTACATCCAGAGCAATCTGGTGGGGTTCGGCCACGTGCTCGAGGCCTGCCGCCAGCAGCGAGTCGCCCACCTGGTGTACGCGTCGAGCAGCTCGGTGTACGGCGGCAACCAGCTGCTGCCCTTCTCCGAGCAGCATCCAGTGAATCACCCGGTGAGCCTCTATGCGGCTACCAAACGGGCCAATGAGCTAATGGCCCATACCTACAGCCATCTCTATGGGGTGCCGGCCACGGGTCTGCGCTTCTTCACCGTCTACGGCCCCTGGGGACGCCCTGACATGGCGCCGATGCTGTTCGCCCGCGCCATCCTGGCCGGCGAGCCGATCCGCGTGTTCAACCATGGCGCCATGCAGCGGGATTTCACCTACATCGACGACATCGTCGAGGGGGTGATCCGCTGCCTCGACAAGCCAGCGACCGCGAACCCCCACTTCAATCCACTGGCGCCGGACCCCGCCACCGCCGCCGCCCCCCACCGCCTGTTCAACATCGGCAACAGCCAGCCGGTGCCCCTGCTGCGCTTCATCGAGCTGCTGGAGCAGGCGCTGGGACGGGAGGCGATCCGGGATCTGCAACCGATCCAGCCCGGGGACGTGCCCTCCACCGCCGCCGACACCAGCGCTCTGGAGGCCTGGGTGGATTTTCGGCCCTCCACCCCGATCGAAACCGGCGTGGCACGCTTCGCCAGCTGGTACCGGGACTACACGGAAGCCTGAACCGGCGGCGTGCCGAATCAGCCAGGGGCGCCGGGCACACTGGGGGCAGTTGCCTCCCCCTTCGCTTGGAACCGCTCCAGAGCCTGCGCGGCATGGTCGATCTGCTGCCCGAGCAAACCCGCCTCTGGCGGGCGATCGAGGCCACGGCACGCGACCACTTCCGGAGGGCCGGCGTGGAAGAGATCCGCACGCCGGTGCTGGAGGCCACCGACCTGTTTGCCCGCGGCATCGGCGAGGCGACCGATGTGGTGGGCAAGGAGATGTACACCTTCCTCGACCGGGGCGAGCGCAGCTGCACCCTGCGCCCGGAAGGCACCGCCTCGGTGGTGCGGGCGGCGATCCAGCACGGGCTTCTGGGCCAGGGGGCACAGCGGCTCTGGTATGGCGGGCCGATGTTCCGCTATGAGCGGCCCCAGGCGGGCCGCCAGCGCCAGTTCCATCAGATCGGCCTGGAGTTTCTGGGGTTGGCGGATCCCCGCAGCGACGTGGAGGCGATCGCCATCGCCTGGGACCTGCTGGCGGATCTGGGGGTGGGCGGGCTGTGCCTGGAGATCAATTCCCTCGGCGACCACGACGACCGGGTGCGCTATCGCGAAACCCTGGTGGCCTATCTGGAGCAGCACCGCGAGCAGCTCGACCCGGATTCCCAGCAGCGACTGATCAGCAATCCGCTGCGCATCCTGGATGCCAAAGACGCCGGTACCCAGGGGGTTCTCGATGGGGCCCCGAGCCTGCTCGACACGCTGAGCAGCGGCAGCCGGGCCCGCTTTGACCAGGTGCTCACGGCGCTGGCGGCGCTGGAGATCCCGTTCCGGCTCAACCCCCGGCTAGTGCGCGGCCTCGACTACTACGGCCACACCGCCTTTGAAATCACCAGCAGCCAGCTCGGCGCCCAGGCCACGGTGTGCGGCGGCGGCCGCTACGACGGCCTGGTGGGCCAGCTGGGCGGCCCGGCCACCCCGGCCTTCGGCTGGGCCCTGGGGATGGAGCGGCTGGTGCTGCTGGTGGCGACGGGCGGCGATGTCGAGGCGGAGAGCGGCACGCCGGATCTCTATGTGGTGAGCCGGGGGGAGGCGGCCGAGGCGATGGCGCTGCGCTGCGCGCGCCAGTGGCGCCTGGCGGGGCTGGCGGTGGAGCTCGACCTGAGCGGCGCGGCCTTCGGCAAGCAGTTCAAGCGGGCCGACCGCAGCGGCGCCCGCTGGGCGGCGGTGCTCGGCGAAGACGAGGCGGCGGCCGGGCTGGTGGTGCTCAAGGACCTGCGGGGGGAGGCGGCAGGGGATCGCCGCGTGGCGCCGGAGGACGTACCGGAGCTGGCGGCAGGCGCACAGCCGTCGCCAAACAAGCGCCACGACGAAAGGAACACCACCCCTTAGCGAGGTGGGCACAAAAAAAGCGGATCCGCTGGGGATCCGCTCAGGGCACCTAAGCCGTGATCAGGCCGAACCGACGCCCACGTAAGCGCCGTAGAAGAACAGGCCCACCACAAAGATCACCGCCATGCCGCCGGCGGTGGCCACAAGCCAGAGGGGGAGAACCCCTTCAGTCCAGCGGCTCTTCCAGGCCACCGCAGGGCGGCCATCGGGAAGACGGTCAGGGATGCGGCCGTCGGGCAGGGAGGATTTCTTGCCGCTCATCGCGTGTGCTCCGGGATCAGTTGAAGAAGTAGCTGGTGAACAGCACGCCGGTCACGAAGATGAGCAGCAGGCCCAGGTAGAGGCTGGTGCGGTTGAGCTCGACCGGCAGGTTGTTGGGGTTGGGGTTGCGTTGCAGGCCCATGGGGGAGGTGTCAGCGGCGGACGAACTGCATGGCGGCGAGGGCCCCTAGGAAAAACACCGTGGGGATGCCAAGCGCGTGAATGGAAAGCCAGCGCACCGTGAAGATCGGGTAGTTGCGCGGCGTGGTGGGGGCGGGGGTTTGGGTCATGGTTTATGGCAGGCGCTGGTCGAGCTGGGATTTGGCCTCGTAGCGCTGGCTCACCACCGGAGCCTTGGTGTCGGTGGCCTGGAAGTAGGCGTCCGGGCGAGGGGTCCCGAAGGCGTCGTAGGCCAGGCCCGTAGACACGAACAGGAAGCCGGCCAAAAAGATGGCGGGCAGGGTGACCGCATGGATCACCCAGTAGCGGATGCTCGTGATGATTTCGAAGAACGGGCGTTCTCCAGTAGAGCCGGCAGCCATAGCAACAAGCGTTCAGCTTGGCGATCCTAGGGGGACGGCCGCCGCGGTCGGGTGGGGGCCGACCGCTTGGTTACAGAGGGACGCAGTCGGCCGGGCCGCAGGGCCGAGCCGGAGGCTCAGCCCACCCAGCGCAGCAGGGCGCCGCGCTCTCCCAGGGCGAAGCCCTTGCC
Source organism: Synechococcaceae cyanobacterium (assembly GCA_947442825.1). Taxonomy (GTDB): domain Bacteria; phylum Cyanobacteriota; class Cyanobacteriia; order PCC-6307; family Cyanobiaceae; genus Cyanobium. The sequence goes on from CANEWU010000019.1 coordinate 11,576, forward strand.
GTCGGGGGTGAACACGAAGCGGGTGAAGTTGGTGGGTTGGGCGGCCCCCACCGGATCCCGGGTCCAGCTCTGGCCCCCGTCGGCGCTGCTCAGCAGGGTGCCGCTGCCCCCACCGGCCCAGAGGGTGCCGCGGGGATCCCAGGCCATGTCGAGGTAGCCGTAGCCATTGGTGATCGGGATGATCGCCTTGCCCCAGGCCTCCACATTGCCGGGCTCGCTGTTGAGGCGGATCTGGGCGCCACGGGCCAGCATCCACAGTTCACCGTCCGGCTGGAAGCCCATCGACTGCAGGCGCTGGCTGCTCACCCGCTGGTGCACCTGCCAGCGGGGCTCGCCGGGGTTCCAGGTGGCGAAGAAGTTGCCCAGGCCGCTCACGCTCACGTAGCGGCCGTCGTCGGCGCGGCGCAGGTCGCGCACGGCGCCAGCGGCGTCTTCCACCAGGGACTGCCAGCTGCCGCCGGCATCCGCGGTGCGGTAGATGGCGCCGACGTTGGTGGAGAGCTCGGCCTCCTTCGCCCCCAGGGCGGTGATCTGGTAGGGCTCGCCGGGGAGCTTGGTGTCCAGGAAGAGGCGGCTCCACTGGCGGCCGCCATCGCTGGTGTGGAGCAGCAGGCCAGGCTGGCCGACGATCCAGCCCTCATCGCCGCGGAAATCGATGCTGATCAGCCGGAAGTTCTCCTCCTCCGGCAGGTCGAGGGCGCGCTCCTCCCAGGTGGCGCCGCCATCGGCGGTTTCCAGGATCAGCCGGTTGCTGCCCACCAGGAAGCCGTGGCTGTCGTCGCGGAAGGCCACATCCAGGGGATTGGAGGTGGTGGCCAGGGGAATGGGCTGCCAGGGGCTCCCCTCCGCACTGGGCAGACCGGTGGTGACGCAGCCGGTCAGGGAGAAGCCGAGAACAACCGCGAGCAGCACGCTCACGAGGGAGGAGGCCAGGCGGTGGGGGGCAAAGCGGTGCAGGGCAGGCATCAGCGCAGGGAGTAGAGCGAGAGGAAGAAGGCGATCGCCAGGGCGAAACCGCCGAAGATCAGCACATTCTTCTGGCCGGGGGTGAGGCGGTTCACTCCGAAGCCGAAGTCGAGGTTCTCCTCGAAGCCGCTGGGCTTGTCGCGGGGTCCGATGTCCTTGAAGGCGCCGACCCGGCTGCGGCAAACGGGGCAGCGGAAGCCCACAGGATCAAGGGCGCTGAAGGGCGTGCCGGACTCGATGGCGAGCTTGCGCACCCCTTCCGCGGGGTCATACACAAAGCCGCAGCTGCGACACTCGAAGCGATGGGTGTCCGGGTCGCTGGTGGGGGTGGCCGCAGCGGCCGGCTGCGCGGAGACAGGGGCCTCCGCTGGCTCGGCAGGGGCGTCCGCGGGCTCGGCAGCGGCGTCCGCGGGCAGATCGGTCGGGGCGTCTGTGCTCATCCCTGGGCCGTACGGGGCGGCATGACTCTATCGATCCCGCCCCAGGACACGGCCCACCAACTTCGGGGCGCGGATGCCAGACTGCGCGCCGACATGGATCCGGTCGCATGTTCGTGCTCTCGGGCTACGACGCCTTTCTGGGCTTCCTGCTGATTTCAGCGGCGGTGCCCGTGTTGGCGCTTGTGGCCAACAAGCTGCTGGCCCCCACGAGCCGGAACGGCGAGCGGGAGCTCACCTATGAATCCGGCATGGAGCCGATCGGCGGCGCCTGGATCCAGTTCAACATCCGCTACTACATGTTTGCGCTGGTCTTCGTCATCTTTGATGTCGAGACCGTCTTTCTTTATCCCTGGGCGGTGGCCTTCCACCGCCTCGGCCTGCTCGCCTTCATCGAGGCCCTGGTGTTCATCGCCATCCTCGTGCTCGCGCTGGCCTACGCCTGGCGCAAGGGCGCCCTCGAATGGAGCTGATCGATGACCCCGCCCGAATCCCTCTCCGTCAACACCCTTCGCGATCTGCGGGCCGCCAGCTGCGGACCCGTTGGGGCGCCCACCGTCACCAGCGACCTGTCCGAGAACATCATCCTCACCAGCCTTGATGATCTCCACAACTGGGCGCGGCTGAGCAGCCTCTGGCCCCTGCTTTACGGCACCGCCTGCTTCTTCATCGAGTTCGCCGCCCTGATCGGCTCGCGCTTCGATTTCGACCGCTTCGGCCTGGTGCCCCGCTCGAGCCCCCGCCAGGCCGACCTGTTGATCGTGGCCGGCACCGTAACGATGAAGATGGGGCCCGCCCTGGTACGGCTCTATGAGCAGATGCCCGAGCCCAAGTACGTGATCGCGATGGGCGCCTGCACGATCACCGGTGGCATGTTCTCCGCCGACTCCACCACCGCCGTGCGCGGTGTGGACAAGCTGATCCCGGTCGACCTCTACCTGCCGGGCTGCCCGCCGCGGCCGGAGGCAATCTTTGATGCGGTGATCAAGCTGCGCAAGAAGGTGGGCAACGAGGCCCTGGCCGAGCGGGGTCGCCGGCGGCCCACCCACCGCTACGTCACCGTTCCGCACCAGCTGCGGCAGGTGGAGCCCCAGATCACCGGCGCCTACCTGCGGGCCGAAACCCAGCGAGCCGCCCTGGCGGCCTCCGCCGCCCTGCCGGTGGGCGCCGCCGCCGCCCCTGTTGAACCCGCGGCCGTGCCCGCTGCCCCTAGCCCCGCCGCCCCCGCCGCCGATGCCTGAGCCCACCCCCGCCGCCCTTGAGGCCACCCCCGCCGCCCCGGGCCCGGTGAGCAGCTGGCTGAGCCAGCAGGGCTTCACCCACGAGCTGCTCGGTCCCGACCACCTGGGGGTGGAGGTGCTGGGTATCGAAGCCGAGGCCCTGCCCCTGGTGGCCACGGCACTCAAGGCCTGGGGCTTCGATTACCTGCAATGCCAGGGAGGCCTCGACGAAGGCCCCGGCGGGCAACTCGTGAGCTTCTACCACCTGGTGCGCCTCGCCAGCCTGGCGGAGAAGGTGGGGGCCCTGGCCCCCGGCGCCCCCCTGGCCAGCGACCTGCGCCCCGAGGAGGTGCGGCTGAAGGTTTCTGTACCTCGCGACGGCACCCCGTCGATCCCCAGCCTCTACGGCCTGTTCCACGGGGCCGACTGGCAGGAGCGGGAAACCTTCGACATGTTCGGCATCGAATACCAGGGCCATCCCCATCCCAAACGGCTGCTGATGCCGGAAGACTGGAAAGGCTGGCCGCTGCGCAAGGACTATGTGCAGCCCGACTTCTACGAAATGCAGGACGCCTACTGAACGCGGCCTGCGGGCCTACTGAGCGCGGCCGGCCGGGTGGCGATCGCGGCGGTGGCGGCGGTAATAGCGCATGACCGCATGGGCAACCGCCCGGGGGTCATGGCGCAGGGCGGGGCTCGGACGGGTGCCCTGCAGGGGCGCCAGCATCACCTCGTAACCGCGTGCGCTGAGGCCAGCCACATCGCAGGTGACCGGCTCGGCACCGCGCAGGCGGTAGTTGGACACCAGGGGCGAGGGCGCCAGCTCCTCCTGGGCGAGCACGGCGTCGAACAGCCGTTCGTTGACCCCCAGGCTGGCGAGCTGGGCCTCGATCGCCCGCAGGTGGCCGGTCACATCGAGACCGTCGGTCTCCCCCGGCTGGGTCATCAGGTTGCAGATGTAGAGGCGCGGCGCCTTGCTGCGGCGGATCGCCGACACCAGCTCGGGCACCAGCAGGTTGGGCAACAGGGAGGTGTAGAGGCTGCCAGGGCCGAGCACGATCAGATCGGCATGGGCGATGGCCTCAAGGGCCCGGGGCAGGGCCGGCGGCCGCTCGGGGGTGCAGCCGAGGCGCACGATCGGGCTGGGGGCATTGCCAATGCGCGATTCCCCCTCGATCCGCTCGCCGTTCTCCAGCTCGGCCCAGAGCCGCACATCGGCGTTGGTGGCGGGCACCACCTGGCCCTGCACGGCGAGCACGCGGCTGCTGGCGGTGATCGCCGACTCCAGGTTGCCGGTGATCGCCGTGAGGGCGGTGAGGAAAAGGTTGCCGAAGCTGTGGCCCTCCAGGCCGCTGCCCGACTTGAAGCGGTACTGGAACAGGCGGGTGAGCAGGGGCTCCTCGCGGGCCAGGGCGGCCAGGCAGTTGCGGATGTCGCCCGGCGGGGCGATGCCGAACTCACGGCGAAGCACGCCACTGCTGCCCCCGTCATCGGCGACGGTGACGATCGCCGTGATGTTGCTGCTGTAGCGCTTGATGCCGCTGAGCAGGGTGGAGAGGCCGGTGCCGCCGCCGATGGCAACGATGCTCGGGCCGCGGTTGAGCCGGCGCTGGGCCAGCAGGGCATCCACCAGGAGTGTGTCCTTCTCGGGGGCGAGGGCCTGCTGGATCGATCCGAAGCTGCGGCTCTGGCCCAACCAGATCAGGCCGGCCCCCACCACCAACACCACCGGCCCGGTGATGCCCCGGGGCAAGACCTGGGTGACGCGGGTGAGGCCCCATTTGAGCGTCTCGAGGCTCCAGTAGATCGGCTGAAGGTCGGCCCAGATGGCGGCCCCGATCAAGACGATCAGCAGGCCAAGACCGGAGCTCACCATCCAGCGCTTCACCTCCAGGCCGGGCTGCAGCCAGCGGGCTGCGCGCCGGGAGCGGCTCACCAGATCCTGCTGGCGCAGATCGCCGCGGCCCACCCAGCCGGGACGGTCGGGGGGACGCCGCAGCTTGCGGAATGGGGCGCCGGGGCCGCGGATGGGCAAGGGGGGCGCGTGCGCAGGCAGCGGACAGTGCCCGAATCGTACGAATGAAATGGCCTCCCGGGAACGGCAGGATGGGCCTGGCCCGCCGCGTCGCGCCCATCGAATCCTCCCGCCCCACCGCGATCCCCGACGCGAGCCCCACCGCGGAGTCCCTGGCCGGAGCGGCGCCCGCTGGCGGCGAGCTGCCAGTGGCCGAAATGCATCGGGTGACGATGCGCTGGGGCGACAAGAAACCGGTGCTCGATGGCGTCGACCTGAACCTCTGGGCCGGCGAGCGGCTGATGGTGGTGGGCCCCTCCGGTGCCGGCAAGTCGACGATCCTGCGGCTCTTGGCGGGTCTGCAGCTACCGAGCTCCGGGGTGCTGCGCATCCACGGCGAGGACCAGACCTACCTGCGCCTGGATCAGCGCCATCCCCCCGACGTGCGGCTGGTGTTCCAGAACCCCGCCCTGCTGGCCTCGCTCACGGTGCGGGAGAACGTGGGGTTCCTGCTGTACCGCAACCGCCTCCTGTCAGAGCGGGAGATCCGCGAACGGGTGAGCCGCGTGCTGGAGGCGGTGGGGCTCATCGGCATCGAGGAACGGCTGCCCGGGGAGCTGAGCGGCGGCATGCAGAAGCGGGTGAGCTTCGCGCGGGCGCTGATCGACGACCCGAGCGCCAGCAACGGTCGGGTGCCGCTGCTGCTGTTCGACGAACCCACCGCCGGACTGGATCCGGTGGCCTGCACAAGGGTGGAAGACCTGATCGTGCGCACCACCGAGATCGCCAACGCCTCCTCGGTGGTGGTGAGCCACGTGATCAGCACGATCGAGCGCTGCGCCGAGCGGGTGATCCTGCTGTATGAGGGCCGCTTCCGCTGGCGGGGCACGCTGGCGGAGTTCCGCGAGAGCGAAAATCCTTACGTCGTCCAGTTCCGGAGCGGTAGTCTGCTCGGACCGATGCAGCCGGCCGAGCTCTGAGCCATGCGCCGCAGTGTCCGTGAGGCTCTCGTCGGGTTTTCGTTGTTAGCTGGTCTGGCTGGGGGGTTGGGCTTCTGGGCCTGGCTGCGGGGCGTCTCCCTGAGCCGCAACACCTGGGCGATCGAGGCCCGCTTCGCCGATGCCGCCGGCCTGGCAGAGCGCTCGCCGGTGACCTTCCGCGGGGTGCTGGTGGGCAATGTGCGGCGGGTGGATGTGCGCAATGACACGGTGGTGGCCGACCTGGAGATCACCGATCCCGATCTGCGCATCGCCCGGCCGGTGGTGGCGCGGATCGCCGCCAGTTCGCTCCTGGGGGGCGATGCGGCAGTGGCGCTGCTGAGCGCCGGAAAGCCGCTGCCCGCCGGCTCCCCCAGCCCGCGGGATCGCAGCTGCGACCCGCTGCGGATGGTGTGCAACGGCGGGCGTGTGTCGGGCGTGGCCGCCCCCACGATCGACTCCGTAACCGAAACGGTGCAGACCCTGCTCGATCAGGCGGAGCAAGCCAAGTTGATCGACAAGATGGTGGAGGCCACGGTGACCTTCGAGCGCACCGCCCGCGAAACCGAGAAGCTCACCCGCAATGCTGAGGTGTTCCTGCGCGACGGGCGCACGCTGGTGACCAATCTGAACCAGGTGCTGAAGCGCACCGATCCGATCGTCACCAACGTGACCGCCGCCAGCCGCAGCATCGAGGCCGCCAGCGCCGACGCGGCCAAGGCCAGCCGCAGCGCCCGCAACATCACCGCCGCCCTCGACAACCCCCGCAGCCTGGCCGACCTGCAGGCCACCCTGGCCAATGCCCGCCGCCTCACCGACCAATGGGAAGCGGTAGGGGGCGATGTGCGCAAGCTCACCGGCGATCCGAAGTTCGTCGATGACATCCGCTCGGTGTCGGTGGGGCTGGGCCGCTTCTTCGAGGAGCTCTACCCCGCCCAAACCGACGCCGCCCGCGCCAAAGAGCAGCGCGAGCAGGCCCGCCAGCGCCAGGAACGCCAGCGCCAGAAGGATCTCGACGACCGCCTGGCCCCGCGCAGCAAGGCGCCGGCGCTCACACCACGCTGAGGGCAGCTCAATCGCTGCCGCCCCAGCGCCACACCGGCACGCCCTCCCGCAATCCGGCGCTGAGGATGGATGGTGTGTAGCCGTTGGGATCCCGCAGGCCGGTCATGTCGAGGATCAGGCGCAGCTGGCCGCCATCGAAGCGCAGCCGTAGGTAGGCGTGCTCCCGCACCGGCTCGTTGTCGACCCGCACCAAGCCCGCCGCCGCCCGGCAGCGCTGGTAGGCAGGTCGTAGGGGGGCCACCCAGGTGGCGCTGAAGGCATCACGACTCTCCAGCCGCCAGCCGCTGGCGATCTCCGGCAACGATGCCCTGCCCACCAGTTCGTAGCTGCCCTCGCGATAGGGCTGGTGGCTTTCCTCCAGGCGCACGGAGGGGGGGCAGGGGCCGCTGGGGGATCGGCTGATCAGCGGCGCCACCTGGAGCGTGCGGCTACCGGCCTGGGCAGCCGTCGGCGCGGCCAACGAAAGGGCGATCAGCGACGGGGCCAGCAGGGCGACTGGGATGGGGAGGGCCACTGGGAGAAGGGTGAGGGCCAACGACATGACCTCAGTGCGTTCATTCCATTCAAGGGGCCACATCAGCGCTGGCGTTGCGAGCAGATGAACGGGCTTGCTGGGACGACTCAGCTAAACGCCACTAATCGCCTCCAACGCCACCGCCGCGATCGCCTGGTCGCTGGCGCGGGGGAGTTGCACGTATTTGCCGCCGGCGGCCTCCGCCAGATCTTTGCCCATGCCGCTGCCGATGAACTTGCGCTCGGTGTCGATCACGAGCAGCTTCAGGCCGAGGGAGCGGTAGCGGCCCGCCACCTGCTTCACCTCCTCCCGCAGATCGACGGGCTCCTCCCCCTCCAGCTCCGGCTGGCCGAGGGAGCGGGCGAGGGGCACGTTGCCGCGGCCGTCGGTGATCGCCACCACCACCACCTGGCCCAGATCGCCGGTGGCCAGGGCGTTGGCGCCCACCCGCGCCGCCAGGGTGAGGCCGTGGGCCAGCGGTGAGCCGCCGCCGCAGGGCATCGATTCCAACCGGCGGCGGGCGGCGGTAATCGAGCGGGTGGGGGGCAGCAGCACGTCGGCGGCCTCGCCGCGGAAGGGGATCAGGGCCACCTCATCGCGCTTTTCGTAGGCCTCGGTGAGCAGGCGCAGCACGGCCCCCTTGGCGCTCTGCATGCGGTTGAGGGCCATCGAGCCGCTGGCATCCACCAGGAAGATCACCAGGGCGCCGGCCTTGCGTTGCAGCTGCTTGGCGCGCAGGTCGGCGTCCTCGACGATGACCCGGCGGCCGGGTTCGCGCTCCCGGCGCGCCTTCTGGTACGGGGCAGCGGCCCGCAGGGTGGCATCGACAGCGATGCGACGCACGGGGCCGCGGGGCAGCATCGGCCGCACGTAGCGACCCCGGCTGTCGCTGAGCACCACCGAGCGGCTGCCGCTGGCGCCGGCGCGAGCCTTGGCGGCGGAGAACAGCAGCAGGTCGGGATCCAGCGGGGTGGCCTCTGGATCCAGCAGAAACTCCTCGGGAATCGAGGGGGGCGCCTGGTCCTCGGGGGTGTCCTCGTCGTCCTCGTCGTCGTCGTCGTCGTCGTTGTCGTTGTCAAGGTCGTTCTCGTCCCCGTCCGGCTCGTCGGGATCGTCCGGCTCGTCGGTGTCGTGCGGCTCGTCCGGGCCGGGATCCGGGGGCTCGTTGGACGACGACTCGTCGGACGACGGCGGCGGCGGGGGTGGCGGCGGCGGCTGCAGGGGCTGATCGGGATCCGGCGGCGGCAGCTGCAGGGCGCGCGGGGCGATCACCAGCCGCACCGCCACCTGCAGGTCGTCGGCCTCCACCCGGTCGCGGCCGCTCAGGGCCGCATGGGCGCGGGCAACGCGCAGGGCGAACAGCTCCGCCCGGTGGCCCTCCACCCCACCCCGGATCGCCTCCTTCACCAGATAGGCGATCTGCTCACGGGCGATCGACACATCGGGGAGCCACTGGCGGGCGAGCAGCAGCTGGGTGGCCAGGGCATCGGTCTCCTCCTGCCAGCGGTCGCGGAAGGCCTCGCTGCCGGCGCCATGGTCGAGGGCGGAGCGGGTGATCGCCACCCGCTGCTCCACCTCCAGCAGCTGATTCGCCGACAACGCGATGGCAAAGCGATCGAGCAGGTGGTCGCGCACCGCCCCCTCCTCCGGGTTGTAAGTGGCGATCAGCAGGCAGCGGCAGGGATGGCTGAGGCTGAGCCCCTCGCGCTCGATCCGGTTCTCACCGCTGCCCACCGCCGCCAGCAGCAGGTTGGTGATGCCGTCGTCGAGCAGGTTGAACTCATCGACGTAGAGCACGCCGCGGTGGGCCTCCCCCAGCAGACCCGGCTGGAACACCGGCGCCCCGGCGGCCAGGGAGGCGGCCACATCCACCGAGCCGAGCAGGCGGTCTTCCGTGACCCCCAGGGGCACCTGCACGAACGGGGCGGGCACCACCCGGGTGGGCAGCAGGGCCGAACGGTCGAGCCCCTCCGGATCGCCGCCGCACTCCTGAACCCGCAGGCGGGTGGGGGCATCCCAGTCGTCGGGGCGGGTGGGATCGGTGTTGAGGGAGGGGAGCCCGGGCCCGAGATCGAGCACATCGATGGGCGGCAGCAGGGCGTGCAGACCGCGGGCCAACACCGACTTGCCGGTGCCCCGTCCGCCGGCGATCACCACCCCGCCGAGGCCCGGGTCAACGGCGGCGAGCAGCAGGGCGAGCTTGAGGGTGCCGTGGCCGGTGATCGCCGCCAGGGGGAAGGCGCGCGCAGCGGCGTCACGGGTGAAGGAGCTGCCGGGGGCGCTGGCGACCATGCGGGGGGAGGAAACGGCCGTGGGGGGCCCAGTCTGGCCGATCGGATCCCGTGGCAGGATCGCGGCCCTTGGCGCCTGTCCCCGCCATGTGCGCCTCCCCCTCCCCCGATGCCGCGGCCGGAGCCTGCGCTGTCGCCCGGGCGGTGGCTGAACGCTTCCGGATCGCCGGCCCGGTGGCGTCGGTGGCGCCGCTCGGCAATGGCAATGTCAACGACACCTTCCTGGTGCGGGTGGAGGCGCCGGGGCAACCGGGCTATGTGCTGCAGCGGCTCAACACGCGGGTGTTCCGCCAGCCCCGCTGGGTGATGGGCAATCTGCAAACCCTGTTGGGCCATGTGGCCAAGCGGCTGGGGCGGGATGGGCGGCTGGAGCGGGATGGGGGGCCGGCTGAGCGGCACTGGACGCTGCCCCAGGTGGTGCCGGCCCGCGACGGGGAGGAGGCATGGGTGGAGGACGGGGAGTCGTTCTGGCGGATGCTCACCTACGTGGAGGGCTCCCGCACGGTGGATGTGCCGGAGGATGCGGAGCAGGCCCGTGAAGTGGGCCAGGCCCTGGGCTCGTTCCATGCCCTGATCCACGACCTGCCGGTGGAGCGCCTGGCGGACACCTTGGAGGGCTTTCACGTCACGCCGCTCTATCTGGCCCAGTACCGCCTCGCCCTGGCGGAGCACCGGGGGCCGGTGGGGGAGGAGCTGGCCTGGGCCCAGGCGTTCGTGGCGGAGCGGGAGGAGCTGGCGGATGTGCTGGAGGGGGCGCGGGAGCGGGGCGAGCTGCGGCCCCGGCCGATCCACGGCGACCCGAAGGTGAACAACGTGCTGCTCGATGCCGGCAGCGGCGCGGCGATCGGCCTGGTGGATCTCGATACGGTCAAACCGGGGCTGGTGCAGTGGGACATCGGCGACTGCCTGCGCTCGGCCTGCAATCCGCTGGGGGAGGAAACGGAGGACTGGCGGGCGGTGCGGTTTGATCCATCGCTGGCGGAGGCGCTGCTGACGGGGTACCTGGGGGCGGCGCGGGGCTTCCTGGAGGAGGCCGACTACGCCTATGTGGTGCCGGCGATCCGGCTGATCGCCTTCGAGCTGGGGCTGCGCTTCCTAGCCGACCACCTGGCGGGCGACGTGTATTTCCGCACCACGCGACCGGGCCACAACCTGGCGCGGGCGCTGGTGCAGTTCCAGCTCACCGAGAGCATCGAGGCGCAGGCGGCGGACCTGGAGGCGATCGTGGCCCGGCTGCGGGAGGGTGGGGGCTGATGGGCGGTGGCGTGATGGGCGGTGGCGGCGCGGGGTCGAACGCGGCGGAGCTGGGGCAGGCCTTCCAGTTGCTGCCCTTCCCCGAGCCGCCGGTACCCCGGGGGCTGGCGGTGGACGGCTGGATCCGCCGCCAAGGGGAGCAGCTGACGGTGACCTACCGGCTGCACGACCCGGAGCAGACGCTGGCGATCCCCCCTCTGACCCCCTCCCCCCAGCGCCGTGATGGGCTGTGGCAGGCCAGCTGCGTGGAGCTGTTCCTGGCGCTGCCGGGGCAGGGGAGCTACCGGGAGCTCAACCTCTCCCCCAACGGCGACTGGGCCGTGTACCGGCTGGAGGGGTACCGCCAGGGCCTGACCCCCGATCCGTCCTGGTGTGGCCTGCCCCTGCGCCGCAAAGACGGCGGGAGCGACGGCGAGGGCAACGGAATCCTGGAGCTGCAGCTGGACACCCCCCTCCCCCCCGAGCTCGCGGCGGCCCCAGAACTAGAGGTAGCGATCACGGCGGTGCTGCAGGGCCGCGACGGCACTTGCAGCTACTGGGCCCTGCTGCACCCGGGCACAGAGGCCGATTTCCACCGCCGTGACGGGTTTGCGCTGCGGCTGTAAGAGCCAGACGTGCATTGGGGTGGAAGCCCACCTCCTTGACGCAGATCCGCATACATCAGCAGGGTGTCGGATTGGCCTCGCGCCGATTCCACTGCAACCGGGCAGAGAATGCCGCCTACAGGCTTGACTCGCTGAAAGAGCGATGCCCAACTTTCCTCGGGAACGGGAGACGGCAAAGGTGCGCTTCTGCGCCACGACGGAAAAGGAGCTTCAGCGTCTCCTTGCCAGTTATCTCTTGACAGGGATACATCCCGCAAAACCCTTTGTCCCCAAGGCACATTAGAGGTTGCCCTCCATCCGGCTTCGCTTAAGCCGCGACATAAGATCCGGGGGCAGTGAGGAGTGTCCTACTGGATGATCACGCCTTGATAGCGCCTCACACTGATCTGGCATGGATCGTTGTCGCTATGCCCAGAGCCAGGCTGCTCATGCAGGAGATCCAGTGACGCTACGGTGTCTCCATAACCAAAAACGATTCAAAGCCGCAAGGAGATCTTCAGTGCGCAGTGGTTTCGTCAAGAAGTCGTTCATTCCAACGGCTTCACAGTCCTTCCTGAAGGCATTAAAGGAGAAGGCGGTGAGTGCGATCACATAGAGATCGCTGTAGCCGGCAGCGCGAAGCCGACGGGTCGCCTCCATTCCATCCAGAAGGGGCATTTCGATGTCCATGAACACCAGGTCGATACCACCGGCCTCGACGCGCGCAATGGCGGCATCACCATCGCCCACCAACTCGGGCTGGATCTCCAGCCTGAGGAGCATCAACTCCAGCACCCGCTGGTTGACGCGGTTGTCATCGACCACGAGGACACCGACCCCCTTGTAGCCATCGCCGGCAACCGTCGGTTCAGCAATGGGTTGATGCTGCTCCGTGACCAGGAAGGGGAGCTGAACCGTGAAACAGCTACCTTCACCGGGGCGTGTCTCCAGGGAGATCGTGCCCCCCATCAGTTGACAGAGCCGGGAACAGATGGAAAGGCCAAGCCCCGTACTCTGGCTGTTCTGGGCTGTATTCGGGGGGTGGGACGTGAACTCCTCGAAGATCAGGGGCAAACGATCAGCTGCTATGCCGATGCCCGTATCAGCAACACGAATCAGCAGCTTCAGTTCATTGCCCAGCCGTGCAGCCACCTCCACAGAAAGTCGTATGGAGCCTTGAAAAGTGCACTTAAAGGCATTGCCCAATAAGTTTATCAGAATCTGACAAAGTTTCAGATCATCGCCATACAGCCAGCGCGGCAGTTCAGCTGAGTGAAATAGTTCCAGGCCGACCTTGCCCCGGATCTCCTGGTAACGAAAGAGATTATGGCAGTCCTGAATGAGGGCAGGGAGGTCGAAGGTACGGGGATTCAGCTGGAGGTGGCCACTCTCAATTTTCGAGATATCAAGGATGTCATTAATCAGGCTGAGCAGGTGCTCGCCACTACAGCGAATGGTTTCGACCATCTCGCTCTGACCGGCGTCTAGATTACTCATGTTAAGCAGTTCGGCCATGCCGATCACCGCATTTAACGGGGTACGGATCTCATGGCTCATGCTTGCTAGAAATCGGGTTTTCGCATCAGTGGCGGCCAAGGCTTCATCGCGATCGTGCTCGACTTCGAGGATGTAATCCGGCTCGACTTGCGTTACCAGGACAACTGGAGCTTCGGATACGACCTGTGGTTAATCCTCAAGACATTTACGGTGATCTTCAGCAAGCGCTCAGGGGCATCCTGAATGATGGCCGCTCCCTTCACCCATGGAACCCGCGAATCCAGCTTTCCCAGCAGGCTTGAAGCAACCCAGAGCCTGCTCGACTGGTTCAATCGGCACCGCCCTGCTGGCCTGGATCCCTTGCTCTGGATCCAGGCCCAGACGGCGCTGGTGGAGGGATTCACGAACGCCGTTCGCCATGCCCACGGCCCCCTGCTGCCCCCTCCTCCTGTGAAGGTGACGCTAAACATCACTCCGACCCACCTGCAGCTCCATATTGTTGATCAGGGCTCTCCTTTCAATATCACAAGCGCATGGAAAAACGATGCGAGAACCATGAAGACTTCGGGGGAAAGCAATCCATCGAATACCCCATCAGAGGCGGATGCGGATGGTGTGCCTGAGCTGCCGGATCAAGATTCGCAGTGGGGACTGGTGATGCTGAGCCGGCTGCGCCGAGACTTCGGCTGGATGATCCGCTACGACCACCTGCCGGATGGTGGCAACAAGCTGGTGATGGAGCGGGCACTCGCCTGA
>CANEWU010000020.1 GCA_947442825.1 Synechococcaceae cyanobacterium
ACGCTCTTGGGGGTGCGCAGCAGGCGCAGGGTGATCGCCGTGGCAATCCCCAGCGTGCCCTCACTGCCGATGAACACCCCGCGCAGGTCGAGCTCCGGCGATTCCGCCAGACCGCTGCCCAGGGTGGTGACCGTGCCGTCGGGCAGCACCACCTCCAGGGCCAGCACGTGGTTGCTCGTGACCCCGTACTTGAGGCAATGCACGCCGCCGGAGTTCTCGGCCACATTGCCGCCGATGCTGCAGGCCACCTGGCTGGAGGGGTCGGGGGCGTAATAGAAGCCGTCGCCGGCCACCGCCCGCGTCACCCAGCTGTTGATCACCCCCGGCTCCACCGTGACGGTGCGGTTGGCCAGATCCACAGCCAGGATGCGGCGCATGCGGCTGGTGGCGATCACCAGTGCCTCCTGCTCCGCCAACGCCCCGCCGGAGAGGCCGGTGCCGCTGCCGCGGGCGATGAAGGGCACCCCTTCACGGGCGCAGAGGCTCACCAGGGCGGCCACCTGGTCGCGGGTTTCCGGCAGCACCACCAGGGGCGGCGCATGGCGGTGCAGGGTGAGGCCGTCGCAGTCGTAGCTGAGCAGCTCCTGGGGGGCCGACACCACCGAGCGAGCCGGGAGGATGGCGCGGCAGAGGCGGGCGAAGCGCCCCCAGTCGATGGGGGCGGTGGTGGGACGGGCCTGGGGAGGGGTGGCGGTCGTCACGGGCGGGGACTGGGGCCGGAACCATGCTGACCCAGCGCCGCAGGGCACGGGGGTAAAGGGCGCATCACTGCAAAACATTGCCCAAACCGAGCCGCGTTTTGCGCACTTCAGGCCCTCTCTGGGTGAGGATGGTCGATGCACTGTCGCTTCCGTCCGCGGATCCCCCCTTGAGTTCGGCCCCTTTCTCCGCACCTCCCGCCGCCGCTGCTCTCACGACCACCCGCTCCCAGGAGATCTTCGCGGCAGCGCAGAAACTGATGCCCGGCGGCGTCAGCTCCCCCGTGCGGGCCTTCCGTTCCGTCGGCGGCCAGCCGATCGTGTTTGATCGCGTCAAGGGCGCCTACGCCTGGGACGTGGATGGCAACCGCTACATCGATTACGTGGGCAGCTGGGGCCCGGCCATCTGCGGCCACGCCCACCCCGAGGTGATCTCCGCCCTCCATGAGGCGCTCGAGAAGGGCACCAGCTTCGGGGCCCCCTGCGAGCTGGAGAACCAGCTGGCCGAACTGGTGATTGAGGCGGTGCCGTCGGTGGAGATGGTGCGCTTCGTGAACTCAGGCACCGAGGCCTGCATGGCGGTGCTGCGCCTGATGCGGGCCTTCACCGGCCGCGAGAAGGTGATCAAGTTCGAGGGCTGCTACCACGGCCACGCCGACATGTTTCTGGTGAAGGCCGGCTCCGGGGTGGCCACCCTGGGCCTGCCCGATTCCCCCGGCGTGCCCCGCGCCGTCACCGCCAGCACCCTCACCGCCCCCTACAACGACCTGGAGGCGGTCAAGCAACTGTTCGCCGCCAACGCCGGCGAGGTGGCGGGCGTGATCCTGGAGCCGGTGGTGGGCAATGCCGGCTTCATCACCCCGGAGCCCGGTTTCCTCGAAGGCCTGCGCGAACTCACCCGTGAGCACGGCGCCCTGCTGGTGTTCGACGAGGTGATGACCGGCTTCCGCATCAGCTACGGCGGCGCCCAGGCCCGCTTCGGCATCACCCCTGACCTCACCACCATGGGCAAGGTGATCGGCGGCGGCCTGCCGGTGGGCGCCTACGGCGGCCGCGCCGACATCATGGCGATGGTGGCGCCGGCGGGCCCGATGTATCAAGCCGGCACCCTCAGCGGCAACCCCCTGGCGATGACCGCCGGCATCCGCACCCTGGAGCTGCTCAAGAAGCCCGGCACCTACGAACGACTGGAAACGATCACCCGCCGCCTGAGCCAAGGGATCGGCGAAGCGGCCCGCGCCGCCGGCCTGCCCTACAGCGGCGGCAACATCAGCGCCATGTTCGGCTTCTTCCTCTGTGGGGGGCCGGTGCGCAACTTCGAGGAGGCCAAGGCCACCGACAGCGCCCGCTTCGGCCGCCTGCACCGGGCGATGCTTGAGCGCGGCGTGTATCTGGCCCCCAGCTCCTTCGAGGCCGGCTTCACCTCCCTGGCCCATTCCGACGCCGACATCGACGCCACCCTCGAGGCCTTCCGCGAGAGCTTCGCGGCCGTCGCCTGACCGCCCCCGGCCCGCGGATGCGCGACCTGATCGCCATCCCGGTACCGCCGGGGCTCGAAATCCTGGCTCTGCTGGGGGTGCTCCTGGGCCTGGCCCTGGCACTGCGCGCTCTGGTGGGCCGTGAGCGGCTCCACCGCACGATCTTCCAGGCCGACACCCCCGCCGGTCGCCGCTTCGACCTGGTGCTCCTCGGCGTGATCCTGCTGAGCGTGGCGGCGGTGGTGCTCGAGAGCGATCCGGAGCTCGGCCAGCGCTGGCTGGGCGCCTTCCGAGCGGCGGAGTGGACCTTCACCGTGCTGTTCACGTTGGAGTATCTGCTGCGGCTCCTCTGCGCCCCCGCTCCCGCCGCCTACGCCCGCAGCTTTTTCGGCATCGTGGACCTGCTGGCGATCGTGCCCAGCTTCCTGGGGTTGGCGCTCCCCGGCGCCTACACCTTCATCGTGGTGCGGGTGCTGCGGCTGCTGCGCATCTTCCAGGTGCTGGCGCTGGGCAGCTACCTGCAGGCCTCCGACCTGCTGTGGACCGCCCTCTGGGCAGGTCGCCGCAAGATCGCCGTGTTCCTGTTGGCGATCGCGACGCTGGTGGTGCTGATCGGCGCCCTGATGTTCGCGCTGGAGAGCAGCCTCAACCCCGCCTTCCGCAGCATCCCGGTGGGGATCTACTGGGCGATCGTCACGGTCACGACCGTTGGCTACGGCGATGTGGCGCCGGTGACCCCCCTGGGGCGCCTGGTGGCCTCCACCACCATGCTGATCGGCTACAGCATCCTGGCGGTGCCCACCGGCATCCTGACCGTGGAGATCGGCCAGGCGGCGCAGCGCCGCCGCACGACCGATCCGGGCGAGGACGGGGCCCCCAGCGACCCAGCCGCCCGCTGCCCCCACTGCGGCGCCCGCCAGTGAGCGCCGCTCAGAAGCCCAGGTTGCGGCCGCCATCCACGGCGATCACCTGGCCGTTTACGTAGCTCCCGGTGGTGGCGAGGTACAGCACGCAGGCGGCCACATCGGCGGGCTCGCCCTCGCGGCGCAGGGGGATGCGCTCGAGGATCGCCTTGTCCCACACCACGCCGTCCATGTCATCGGGACGGAGCACCGGCCCTGGGGCCACGCCGTTGACCCGCACCTCAGGCCCCAGCTCGCGGGCCATGGCGTAGGTGAGCATCTGCAGACCCGCCTTGGCCACGCAGTAGAGGGGGAAGCCCCCCAGGGGCCGGCGGGCGTGGATGTCGACGATGTTCACGATCAACCCCTGGCGGCGGCGCAGCCAGGGCAACGCCGCCTGGCTGAGGAACAGGGGCGCCTTGAGGTTGCTGTCGATCAGGGCGTGCCAGTCGTCCTCACCGATCGAGCCGAAGGCGGTGGCGCGGAAGATCGAGGCGTTGTTCACCAGCAGATCGAGGCCATCGAAGGCGGCGGCCGCGGCGGGCACCAGCCGATCGCGCTCCTGCTCGCACAGCAGATCGGCCGCCAGCAGGGCGGTGCTGCCCGGGCGGCTGGCCTCGAGCCGCTCCGCCAGCTCCCGGGCCGGCCCCGCCGAACGCCCGTAGTGGATCACCACCGAGGCTCCGGCCCCATGCAGGTGCTCGACGATGGCGGCCCCCACCCGCCGGGCGCCGCCGGTGACCAGGGCAACGCGGCCAGCCAGGGGCAGGGTGGGGGTGGACATGGCCAGCCAGGCGGGGGCCCCACTGTGGCAAGCCGCTGCGCCGGCAGGGCGGGAAATACCTGATACCAGGTATCGCCTTAAGGAGGAGGAAAAGGCAAGAATTGGGAAACATTCATGTGTACCACTGCGATGACTGGCTACCAATTCGGCCCCTACTGCCTTGCCCCCGACAACACCCTGTGGTGCCGCGGGCGATTGGTGCCCCTCGCGCCGATGCAACGCCGCCTGCTCGCCTGCCTCTGCCAGCAGGGTGGCCGGGTGATCAGCAAGAACGATCTGATTGAGAAGGTATGGGGCCACTCCGAGGCCACTGACATCAGCCTGGCGCGCACCATGCATGGCCTACGCCGCAAGCTCGCCAGCACCGACCTAAGCCGCGACCTGATCCAGACGGTCTACGGCCACGGCTACGTTTTCACCCAACCGGTGCAGGAGCTGCCCGCCTCAGCCGATGCCATGCGTGCCAGCCTTGAGCCCTGCCTGGCCTGAGCGCACGCTGATCCCGCCCGGGCCCCACGCCGGCCCATGGGGGCCCCTACCTGCCTGCATCGCCCCTCTCGATCTGGGAGGTGAACCGGCTGATCAGCACACCCATCACCACCGCGATGTAGAGCGGACCCACAATGCTCAGCATCAGACTGACCATCTGGGCCAAAGGCTTGACGGGAATGATATCCCCATAGCCCACGGTGGTGAGACTCACAAACGCAAAGTAGTTGACCTTCAAGAAGTCGCTCTCCCAGATCAGAGTGAGCGGGGAAAGGTCCTGCAGACCGCCGCCTCTCATCAGGGGATCGGCGCCATCGAGGGCACTGCGGAAACTGCCGGGCTGCAGCGATTCGATCACGCACAGCAGCAAGCCGCCACAGATGCCCAGCAGCAAGTAGCCCGCCAGGGCGCCACCCACCACCCGACGGCTGATGCGCTGCTCCAAGGCAAGCACCCCCACCAGCCGATGCAGGGTCCAAAGGAAGAACAGCGAAAAGACAATCGCCAATAGCTTGCCCGTGAAGCGCACATGGTGCGGAACCAACAGCCAGTACAGCTGCGAGAGGATCGCCACTAGCCCCAGAAGGGGATAAAGACGGTCTGCCAACCGCGGCTCGCCCCCATCGAGGGAGCCCCCCAGCTCGAAGCTCACCATGGCCAACAGCAGCGAATACCCCGGAAAGATCAGCAGGGAGCCACGGCCTGGGAGCACGAACGTGCCTAGCAGCAGCAGGCAAACAACCAGGAGCCGGCTGTAGAAACGGTGGCGTCGCCGCTCCAGCGGGGGTGATAGGGGGCTCGCCATGGCGGCCGGCAGCTACTCCCAAGCTAGGGATCGTTTCCCGACTCCACCCAGACCCGTGCCGCTCGGAGGCGGAGCCAGGTCCGCAGTGGCACAACCCGGTGCTCAGCGTGAGCAACCCGGGCTTCGGGTACGACTACCCGGTGTGGTGCCCTATGAACTGCCAGAACGGAATCTTGCCAGCCTCCAGCAGGAGATTGATTTTCCCAATCTTTCCCACACTGATCGGCAAAAGCGCACCGGCAAGCAACGGCCGTTGATGGAAAAGCTGATCCAGCAGACGGACGCGCTGGGGGTGATGACGGAGCGGAACGGGCGGAAGGATTCGATCCGGGCTCCCTGCCGGTGGTGCTGAGCCGGCGGGCCACCGCCTACCAAGGCCAGGGCATCCTCAACCCAGCTGCTCGAGACCCAGCTGCTCGAGACCAACGAATCCTCCAGTACCGGCTCCGGCCGCTGTAGGGCCGGCGATCGGCAACAGCGGATGGCGGCCTGACGGGGGAGGGGGGCCAGCGAGGCGGGAGAGTTTGTTTTCTGAGCCCAATCCAGGAGTGGGCTCGCAAAAATGGCGGCAACGTCGTGCACCGATCGCGATGGACGCAATCGCCCCCATCCCCTCCCCCCAGTTGCTGGAGGAATACAGCAAGTTCTTCCGCCTGCTCAGTGAGCCGGCCCGGCTGCAGTTGCTGTGTCTGCTGCGCCAGGGGGGCCTGGATGTGGGTTCGTTGATCGAGGCCACCGGCTTTTCCCAGTCGCACATCAGCCGCCAGCTCGGCCAGCTGCAGCGCGCGGGGCTGGTGCGCTGCTCCCGCGAGGGCAGCCGCACGATCTGGTGGGCCGACAGCGATCTGGTGGACCAGCTCTGCACCCTTGTGCAGGGCCGCCTGCGCCAGCGACTGGAGGAGCAGATGCGCCAGCTGCATCCGGCTTGAGGGGCGGTCGGGGGTGAGGGGCGGTCCGCCCGGGGGGCCCTGCCTAGCTTGGGTCACCCTGTGGCTGCCCCATGGTCCGCGAGCGTTTCTTCCTGGAGCTCGAGCCCCCCGGAACCCTGCCGCGCGAGGCCCCCCATGTGGTGATCGTGGGCGGGGGCTTCGCCGGCCTCAAGGCCGCCCATGCCCTGGCCGGCAGCGAGCTGCGGGTCACCCTGATCGACCGGCGCAACTTCAACCTCTTCCAACCGCTGCTGTATCAGGTGGCCACCGGATTGGTGTCGGAGAGCGATGTGGCCTCGCCGCTGCGGCAGCTGGTGGGCCGGGCCCCGAACGTGCAGGTGCTGATGGGGGAGGTGGACGACCTGGATCCGGCCGCCCGCGAGGTGGTCTTCAACCACCGCCGCTACCGCTACGACCACCTGATCCTGGCGGCGGGCGCCACCAGCAGCTTCTTCGGCCACGACGACTGGCGGCAGCAGGCGATCCCGATGAAAACCCTCGCGGATGCCGAGACGATTCAGCGCCATGTGCTCAGCGCCCTGGAGGAGGCCGAGCAGACGCCGGA
Organism: Synechococcaceae cyanobacterium; assembly: GCA_947442825.1. Taxonomy (GTDB): domain Bacteria; phylum Cyanobacteriota; class Cyanobacteriia; order PCC-6307; family Cyanobiaceae; genus Cyanobium. The sequence goes on from CANEWU010000020.1 coordinate 6,651, forward strand.
TGCCCAGCGGCGGGAGCTGTTGCAGTCGGTGGTGGTGATCGGCGGCGGGCCCACCGGCTGTGAGCTGGCGGCGTCGCTGATCGACCTGATGCGCCACACCCTGGCGCGGGAGTTCAAGCAGCTGGATCCGGCGAAATGCCGCGTCACCCTGGTGGATCCGGGCGATCGGGTGCTGCGGGCGATGGATCCGGAGCTCTCCCGCGCCGCCGGCGACCGGCTGAAGCAGATCGGGGTGGAGGTGCTGCTGGGGGGGCGGGTGAAGGCGATCGAGGAGCGGCTGGTGCGGCTCAGCGTGGGCGAGGCGGAGCAGACCCTGGCGGCGGGCACGATCTGCTGGACCGCCGGCGTGGCCCCCTCCTCCCTGGGCCGGCTGCTGGCGGAGCGCACCGGCTGCCCGCTCGACAAGGGGGGCCGGGTGGTGGTGGCGCCCGATTTCTCGATCCCGGACCATCCCGAGATCCGGGTGGTGGGCGACCTCTGCAGCTACAGCCCCAGCGCCGATGCCAAACCGCTGCCGGGCATGGCGGGGCCGGCGGTGCAGATGGGCACCTGGGTGGCCCGCGACATCCTGGAGCGCAGCCGGGGCCGCGAGCACCGTCCGTTCCGCTACATGGATTTCGGCACGATGGCGGTGATCGGTCCGCTGTTCGCGGTGGCCGACCTGCGGGGCTGGAAGGTGAGCGGCGCCTTCGGCTTCCTGCTCTGGGCCCTGGCCCACCTGGCCTTCATGCCGGCGCGGGAGAACCGCCTGATCCTGCTGACCAAATGGCTGTGGATGATCGTGGTGCGGCAGCGCTCGGCCCTGGTGATCAGCGAGTCGGCGGCGGTTGCTGAAGCGCCGGCGGCGGCGGTGGTGTCGCCGGGGTCATGAGATCCCGCAGGGCGTGATATAGGGGGCGATCCAGCACCAGCCGGCTCACGTAGGCGGCGAGCACAGCCGACACCAGCAGCCCGGGCAGCAGCTGCTGATCGGCCGCCAGCCGCAGGGCGAAGAGCACGGTGGTCACCGGCAGCTGGGTGGCGCCGGCCAGGCCGGCCGCCATCCCCAGGGCCGTGCCCAGCGCCCCCAGGCCCGCCAGCCCCGCCAGGCCGTGGCCCAGCAGGGCCCCGAAGGCGAAGGAGGGATCGATCAGACCACCGGGGATGCCCAGGCCGAGGGTCAGCACCGGACCGATCAGCCGCAGGGCGAGGGCGAGCCAATCCGCCAACGGACCCGGGCCGAGGCTGCCGCCGACGGCGCCGCGATGGATCAGGTGCACCATCAGGAGCTCGCCATCGCCGCCGCTGCTGCCGCCGCTGAGCAGCAGGAAGGCGCTGAGGCTGCCCCCCACCGCCAGGCCGATCGCCAGCGGACGGCGACGCACCACGGGGGCGGCCCAACGGGTGAAGGCCAGCAGCAGCCTTCCGAAGAGGGCCCCCAGCAGCCCGCCGAGCACGCCGATCGGCAGGGCCCAGAGCACCTGCACGAGTTCGGCGCTGTCGGCGGTGAGGCGCCCGAGGGCAAACATCGGCTGGCCGGTGAGGTTGCTGAAGGCGGCCGCCACCGCGCAGGCCACCAATGCCGGCCAGACCAACACGGCGCTGAAGCGGCCGATGAATTCCTCCATCACGAACACCACCCCCACCAGCGGTGTGTTGAAACCCCCCGCCAGGCCGGCGCCGGCACCGAGGGCCAGCAGGTGCTCAGGCGCCAGGCGGGGCACCAGGGCTGGAAAGCGGCGCCGCAGGGCCTGGGCCACGGCGGCGCCCACGTGCACCACGGGCCCCTCGCGCCCCATGGGCAGCAGGGCGAGGGTGGCGACGGCCCAGAGGCCAAAGCGCTGCAGGGTCGGCCGGATCCCCAGCAACCGATCCGCCTGGGCGGGCTCATCGATGCTGGTCATCGTCTGGGGGATCCCGGAGCCGGCGCCCCGGGGCCACACGCCGCGCTGCAGGAGCAACAGCAGGGGCACCACCAGGACGGGGGAGCTCGCCAGGGCCAGGGTGAGGGGGCTCCAGGGACGGCCACTGAAGATGGGCAACAGCCCCAGCAGCCGATCCTGGACGCGATCCAGGAGGTTGAAGGGCCAGCAGGCCAGGCCCACCAGCAGCCCGAGCAGCGCCAGCTGGAGCAGTTCCCTGACCAGGGCCGCCATTGACTCGCGCAGACGGTCCATGGCAGGGGCGCCACCAGCTACCCCCATGATGGGCGGCCTCAGAGCCGGCGCCGCTGGTGACAGCTCAAAGCCGCCGCTGGGCCCGCCCCAGGATCAGGCCGATCAGGATCGCCACATAAAGCTGGCCGGTGATCGCCAGGCTGGTGGCCACCACCTGGGCACCGACGCTGGCGGGATTGAGCACGCTGCTGCCCACGGCGGTGAGCACCCCAAAGGCCGAGACCATCAGGGCGGGCGCCACCGCCAGCACGGGCGGCTGACCGGCGGACACCGGCGGCAGCACGGCGGCGTTGAAGGACGACGGAGCGAGCACCCACAGGGCGGTGACGATCGGCTCACGGTTGAGGGTGAGCACCTTGCGCACCACGGCCGTGAGCAGAAACAACAGCCAGATCAGCACATGGAGAAAGGTGAGCCACCGCCCCAGCGACGGCGCCAGGATCAGCGACCCATGCCAGAGGAGCTCCATCGCGATCGCCAGGCTGCCAAGGCCGAAGATCAGCCTCTTACTGCGTCGCAGCGGCGAAAAACGGCTGGTAAACACCAACAGCACCGCCGCCAGCAGGCAGAGCAACAGCGACAGCAACCCCGGTGGCGCTGGCGGATGCGGCGCAGTTTGTCGCGGGTGAGTTTCATGGGGGTGGCCCCGGCCGCGCCTGCGGTACCGGGTAGCGGTTGAGCTGCTGAATCATCTTGGCCACCATCGCGGTCCAGCCCGTCTGGTGGCTGGCGCCGAGGCCGCTGCCGTTGTCGCCGTGGAAGTACTCGTGGAAGAGCAAGAGATCGCGCCAGTGGGGATCGTTGCGGAACAGGGGCTCCTGGCCCTGGAAGGGGCGAGCGCCATCGGGGCCGCGCCGGAACAGGTTCACCAGCCGCTGCTCCAGCAGCAGCGACACCTCCCAGAGGGTGTACCACTGGCCCGAGCGGGTGGGGAACTCCACCAGCAGGGTGTCGTCGTAATAGTGGCCGAATTTCTGCAGCGCTTCGATCAGCAGGAAGTTGATCGGCATCCACACCGGTCCGCGCCAGTTGGAGTTGCCGCCGAACATCGCCACCGGGCTGTCGGCCGGGCTGTAGGCCAGCGTCTGCGACTCATTGCCCTGGGTGAAGGTGTAGGGATGCTCCCCATAAACCTTGGAGAGGGCGCGGATGCCGTAGGGGGAGAGGAATTCCTCCTCATCGAACAAGCGGCGGCAGATGCGCTGCAGCCGCTCTTCGGGCACCAGCGAAAACAGCAGGCGATCATTGCGCCAGCGGCCCAGGTTTTCCACCAACCAGCCGTGGCTGGTGCGCTCCCGCAGAAACCAGGCCAGGCTTTGGGTCACCTCCAGCACCGGCAATCGCTTGACGGTGTCGACATCAAAGCTGGCCACCGCCAGCAGCGGGATCAGGCCCGAAACGGAGCGCGTGCGCAGGAATTCCGTGCTGCCATCAGGGCGCTTGATCACGTCGTAATAAAAACCATCCTCCTGATCCCAGTTCACATAGCCGCGGTTCCCCGGGGTGTTGAGGGTGAGGGCCAGCTGCACAAAGTCGTAGACGAATCGCTCGCACAGCTCCGCATATTCCGGCTCCTCCCGGCTCAGCTCCACGCTGATCGTCAGCAGGTTGAGGCTGAGGGAGGCCATCCAGGCGGTGCCATCGCACTGCTCGATGCGGCTGCCATCCGCCAGCGGGAAGCGGCGGTCGAACACGGCGATGTTGTCGAGCCCCAGGAAGCCCCCCTCAAACACATTGTCGCCGGAGCGGTCGTTGCGGTTCGCCCACCAGCCGTACTCCAGGATCAATTTGCGCAGCGCCGCCCGCAGGAAGACCAGATCCGCCTCCTCGCTGCTCTTGCGGTCGATCTGGAAGATGCGCATCGCCGCCCAGGCGCCGATCGGTGGGTTGGGGTCGGAGAGGGCCCATTCGTAGGCGGGCGTCTGGGCGTTGGGGGCCGTGTAGTGGGGCGAGCGCAGCAGGGTGCATTGGTGTTTGGCGGTGGCCGGATCGAAGCTCGCGAAGGCCACCGCGTGGAACATCAGATCCCACTGGCAGAAGTAGGGGTACTCCCAGCCATCCGGCATGGCGATCACATCCTGGGCATGCAGCCGCTGCCACTGGCGGTTGGGCGACTGCCAGCGCTGCGCCGGCGGCGGCGGCGCGGTGGGATCGCCCGAAAGCCAGCGCAGCACGCTCCAGCCGTAGACCTTCTTGCTCCACAGCAAGCCGGCGGCGGCCGTGGTGTGGATGCGCCGCTCCTCCTCCGCCAGGCCCGGCACCCGGCTGTCGAAGAACTGCTGCCATTCCCGCTCGCGGGCGGCAAAGAGCGCCTCAAACGCCGGGCCGAAGGGCTCCGCCGCTGCGGCGCTGGGGCCACGCAGGCGCAGGGCCACCACCCACTCCTCGCCGGGCTCCACGCTGCGCAGCAGCCAGCGGGCGGCCTTGGTGCCCCGCTGCGCCGGGTTGATCGCCCCGGCCTCCCCCTCGATCAGGTGGCGGTGGAAGCCATCCTTCTGGAAGGGTCTGCCATTGGGCTGGCCGAACAAGCGCTGCTGGTTCGTTTCGTTGTCGGTGAACCACCAGGGGCCGCTCTCACGGCAGTGCAGCTCGTAACGGCCCAGATCACCCCCCGGCTGGGCCACCAGCCCATCGCCCTCCAAGGCCATCGGCGTTTCGTGTTCGTCGGGATAGCCCCACGACCAGGTATTGCGCAGCCAGAGGGTGGGCAGCAGGTGCAAAGGGGCCGGATCGGGGCCGCGGTTGATCGCCCGCACGCGGATGGCCAGGTCATCCGGGGCGGCCTTGGCCACCTCCACAAACACATCGAAATAACGCCCGTCGGCGAAGATGCCGGTCTCCACCAGCTCGAATTCGGCCTGGTCGCGGCCGCGGGCCCGGTTCTCGGCCAGCAGCTGCTCGTAGGGGAAACGCTGCTGCGGGTATTTGTAGAGGCCCCGCGCAAAGCTATGGGTGGGGGTGTTGGCCAGGTGGAAGAAGTAGTCCTTGAGGTCTTCGCCGTGGTTGCCCTCGCCGTTCGCCAGCCCGAAAGGCCGCTCCTTGAGGATCGGATCCACGCCGTTCCACAACGCCAGCGAGAAACACAGGCGGCACTGGCGATCGCACAACCCCAGCAGGCCGTCCTCCCCCCAGCGGTAGGCGCGCGAGCGGGCGTGGTCGTGGGGGAAGGAGCGCCAGGCGTCGCCATCGGCCGAGTAGTCCTCCCGCACCGTGCCCCACTGGCGCTCCGGCAAGTAGGTGCCCCACAGATCCCAGGGCACCCCCTCCTGGTCGCGCTCGGCGATGCGGCGCTGCTCGGAGGCCAGGGGCGATGCGCCAGGCTCAGCCGAGGGCTCGCTCACAGCGCTTCCAGCACGGCCTCACCGATCCGCAGCGCATTGGCGATCACCGTGAGGCCGATCCCCACCGACGGACAGCTGGGGAAGACGCTGGCGTCAGCGATCCAGAGGTTGGTGAGCTCATGGCAACGGCCGCGGCGGTCCACCACCGAGCTGGCGGGGTCGGAGCCCATGCGGCAGGTGCCGCACACCTGGCCCATCGCCGAGAGAGGCGCCTCGCCGCGGGGGCGGATCGGCGCCGTCTGCACCACCGTGCAGGCCGGGTCTTCCTCCACCTTCTGCAAGGTGTCCATCCAGCGATAAACGAGGCGGTCGTGGGCTTCGCGGTTGTTGGGCAGGTACTGGATCTGCAGGCTGCTCCCCCGCAGAATCACCCGGTTCTCGGGGTCGGGGCGCACGGCGCTCATGGCCCACCAGGAGATGGAGCGGGAGGCGAGCCGGTTGAGGCCGAAGCCCGGCAGCAGCTTGGTGATCAGCGAAAGCACCGGCGGCGATTCGGCGAACAGGGCGTCCTGCAGCACGCCGCCACCGCTCTGGATCGTGCCCAGCGGGAAGCTCACATTGCGGTCGCCCCAGGAGTAATCGCTGACGCCGAGGCTGCGGGCGTAGCGGCCGGAATTGGGGGCGGTGGCCAGCTGCAGGATCGCGGTGAGCTGGGGCTTCATCAGGTTGCGGCCCACCTGGTCGGAGCCATTGGCCAGGCCCCGGCTGTGCTGGTCGCTGGCGGAGCGCAGCAGGATTTCGGCGGTGTTGATCGCCCCGGCCGCCAGCACCACCTGGTGGGCGCTGAAGAGCCAGGCCTGGCCGTCGATCTCCGCCTCCACCCCGCGCACCTCGCGGCCGCTGGGGTTGACGTGCAAGCAGCGCACCCGGGCGCGCTCCCGCACCGTGACCGTGGCCTCCCGCCGCGCCGGCGCAACGCCGAACCCCTCGGCGTCGCCGCTGGGATCCTCCGCCTGCTCCGACCAGCTCAGGGGCAGGTCGTAGGGGTGGGTGCCGTGGCGCTGCAGGGCCGCCCGCAGATCCTCCAGGAAGGGCTCGATCGGCCGCGGCGGCAAGGGATAGTCGGCCTGGCGGGGCGGGCCGTTGGGATCGGCGCCGGAGCGGCCATGCACCCGGTACAGCTGCTCGGCCCGCTCGTAGTAGGGCGCCAGCTCGTCGTAGCGCACCTCCCAGGCGGGCACCGGACCCTCCTGCAGGGGCTCCCCCGCAAACTCCCGCTCGCGCATCCGCTCCAGCACCGCCCCCCAGATCTTGCTGTTGCCGCCGAGGGCGTAGATGGTCTGGGGGTTGAAGGGATCGCCATCGGGGCCGAACCACATCTCGCCGGGGTGGTAGCGGTCCTTGCGGAACAGATCCACATCGGCCACGTTCTGATCGGCCAGGGCCATGGCACCGCCGCGCTCGAGCAGCAGCACCCGCCGACCCGAGGCCGCCAGCTGGCCCACCAACGTGCCACCGCCGGCGCCACTGCCGATCACGATCACGTCGTAGTGCTGGTCGTCGATAATCATCGCCACACGTAGATCAGCAGGAACAGAAGAATCCAGATCACATCGACAAAGTGCCAGAACAGCGACACCGACGCCACACCGGCCTCGCCGCCCTCGTAGTTCCCGGCCCGGAACGAGCGGGCCAGCATCAGCGCCATCAGCAGGACGCCGGTGATCACGTGCAGGCCGTGGAAGCCGGTGAGCAGGTAGAAGCAGCTGCCGAACACGCCATCGCTCAGGCTGAAGGCCAGGCCCTGCCATTCCAGGGCCTGACCGAGCACGAAATAGGTGCCCATGGCCATCGTCAGCAGCCACAGGCCCCGGAAGGCCCAGAGGCGCCGCCGCTGCAGCTGGATCTCGGCAAACCAGGCCACAAAACTGCTGCTCACCAGAATGATCGTGTTGATCAGCGGCGTGCGCACCTCCAAGCCCTCCACGCCATCCGGCAGCCACTGCGGGGCAGAGAGCTTGAACACCGCATAGCCGGCAAAGAAGGCCAGGAAGATCACACTCTCCGAGCAGAGAAAAATCACCATGCCCGTGAGGTTGTGGCCGCCGTGGCTGTGGGCCTGGGAGGGGCTCTGGGCCTGGGAGGGGCTCTGGACCTGGGAGGGGGTGGTCATCGCTCAGGCCCCCTGGGCGGCACGCCGCACGTAGCTCTCCTCGTCGGCCACCAGGGGACGGTCGAGGCCGTAGCCGTAGGGGGCGCTGAGCACCGTGGGCACGTCGTCTTCGAAATTCTCCAGCGGCGGCGGCGAAGGCAGCAACCACTCCAGGCCGATGGCGTTCCAGGGATTGGGACCCGCCTTCTCGCCCCGCACCCAGGCGCTCACCAGGTTGAGCAGGAAGGGGATCATCGCCACCCCGAGCAGGAAGGCCCCGAGGCTGGCCAGCACATTGGCCAGGGCGAACTCCGGGTCGTAGGAGGCAACGCGGCGGGGCATGCCCATCAATCCGGCCCAGTGCATCGGCAGGAAATTGAGGGTGCTGCCCACAAACGTGAGCACGAAATGCAGCTTGCCCAGGCCCTCGTACAGCAGGCGACCGGTGAACTTGGGAAACCAGTGGTAAATCGCGGCATACACGCCGAAGGTGATCGTATTGAAGATCACGTAGTGGAAATGGCCCACCACAAAATAGGTGTTACCCACATGAATATCCACCGGCACAGTGGCAAGCATCACGCCGGTGATGCCGGCAAAGATGAAATTCACCAACCCCCCCAGACAGAACAGCATCGCCGTGGTAAGCCGCAGGCGGCCACGCCAGAGGGTGGCGATCCAGGCAAACACCTTGATGCCGGTGGGCACCGCGATAAGCATGGTGGTGAACATGAACAGATGGCGCATCCACTGGGGGGTGCCGCTATAGAACATGTGATGCACCCACACGATCAGGCTGAGCACGGTGATGGCCAAGGAGGCGAGCGCCACCAGCGGGTAGCCAAAGAGCGGCTTGCGCGCATACACCGGAAACAGCTCCGAAAAGATGCCAAACACCGGCAGCGCCATCACATACACCGCCGGATGGGAATAGAACCAGAAGAAGTGCTGATAAAGCATCGGATCACCACCGCCCTCCGGCTGGAAAAAGCTGGTGCCGAAGCTCAGATCAAACAGCAGCATCACCGCCCCACCCGTGAGCACCGGCAGGCCCACCAGCTGGATGATCTGGGCGGCGAGGGCGGTCCAGCAGAAGATCGGCATACGAAACCAGCCCATGCCCGGGGCCCGCATTCGCAGGATGGTGGTCACGAAATTGACCGCCCCCAGGATCGAGGAGACGCCGGAGAGGGCCACCGCCACGATCCAGACAAACTGGCCATTGATGAAATGGCCCAACGGGTTCTGGGTGCTCACCGGCGGATAGGCCCACCAACCGGAGCTGGAGGGCCCGCCAGGCAGGAAGAAGCTCAGCATCAGCAGGGTGCCGAACAGGGGAAACAGCCAGAACGCCAGGGCATTGAGCTTGGGGAAGGCCATGTCCGGCGCGCCGATCATCGGTGGGATCAGCAGGTTGTTGAGGCCATTGAGGATCGGGAACAGGAACAGGAACAACATCACCGTTCCATGCATCGTGTAGAGGCCGTTGTACACGCTGGGATCCACCAGATCCGACTCGGGGGTTAGCAGCTCACCGCGAATCACCATCGCCAGCAATCCCCCCACCAGCAGGTAAAACAGGGCCAGGGCGATGTACTGGATGCCGATCACCTTGGCGTCGGTGTTGAAGGTGAAGAAACGCCGCCAGTTGTCCGGGGCGCCAGGCAGGGGATGGGAGGCCGGCCGCAGGGGGGGGGTGATCGAGGCGGAGGAAGACATGGGAGGGGAAGACCGCGGTCGGAGGGGAATGGGCTGGGCTCAGCCTTCGTGGGCAGCTTCGGGATCAAGGCCGACGTTCACCATGGGCGGCGGGGCCGGCGGCACCACCGCCCAGCCGCGGTCGCCCCGCTCCAGGCGGCGGCGATAGCTCTCCTGGGCGGCGTTCCAGCTGGGGGCCAGGGGTCGGGCGGCGGCCTCCTGCAACCAGCGGCGGAAATCGGCCTCGCTCTCCACCACCACATCGCTCTGATTCGCGGCGAAATAGCCGCCGCTGAACATCGAATCCCGCAGGCGGTAGCGGCCCACGCGGGTGGGGGTGAGCCGGTAGCGGATCACGCTGCCGGGGAGGATGTCCTGCTTGAGGCGAAAGGCGGGGATGAAGAAGCCGTGGATAACATCCAGGGACACCATCTCGAACTGCGCCGGCACGGCGACGGGCAGATGCAACTCGGTGCTGCGCACGCCGTTGGCGTACACGAACTCCCACGACCACTGGCGGGCGATCACCTGAATCGGCCCCCCGGCGGCTCCTGCGGCGGCGCCATCAGCCGCGGCAGCGCGGCCCGCCACCTGCAGGGCCTGCTCGGCGCCACCCACCCTCTCTTTGCCGCCAAGGGTGGCGAGGGTGGCATCCACGCGGGTGGTGTGCCAGGCGATCACCATCACCACCACCAGGGGAATCAGGGTCCAGACGATCTCAAGGCGTGTATTGCCCTCAATCGGATCGCCGTTGTCCAGGTCGTACTTGTTGGCGCGGTGGAACAGCAACGACCAGAGGATCACCTCCACACAACCCAGGAAGAGAAAGGTGCCGATCGCGGTCTCCAGGGCGAACAGGCCATCGACGTAGGGGGCGGCGGCGGAGGCGGGTACGGGCAGCCAACCGGGCACCTGCGCTTGCATCCACAGGCTGGCGAGCAGGTTGACGGCCAGGGCAATGGCCACCAGCAAGGGGGTCATGGCAGGGCCTCGCGCAGGTTCTGGCCAGCCGCCAGCAGCTGGTCGGCGGTGACGTGCACGCCAAACTCGGCCGCCAGCTCCGCCCCGAGGGTGCCGTGCAGGCCGAGCAGACCAAACAGCAGCAGGCCCGCCAGCAGGTACAGCCACTGCACCTGGCGCCCCATGTCGCGGCGCCAGAGGAAGCGCTGGTAACCGCGCCAGATCGTCATCAACACGATCAGCAGCAGCAGAAATACACCGCCCACGCCATGCCAGAGCATGGTGGTGATCGCATCGAGGCCGATGCTGCTGGTAACGCCGGCGATCGGCTGGGCGAGCAGCATCTCGTAAAAGCCCGCCGCCACCGTGAAAAAGCTGAGGCCGGAGCAGACGAGCAGGTTGTACCAGCCCACGTCGTGCAGGCCGGCCCGGGTCACGGGCAGGGCCAGGAAGCGGAAGAGACGCCGCTCGAAGGGATAGAGGGCGCCGGCCACATCGAAGGCGATGGCAATCACGAACAGGCCGATCGTGAAGTGCACCAGGTTGGGGTGAAGCGGCAGCGCATAGGGAAGCCCGTTGGGCCCGAGGGACCCGGCCAGCTGCTCGATCGGGGCCGGTTCGCTGAGGTACGGCGGCGTCATCACACCTGGCCCTGGCGAATCGCCTCCACCACCGGCACGGTGTGGAGGCCGTAGATCCAGACCAATTTGTCGCCCAGCACAATCTGCACCAGGATCAGGGCACTGGCCACGGCGCCGGCGCCAAGGAAGGACAGGGGCAGGATGGCGGGATTGCGGCTACGCAGCACATACCGCCAGCCGGTCAGCAGCGAGAGCACCCCCGCCAGCGACCAGCCGATGGTGGTGTGGATGTCGAGGATGGCGCGGGAGCCACCGAACGGGGAAGCCAGGCCCGCCTCCACCTGGCCAAAGATGATGGCCACGAAGATGGCGCCGGTGGCGAAGAGCAGGTTCCAGAAGCCCACTTCAAACAGGGCCGGCCGCCGCGCCACCACCCCCACCAGGTCGTAAACGAAGGCGACCAGCGCCATCGCGATCACGAAATGGACAACGATCGGATGGAGCGTGTCCATCCACGGCAGGTTGTGGTCGTTGAGCGGCGGCAGCAGGGAAGCCATTGGGGTGGCCGTGGCGGGAGGGCGGTACGGCGCTCTTCCAGCCTGACCAGAAACGGGGCGACCCCAAGGAACTTGTCACGATTGCGCACATCGATGCCGCAGGCGACGGCTCCAGCCGTAGCCGGCCCCCAACGCCGATTGAGGAAAATCGCGCCTCTGGCGTACAGCGCTGGAATTCAGGTTTACGGCTGTCTCAACAACCAGCCAAATCAACCCGCCCCTTGTTGGTGTGAGATGGCCCACGATCCCGAAGCAAAGATCAGCCGAACGGGCCGCCCCCTGGAAACGCCCTACGGTGACTCCGTTCTGAGAGCAATGACACCGTGTCCGCCCCGGCCTCCCCGACCCTCCGCTGGCTCACCGCCGCCCTGTTGTTCGCCGGCGCCGGCCTCTCGCTGCTGCTTCCCTTCGTGTCGGCCACCTTTCTGACGATCCTGCTGGGGAGCGCCGCGGTGGTGGCGGGGGTATCGCAGCTTCTGCGGCTGACGGCCGCGGCGGACACCAGCGCCAAGGTGTTCCGGGCCCTCTCAGGCCTTCTCTATCTGGTGGGGGGACTCTCCTGCCTGGTGTTCCCGATCCAGAGCACGGTGAGCCTGACCTTGTTCCTGGGGGTGCTGCTGCTGGTGGAGGGGGTGATGGAGCTGGCGGCGGCCGCCAGCCAGGCCCTGCCCGCACGGGGGCTGGTGTTGCTGGATGGGATTGTCACGGCGGTGCTCGGCGGCATGCTCGTGGCCGAGTGGCCCAGCGACAGCGTCTGGGCGATCGGCACCCTGTTCGCCATCTCCCTGGGCTTCTCGGCGGTGAACCTGCTCACGGCTCCCGCTCCGGCTCCCGCTCCGCAGGCGGACGCCTGAGACTGGCGGCGAGTCCCCCCCCGCCAACAACGATCAGTGCGGCGGCAGTCCCGCACCCCTTTCCGGGGCTTCCTTCTCCGCCGGGCTCCACCATTCCCCCCTTCGCTCCACTGAGCAACGGCAGCGGCCAGCCGCTACGGATGGATCTGAGCCACTTGCCCCCCGCCTCCTTCTTGGCCACCTGGTTGCGGTTTGGCTATGCCATCGCCGAGCCGGAGGAGATCGGCTGGAGGTTCACAATCAAGGAGCACCGCGGCATGTCCTTTGCCAACGGCCGGGTAGCGAATCGGCAGGTGCACTGCCCTTGAGCGTTGCAGAGGGCGGCGGGACAGCCTATGCCTAGGGCCAGTATCTCCTGGCAAACAGGGCATCACACCATCCGTTGAGATTGAAACTGCATTCACAGAGGTGGAGATCGAAGCTGCGCAACAGGGCTCCGATCTCCAGGTAGGTGGCACCACCCTCGTAGAGGGGCTCCACGGACGTTTCAATCAACGCCCCCTTGAGGTTGGCGGATCGCAGCCACTGGGCCGCTCCCTCCAAGACCAATTTCTCGGCTCCTTGCACATCGATCACAAGGAAGTCGATGGTGGAGGGAATGACACCACTGGCGACAAGCTCATCGATGGTGGTGGACACCAACTCGATGGACTGCACGTAATGGATCGAGGGGTGGGCCTCCTGGTGGCGGCCAAGACCGAGCATGGAGGAGGAGTAACTGTTGCTGGCGATGTTGAAAGGGATCCTCTCGCCAGCCTTGCTGGAGAGGCAGGCCTGGATCGGATGCTGGTCCGAGTGGCGAGAGCAGGTGGCGACCAGCTTCTCGTAGACATCCGGGATGGCCTCCACATGCCAGGCTTCAATCCCATGGGCGGCGTAATAGGTGCTCTCGCTTCCGGTGTTGGCGCCGATGTGCAACAGCTTCTGGGGAGCGGGAATTCCGTAGGCCGCCATACGCCCAAGCAGGTGGGCCTTCACTTGAGCGGGGGTAGGGAACAGACGATGCTTTACACCGCGCAACCCATTAAGCAGGGAAGATTGATACAGAGAATTTAGCATGGAATAGATAATTTCAGCGAATACTAACACAACTAGCCTTGCCGTCCCTGCAGGCCGTTTCCTCCGGCATCGCCAGGCTGTCCCCCCGACGCGGATCCACCACGCCCAGGCTGCCGCCGCCGGGCAGCACCTCGACGCTGTTCACCGCCCCCATCACGGCCGAAGGATGGAGGTTGTGGCCCATGGCCGCCAGCCGGGCCAACGTGTCGGCGCTGAAGCCCTCCTCCACCTCCAGGCGATCGGGCAGGAGTTGGTGGTGGAGGCGCGGGGCGTGAACAGCACCCGCCAGATTGCGCTCCCCCACCAGGCGATGGAGCAGCACCTGGGCCACCGCCGTGGTGATGCGGCTGCCGCCGGGGCTGCCCGTCACCAGCCAGGGGCTGCCATCGGGGCGGAACACCAGGGTGGGGGCCATCGAGCTGAGGGGCCGCCGGCCAGGCGCCAGGGCGTTCGCCGGACCCTGCACCAGACCGAAGGCGTTGGCGACGCCGGGCTGCAGGGCGAAATCGTCCATCTCGTTGTTGAGCAGGAAACCGGCGCCGGGCACCAGCACCCCGTTCCCGTACGGCAGGTTGAGGGTGGTGGTTAGGGCGGCCAGGCCCCCCTGGCGATCCGCCACCGAGAGATGGGTGGTGTTGGAGCCCTCGGGGGCCACGGGGACAGGCAAGGGGGCGGGCAGGCGGTGGCGCTGCCGGTCGATGGCGCGAAGGTGGGCGTCCCGATGGGCGTCGGAGAGGAGGCGATCGATGGGGATCGCACCCTGCTCCGGATCCCCCAGCCAGGCATTGCGGTCGCGGAACACCAGGGCCATCGCCTCCGCCAGGGGGTGGAGGCCGGCGGCGGCATCAAGGCCGTTCTCCCGCCAGGGGAACGGTTCGAGCAGACGCAGCAGCTGCAGGAGGCTCAGCCCACCACCCGGCGGTGGCACCGACAGCACCGGATGGCCCTGGAAGCGGATCGCCAGGGGCTGCACGAGCCGGGCCCGGTAGGCGCGCAGGTCGTCGGCCTCGATCAGGCCGCCGCCGCCGCGCATCAGCGCCAGCAGGGCCTCCGCCACCGGCCCCTGGTAGAAGCCTGCCTCCCCCTGGGCGGCGATGCGCCGCAGGGTGGCGGCGAGCGCGGGTTGGCGGAGGCGGTCGCCGGGCTGCAGCGGCAGGGGATCGCCAGGCTGGAGGGCTGCGGAATCGCTGGCGGCTGGGGCGACCGGAGCCGCCGGAGCCGGCGGAGCCGCCGGGGCCGGAGGGGCCCGGAAGAAGAGGAGCCGGCTTTCTGGATCGCGCCGCAGTACCGGCGCGGCGGCGGCCAGGGAGCGGCTGAGGGCCGCGCTCACTGGAAAGCCCCGCTCCGCCAGGGTGATGGCCGGCCCGATCACCTGCTGCCGCGACAATCGGCCATAGCAGCGCTGGGCCAGCAGCAGGCCCGCCACGCTGCCCGGCACCGCCGTGGCCCGCAGACCCTCGGTGGCCAGGCGACGATCGAGGCGACCATCCGCACCCAGGAAGGAGTCCGGGCGGGCGGCGCGGGGGGCGGTCTCGCGGAAGTTCACGGCGGTGGCGAAGCCGCGGCCGACGCGCCGTTCGGCAATGGCGCACCCCCGGGCCAGCGCCGGGGAGGGGCCAGGCAGCCAGAGCAACAGGAAGCCCCCACCGCCGAGGTTGCCGGCGTACGGAAGGGTGACCGCCTGGGCAAAGGCGGTGGCCACGGCCGCATCCACGGCATTGCCGCCCTGGCGCAACACCGCGGCGCCCACCGCCATCGCCCCGCGCTCCTCCGCCGCCACGATCCCGGCCGAAGACCAGACCGGCTCGACCCGCTGGCGCCGTTCCGCCAGCACATTGGCGGCGGCCGGCGGCGCAGGGGGGGATGGCAACGCGAGGGCCGGGGCGGCGGCACTCAAGGAGAGGGCGGCCTGCAGCGCCAACGGAGCGTGGAGACAGGACAGACGGCCCATGGGGACACGCACGTTCAGGGGGCCGGGGGCGGACCATAGCCACCGCCGCCCGGGGTCTCGATCCGCAGCCGGTCCCCCGGCGCCACCGCCAGCTCGGCGCAGCCCGGCAGCTCCTGCCAGCCCCCATCGGCGCGGGCGATGGCGTTGCGGCCACAGCAGCCCGGTTCGCCTCCGGCCAGGCCGAAGGGGGGCACGCGGCGGGAGCCCGAGAGCAGGGCCACGGTCATCGGCGCCAGGAACCGCAGCTGCCGCACCACCCCATCGCCCCCGGCCCAGCGGCCGGCTCCGCCGCTGCCGCGGCGCACAGCGAAGTGCTCCAGCTGCATGGGGAAGCGCTCCTCGAGGATCTCCGGATCGGTGAGGCGCGAGTTGGTCATGTGGCTCTGCACGGCGCTGGCGCCGGCAAAGCCGCGGCCATCCGGTCGCACCCCGCCGCCGGTGCCTCCGCAGATCGTTTCGTAGTACTGGCGGTTGGCGTCGCCGAAGCTGAGGTTGTTCATCGTTCCCTGGGCGGCGGCCATCACACCGAGGGCCCCGAACAGGGCATTGGCGACCGCCTGGGAGGTTTCGACGTTGCCGGCCACCACGGCGGCGGGGGGGCGGGGGTGCAGCAGGCAGCCATGGGGCACCACCAGATCGATCGGATCAAAGCAGCCGTCGTTGAGCGGGATCTCCTCCCCCACCAACGTGCGGAACACATACAGCACCACGGCGCGCGTGATCGCCAGCGGGGCGTTGCGGTTGCCGTCCTGCTGGGCGGAGGTGCCGTGCAAATCGACCCGGGCCCGCCGGCGCGCACGGTCGATGCGCACCGCCACCCGGATCACCGCCCCATCATCGAGCTCCACGGCGTGGTCGCCATCGCGCAAGCCGTCGATCGCGCGCCGCACCACCTCGCCGGCATGGGCCTGCACCTCCGCCATCGCCTCCCCCACCTCCCTCTGGCCGTGGCGCTCGACCAGCCGCACCAGCTCCTCGGCCCCGAGGCGGTTGGCGGCGATCTGGGCCTGCAGGTCGGCCAGAAGCTGGTCGGGATTGCGCACCGGATGGGGACCGGCCGCCAGGCGCCGCCGCCAATCCTCCTCCTGCCAAACCCCGCCCAGCAGCAGGGGCACATGGGTGAGCAGCAGTCCCTCCTCCGCCAGGGTGCGGCTGAAGGGGGGCATCGACCCCGGCGTGATGCCCCCCACATCGGCGTGGTGGCCCCGGCAGGCCACAAAAAAGAGGGGCGGGCTGCCGGCGGTGGCCCCTGGCGGGAAAACCGGGGTGATCACCGTGATGTCGGGCAGGTGGGTGCCGCCGTGGAAGGGATCGTTGACGGCGATTGCGTCGCCAGGTGCGAAGGGGGGCAGGACGCCCCGTGCCACCGCCCGCCGCAGCGCCGCCACGCTCTCGCCCATCGAGCCCAGGTGCACGGGGATATGGGGGGCGTTGGCCACCAGGCGGCCATCACTATCGAAGAGGGCGCAGGAGAAATCGAGCCGCTCGCGGATGTTCACCGAGCGGGCGCTCTGCTGCAGACGCACCCCCATCTGCTCGGCGATGGCGGAGAAACGGTGGTTGTACAGCTCCAGTTGCACGGGGTCGGGGCCGGCGGCCGGGGCGCGCTCAGGGGCGATGGCAGGGGCGGCCTGGCGCTCCAGGAGCAGGGCCCCGTCGGGGCAAACCTCCGCCCTCCAGTGGGGCTCCAGCAGCAGGGTGCCGGTGTCGTCGAGGACCACCGCCGGACCCACCAGACGCTGCCCCATCTGCAGCTGGGAGCGGCGCCAGAGCGGCACCGAACGCCAGGCCAGGCCTGTGCCATCGGCCGCGGGCAGGCAGAGCGGGGTGAGAACCGGCTCTGCCGTAGGGGAGGGGGCAAGGGAGGCGGCAGGGCAGGGCCCATCCGCGTCGACGCGCCAGGGGCCCTCCGGCGCCGCAGCCGGCGCCCCCACCTCCACCCACAGCCGCTCCACCACCAGGGCCTCGTCCGCCACCCCATGGCCGAAGCGTCGTTGGTGCAGGGCCTCGAAGCGCTCGCGCAGGGCCGCCACGTCGTCGCCGGGGCCGGGGCCGTCGAGCTCCAGGCCGCGGTCGCGACCGGCCAGCCGCAGCTCGATCCGCCGCCGCACCTCCGGGGGCTGGTCCGCCGCCAGATCGCCGGCGGCGCGCAGATCGGCGGCGGCCTCCGCCACCAGAGCACCCGCCAGATGCTCCAGCTCCGGCAGCAGCGCCGGGCTGAGCGGCCGCCCCACGCTGCGCTCCCGCAGCAGCTGTTGGCGCGCCAGACCGATGCCCCAGGCCGAGAGCACTCCGGCCAGGGGGGGGAGGAGCACGCGGCCGATGCCGAGCCGCTCGGCCAGGGCGCAGGCGTGCAGCCCGCCGGCCCCCCCGAAGCTCACCAGCACCGCGCCGCGGATGTCGTGGCCACGCTGGATCGAAACCCGCCGGATCGCCTCCGCCATCCGCTCCACCGCGATGGTGAGGGCGCCATGGGCGAGGGCCTCCGGGCTGGGCGGGGAGTGGGAGACCGCCAGGGAAGCGGCAAGCGCCGCGAAGCCCTCGCGCACCGCCTCCCCATCGGCCGGCTGGTCGCCGCCGGGGCCGAACAGCGCCGGCAGGGCGGCCACCGGCAGCCGGCCCAGCAGCACGTTGGCGTCGGTGACGGTGAGGGGGCCACCGTTGCGGTAGCAGGCCGGGCCCGGATCGGCCCCGGCGGACTGGGGCCCCACCGTGAGGCGACCCTCGCGCAACGCCAGCACCGAGCCGTCACCGGCGGCAACCGTGTGGATCGGC
>CANEWU010000021.1 GCA_947442825.1 Synechococcaceae cyanobacterium
CGGAGGCCCAGACGGTGGATGAGGACTTCCTGCACGCCCTGGAGATCGGCATGCCCCCCACCGGCGGCCTGGGCATCGGCATCGATCGCTTGGCGATGCTGCTCACCGACAGCCCCTCGATCCGCGACGTGATCGCCTTCCCGCTGCTGCGCCCCGAACCCCCCTCTGGCGGCTGAGGGGATGCCCGCCTGGGGACCGGGACCGGTGCAGTGAGATACTGGAGAGGCCTAGGCATTCCTCCCCAACCGGGGTTCTCGGTCCCATGAGTGGTGAGCGCGTCGGTTTCCGCTTCAAACACGCCGATGCGGTCGTGAAGCGCAACCCCCAGGGCCGATCGCGCCGGGGGTGGGTGATGGAGCCGGTGGAGCAGACCACCAGCCGTGGCACCAAGATGCCCGCCTACCGCATCCGCTGGCGGGACAGCGAGCGTCCCGAGATCGTGCTCCAGCACATGCTGATCGCCGATCCCGATCCCACGCCGCCGCCCGAGGGCGTCAGCCTCGTGCCCCCCGTCCCCAAGAAGTGAGGGAGGTCGGGCCCCCGGCCGCCTCCTCCGATCAGCGGCCCATGCTGCGCCGCAGATTCTCCAGCTCCTGTCGTGCCTCGAACGCCACCCAGTCGCCCTCCAGGGTGTCCTGAGGGCTGGGGGCCGGAGGGGTGCCCTGCCGTCCGAGCTCCGCCAACTCCTTTTCCACCCCGGCGAAGCGGCGGCCCAGCTCCCCAAGCTCCTGCCAGCGCAGCCGCCCCTGTTCCATCAGGCTGGCGATGTGCGCCTCGGCCCGGCCGGCCAGGTCGTCGGCTCCCGCCTGGCGCGCCCGCTCCACCCGCTCCTGCCAGCGCCGGATCTCCTCCCCCAGCTCCAGCAGCCGCCGCCGCCCCAGCTCCGCCTGCCCCTGCAACTCCAGCCGCTGCCGCCGCAGCCGTTGCTGCCGGTCGCGGGCCTCCTGCTCCTGCAGCAGCGCCTCCTGCCCCGGGTTGGCGCGCAGGAACGATTCGAAAGTGCTCTCCAGCCGACTCTCCAGGTCTTCCAGCCAGCTGCTGCTCCCACTCATGACTCGCTCGCCGGCGCGGACTCGCCGGGGGCACGGGTGATCAGCGGGGCCTCGATCTCCTGCTGCAGGGGTGTGATCGCTGCCTCGCGGGAGCGCAGCAGCAGCTGGGTGAGGCGGGCGATCGCCCCCTCGCCCAGGTCCTGCTCACCGATCTGGTCGAAGGCGTTCCGGTAGAGCGCCTCGAGCTGCTCGATCAACCCCTCGCGCACGGCGCGCATCGCCTGGCGCTGCTCCTCTCGGCTCACGGCGGCCCCTCTCCCTGTGGCAGTGTTCCCGAGTCTGCCTGGGCCGTGGCGCCCGGCACCAGCAGGCGCAGGGAGAGATCGCCGCGCGGGTCGCTCCAGGCGGCGGTTGTTCGCCAGCCAGCCCCTCCGGCCAGGGCCGTGAAGGCCTCGGGGCTGTATTTCACGCTGTGCTCGCTCACCAGGGGCTCCCCCGCCGCGAATGACCAGCACGAGCCCGCCAGCGTCACGCGCTGGGGTCGCAGGCTCACCAGCTCCATCGTGACGCGGCTGGGGCCCGGTTCCCAGCGCGCCCGGTAGCGGAAGGCCTCCGGCTGAAAGTTGCCCCCCAGGTCGCGGTTCAGGCGCTGCAGCAGGTTGAGGGCGAAGGCCGCGGAGACGCCGGCGGCATCGTCGTAGGCCGCCTCCAGCCGCTCCACCGTCTTCGGGTGGTCGACCCCTACCAGCAGGACGCTGTCGGCTCCCAGGAGCCGCCGGAAGCGGGCCAGCATCGCCCCGGCCTCCGCTGGCTCGAAATTGCCGATCGAGCTGCCCGGATAGAAGCCCACCCGGCGTCGGCCATCCAAGAGCGGATGGGACGGGAGCGCCTCCAGGGCCGTGTAGTCGCAGCAGATCCCCAGCACCGGCAGCTCAGGATGGCGCCGCTGCAGCTCCTCGCAGGCCGGGGCCAGATGGGCGGCGCTGATGTCGAGGGCCACGTAGGCCTCCGGCCGCAGGGCCGCCAGCAGGGGGCTCACCTTGCGGGCGCTGCCGGCCCCGAACTCCACCACCACCCCCGATCCCAGGGTGTTGGCCAGCTCCTGGGCCCGCTCCTCCAGCAGGGCGGTCTCGGTGCGGGTGAGCGTGTACTCGGGCTGGGCGCAGATCGCCTCGAACAGCCGCGAGCCCTCGTCGTCGTACAGCAGCCAGGCGGGCAGCTGCTTCGGCGTGCGGGCCATCCCCTCGCGCACCAGCCGTGCCATGTCGGCCGGTTCGGGGTGCAGATCGAGCAGGGCGGGGCTCATCGGTCGCGGGCCAGGCGCAGGCCCCCGGCCAGCCAGCGGCTCGCCGGGGGGAAAAAATTGCGGTACGTGGCCCGCTCGTGGCCGTCGGGTGTGAGGAAGGCGCTGCCGCGCAGCACGAACTGGGAGGTCATGAATTTGCCGTTGTACTCACCCACAGCTCCGGCGGCGGGGGCGAAGCCCGGGTACGGACGGTAGGGGCTGGCGGTCCACTGCCACAGCAGCCCGTGGGCCTCCGGCAGGCCGGCGAGAGCCGCGCATTCCCATTCGGCCTCGCTGGGCAGGCGCGCGCCCGCCCAGCGGGCGTAGGCGTCGGCTTCGAACCAGCTCAGGTGGCGCACCGGTGCCCGGGGGTCCCGCGGCCGCCGGCCCGCCAGGGTGAACTCCTCCTCCTCACCCCGCCAGTAGCGGGGAGCCTGCCAGCCGCGCGCCTGCACCACCGCCCATCCTTCGCTCATCCACAGCTCCGGACGCCGGTAGCCGCCATCGGCGAGGAAAGCCGCGTACTCCCCGTTGCGCACCAGCCGCTCGGCGATGGCGAAGGGCTCCAGCCACACCCGGTGGCGGGGGCCTTCGTTGTCGAAGTGGAATCCCTCCGAACCGGTGGGGACGCCGATCTCCACCAACCCGCCGGCGAAGGGGCGCCAGCCGGCCGCGGCGTCGGCGGCGACGCGCAGCTCCCACAGCCCTTCCGGGCTGTCGGGCCCTTGCGCGAAGACCGGCTCCAGCGGGTTGCGGGAGAAGCCGTCGAGCAGGTCCATCAACAGCAGCTCCTGGTGCTGCTGCTCGTGCTGCAGGCCCAGCTCCAGCAAAGCCCCTACCGCCTGGCTCCGCTCGGGTGGTTCCGGCCCCAGATCCGCCAGCAGCTCCTCAAGCCCCGCGTCCACCCGCTGGCGCCAGGCCAGGACCGCACCGATCGGCGGGCGGGTCAGCAGACCGCGGGCCGGGCGCGGATGGCGCTCACCGATGGCGTCGTAGTACGAGTTGAAGAGATACCCCCAGCGCGGATCGGCGCCCTGCCAGCCGGGCAGGTGGGGCTGCAGCAGGAAGGTTTCGAAGAACCAGGTGGTGTGCCCCAGGTGCCACTTCGGCGGACTGGCATCGGCCATCCCCTGCAGGCAGAGATCCTCGGGCTCCAGGGTGGCCACCAGGGCTTCGCTGCGGTGCCGCACGCGCCGCAGCCGCTCCAGAGGCTGGGGAGCGGCGGTCGCCGGCGGGGCCGTGGCGAGAGCGGCGGCAGGGGACGTGGGGGACAGGGCCTGGCCCATCGGCGGGGCGGGCGGCGCGACGGATTGGAGCCCGAACCTACGTGCTTTCCCTACGATCCGTCGACGTGAGAACGAGGGCTGCGTGGCCGGTTGGGGGGGAATCAGCGCCGGTTGCCATGCCGTTGCCGGCCGCGGCGCCGTTGCGGGAGATCCCATAGGGACGGTCCTCCGCATTGACGCGTCGCCAGCCCCCGGCAGGATCGTTCCACCTCACGGATCACCCCGGCGGAGCGGAGCGCGGACGATGGTCGGGAGTGACGCATGAGCAACGGCGTGGCGCCGGGGCAGACGGTGGGCGATCGCTACCGGCTGGAGCGCCGCCTGGGGGGTGGCACGGCCGGTCAGGGTGAGCTGTGGCAAGGGTGCGACACCCTGGCCTCGGAGGCGCCCGTGGCCCTGCGGCGCCTCGGGCCGGAGGCCGACCAGGAGCGCGCCCGCGCGATCGCGGCGCGCCTGCAGGGGGTTCTGCACCCCCAGGTGCCCCGCTTCGGGGCAGCGATCGCGGCGGGCCCCGACCTCTGGCTGGTGCGGGAATGGCAGGCGGGGCGCACCTACGCCGAGCTGCTGGCGGCCCGCGCCGAGCGACAGCTGGTGTTCGGCGCCGGTGAGGTGCTGCTGCTCTTGCGCCAGCTGCTTCCCGTGCTGGCGGCCCTGCACAGCCAGGATCTGCTCCACGGCGACCTCAGCCCCGCCAATCTCCTGCGCCGCGACAGCGACGGCCTGCCGGTGCTGCTTGATTTCGGCCTGGCGCGCGGCACCGCCGGCAGTGGCGAAGTCCCCGGTGGCACCACACCGGGCTACGCCCCGCCGGAGCTGGTGCGTGGGGAGCCGGCCCACCCCTGGATGGACCTGCATGCCCTCGGGGTGGTGGCGCTGGTGCTGCTCAGCGGGGATGGGCCCGAGGTGCTGCTCGATCCGGTGGGGTTGGGCTGGCGATGGCCCGCTGCCCTCGATGCCGAGCCGGGCCTGGCGGCGGTGCTGCAGCGGCTGCTGAGCCGTGACCCCAGCGAACGGTTCGCCTCCGCCGGCCAGGCCGTGGTGGCCGTTCAGGCGGTGCCGATGCCCGACAGCACGGGCCCGGTGCCCCGGGCCGACCGCACCGTGGCGCTGGTGCCCCGTCCGGAACCGCCCGTTCCGCCCCTTCCCGAGGCGGCCGGAGAGCCCGCCACGCAAGCTCCCAAGCCTGCCGCTGCCTCGGAGGGCACCTCCCAGGCCCCCGCCATGCCCCTGGGGGAGCCCGACCCCCAGGATCCGGCGGATGACGCCCCCGAGGGCCCGGACCCCCCCCGATTGCGCCTGGTGCCGCCGCCGGCGCCCACCGCCGCCCAGCTGCGCCCGGTCCGCCCTCGCAGCCGCGAGGAGGAGCGTGAGGAGGCCGCCGAGGGTGGCCTCTGGCCGGTGCTGATCGCCCTGGTGCTTTCGGCGGTCGCTGGCACCGCCCTGGGCTGGTGGTGGCTGGGCCGCGGCAGCCTGCGGCCGCCCAGTCCGACGACCGTGGGGCAGTTGCCCAACAGCCTGCCGCCCGCGGAGGTGGACCAGCGGCAGCAGCTGCTCAATCGGCTGCGGGCCCTGCAGATCGACCGCGGCTGGTTCCTGCGGTTGGTGGATGCGGCCCTCCTGGCCCAGTTTCCGGAGAGGCGGGGTCGCCCCCCCGGCGACAGCCTGGAGGATGCGCCGCTGCGCCGCGTCTGGAACGAGCAGGCGGAGGAGTGGCTGGCGCGGGTAGAGCAGTTGCCTCTGACCCTGCGCCAGCGCCTCGGCAGCTTCAGCGACGCCGACTGGAGCGGCCGCCAGCAGGAGCTGGTGGCCCAGGGTCTGAGCCCGTCGGTGCTGCGCCAGCTGGTTTCCGGCAGCGCCCGCAACCTCCTGCCCGGCCACGCCGCCTCCGACATGCCGCCCGAGCCCTACCGCCAGCTCTGGTACGCCGCCGCCCAGCAGACCCTGGAGAACCTGCGCATTGAGCCGATCAGCGCGCCGGCCCAGACCACCCAGGTGCTCACCGCCGAGGTGCCCGCCAGCGGCGCCCGATTGTTCGCCATCCGCTTGCCCCCCGACCACGGGCTGGCGCTGGGGGTGAACGGCACACCGCTCTTGCAGATGAGCCTGTTCGCGGCCGATGGCAGTCCCCTGGCCCCGCGCGGTTCTCTGCGCGTGGTCACCGTCGGGCCGCAGAAGAGCTCACCGGTGCAGTTGCTGGTGACCAACGAGGGGGTGGCGCCCACCCGCATCAGCCTCTCCCTGCGGGCCGATCCGCCCCCGCCGGCCGCCGTACCAGAACCGCCCAGCGCCGGAGACCCGCCGCCGCCGGAGAGATCCGCTGGATCGCCCGAGACCCCTGAGGGCTCCTCCGCCCCGGGCCCGTCCGAACCCCCACCGGTGCCGGAGGAGGCCCCGCCGGCCGAGGCTGCCGCGCCCCCCGCGGCCGAGTCGTCTCCCGACGGCGGCCCGCCGCCGCGCTGACGGCGGACGGCTCAGAGTCGGGCGATGGCGGCCCGGGCCTCCTTCGCCTCCACGCGCCGCTTCTCCTCCTGCCGCTTGTCGTGCAGCTTGCGGCCCCGCGCCAGGCCCAGGGTGATCTTGAGCCAGGAACCCTTGAGGTGCAGGTTGAGGGGGATCAGGGTGAGACCCTTCTGCTCGAGGGCCACCCGCAGCTTGTCGATCTCGCGCCGGTGGGCCAGCAGACGCCGCACCCGCAGCGGTTCGTGATTGAAGAAACGACCGGCGTGGCTGTGGGGCGAGATGTGCACGTTGTGCAGCTGCATCTCGCCGTTGCGGATCAGGCAGAAGCCATCGCGGAGGTTGCACTGGCCGGCTCGGATCGATTTCACCTCCGTGCCCAGCAGCTCGATGCCGCACTCCAGGGTTTCGAGGATGTCGTACTGATGGCGCGCCAGGCGGTTGTCGGCCAGCAGACGATGGGCGGGATCGCCCGCCTTGCCGCCGCCGCCTTGTCTGCCCGGGCCCTTGGCCATCGTGCCTCCTTCTCCCTGTCGACCCTAGGCAGGTCCCGGTACTCTCCCCCCATGGCCATCGTCTCTTCCCACGCCAGTCCGCCGTCCGGGGAAGGGCGCCGCGCCGCCGCCGCCCCCCGGCTGGTAGACCCGGCGGCCCAGCGGGAGGAGGAGCCGCCCGCCAGCCCTGAGGCCCGCGGTCGAGAGGATGGCCTCCGCCCGCGCCGCCTCGGCGACTACATCGGCCAGCGGGAGCTCAAGCAGGTGCTGGCCATCGCCGTGGAGGCCACCCGCAGCCGTGGCGAGGCCCTCGATCACGTGTTGCTCCATGGCCCGCCCGGTCTGGGCAAGACCACCATGGCCCTGGTGATCGCCGAGGAACTGGGGGTGCACTGCCGCATCACCAGCGCCCCGGCCCTCGAGCGCCCCCGCGACATCGTCGGCCTGCTGGTGAACCTCCAGCCCCACGATCTGCTGTTCATCGATGAGATCCACCGCCTTAGCCGGGTGGCCGAGGAGATCCTCTACCCGGCGATGGAAGACTTTCGCCTCGATCTGACGGTGGGCAAGGGCACCACCGCCCGCACCCGCAGCCTGTCCCTGGCCCCCTTCACCCTGGTGGGGGCCACCACGAGGGCGGGGGCGCTGAGCTCCCCCCTGCGGGATCGTTTCGGCCTGATCCAGCGGCTGGAGTTCTACGAGCTCGACGATCTGCAGGCGATTGTGCAGCGGGCCGCGGCCCTCCTGCATCTGGAGCTCAGCGCCGAGGCCGCCCGGGAGGTGGCCCGGCGCTGCCGCGGCACCCCCCGCATCGCCAACCGCCTGCTGCGCCGCGTGCGCGATGTGGCGGCCGTCGCCGGCCGGTCGTCGATCGGGCCGGACCTGGTGGATGAGGCCCTGCGGCTGCACCGGGTGGATGGGCGGGGTCTGGATGCCAGCGACCGCCGGCTGCTCACCCTTCTGCTCGAGGGGCATGGCGGCGGGCCCGTGGGCCTCGACACCCTGGCGGCGGCCCTGGGGGAGGACGCTGCCACCCTCGAAGCGGTGGTGGAGCCCTACCTGCTCCAGCTGGGTTTCCTGCAGCGCACCCCGCGCGGCCGGGTGGTGACCGACGCGGGCCGGGCCCACCTGGCTGCTGGCGCCGACCGTCTGGCCGCATGAGCACCCTGTTGCCGTTGCTGTTGGCGGCTCTCCTCGTGTTGTGCGGCGCCCCGGTTGGTGCGGCCGTTGCGGTTCCACCACCCCTGGCGGCAGCCTCGGCCCCGGCGCCATCCCTGGCTGCCTCCTTCGAGCGGGCCCTCTCCGCCAGCCGTGAGGGTCGCTTCGGGGATGCCCTGCCGCTGTGGGATCAGGTGCTGGAACGTGCCCCGTCCGACGCTGCCGCCTGGAGCAACCGGGGCAACGTGCGGCTCGCCCTCGGGGATGCCGAGGGGGCGATCGCCGACCAGGAGCAGGCGATGCTCCTGGATCCGCAGAGCGTGGATCCCCATCTCAACCGTGGCGTGGCCGAGGAGTCCCTGGCCCGCTGGGAGGCTGCTGACGCGGACTACCGCTGGATCCTCGAGCGCGATCCGGAGGACGCCTCCGCCCTTTACAACCTGGGCAACGTCGAGGGGTCGCGCGACGACTGGGCAGCGGCGCGCCGCTGTTTTGAGGCCGCCGCCCTGGCTCGGCCCGGTTTCGCCCTGGCCCGCTCCAGCGCCGCCCTGGCCGCCTTCCAGCTCGACGACCTGGAGGCCTCGGAGGTGGAGCTGCGCCGCCTGATCCGCCGCTATCCCCTGTTCGCCGATGCCCGCGCCGCCCTCACGGCCCTGCTCTGGCAGCGGGGCGCCCGCGGTGAGGCGGAAAGCCACTGGGCCGCCGCCTCCGGCCTCGATCCCCGCTACCGGCAGGCCGATTGGCTCCTCCAGATCCGCCGTTGGCCGCCGCGGCCGGTGCAGGCCCTGGCCCAGTTCCTGGCCCTTGACCCCAGCCCCACCCCGCTGGCCGAGAGCCCATCGCTCCGGGCTGTCCCTTCCCGTGGCTGATCCGCCCGGCCGCGCCCTGCGGCTTCCCTGGCTCGATCTGTACAAGGGTCTGGCGATCCTGCTGGTGGTGCTGGGGCACATGAACATCCCCGCGCGCGCCAGCCAGCTGATCTACAGCTTCCACGTGCCGCTGTTCTTCATCGCCTCCGGCTACGTCATGGCCCTGGGCCGGCAGACCTCGTTCCGCACCTTCCTGGCTCGCCGCTGGCGCACCCTGATCCTTCCCTATTTCGTCTTTTCCCTGGTGGGCCTGGTGGCGCTGCTGCTCTTCCTGCCGCAGGAGGGGGATTTCCGTTACACCCTCAGCCGCTCCCTGCTGGGCATTCTCTATGGAAACGGTGCGGTAAGCCCCAAGACCGTGCTCACGCCCCTCTGGTTTCTCACCTGCCTGTTCGCCACCGAACTTCTCTTTCTCGGCGTGCAACGCCTTGGGCGCGGCCGGCTCGCACCGATGGCGGCCCTGGTGGCGGCTCTGTTGGGGCTGGGGTTGCTGAACGCCGCCGCCCTGCGGCTGCCACTGCCCTGGGGGGGGCACCTGGCCCCGGTGGCCCTCGCCTTCTTCTTCGTGGGCTACCTCTGCAGCCGCCTCGGCCTGGCGCCCGCGATCCTCGCCCGACGCGCCGCTGCCGTGGGGCTGTCTCTCTCCTTCCTGCTGTGGATCGGCGCCACCCTGGCCAACGCGCGGGTGGACATGAACAGCAACCAGTACGGCCAGCCCCTGCTGTTCTTTGCCAGCGCCCTTTCCGGGGCGGCGATGGTCTACTTCGTGGTTCAGATCCTGCAGAGCCGCCGTGGCGTTGCAGCCGTGGCCACCTATCTCGGCGCCAATTCCCTGGTGATCCTGGCGGTCCATACCCTCTGGCCCTCCGTGGTGCGCTCCCTCCTCGGCTCCCTGGCCCCCTTGGCCCCAGCCCCCCTGGTGCCGCTGCTCACCAGCCGCATCGACATGCTCCTGTCGCTACTGCTGGTGTGGGCCAGCATCGAATGGATCAATCGCCGCTTCCCCAGCCTCATCGGCCGTCGCCTTTCGGCCTGAGGGAGCGCCGCACCATCGGTGCCGCCCCGCCAACCGCACCTCGCTGCAACCACAAAAAAGAGGAAGAATGGCCCGATGGCTGCAACCCCTCCCCTCCCCCCCGATTCCCCCGCCTTCCCCCCCGGTCCCGGTCCTGCGGATTGGTGGGAGCCTGGCCTGGAGGAGCGCCTGACGGAGGTGCTGCCCGAGCTGATCCAGCTGCGCCGCCACCTGCATCGCCATCCCGAGCTCAGCGGCCACGAACAGCAGACCGCCGCGCTGGTGGCCGGTGAGCTGCGCCGCTGGGGTTGGGAGGTGCGCGAAGGGGTGGGTCGCACTGGCGTGGTGGCCGAGTTGGGTCCGGTTGGGGCGCCGCTGGTGGCCCTGCGGGCCGACATGGACGCCCTGCCGATCGAGGAGCGCACCGACCTGCCCTATGCGTCCACGCGCCAGGGCCTGATGCACGCCTGCGGCCACGATCTGCACACCACCGTGGGACTGGGGGTGGCCTGCCTGCTGGGATCCCTCGCCGACCGGCTGAGCGCCCGGGTGCGGCTGTTGTTCCAGCCGGCGGAGGAAACCGGTGAGGGGGCCCGCTGGATGGTGGGGGACGGGGCCATGGAAGGGGTACGAGCCCTGTTCGGTGTGCACACCTTCCCGAGCCTGGCGGCCGGCCGCATCGGTGTGCGCACCGGCAGCCTCACGGCCGCCGCCGGTGAGCTGGAGGTG
The DNA here is from genome assembly GCA_947442825.1 of Synechococcaceae cyanobacterium. Classification (GTDB taxonomy): domain Bacteria; phylum Cyanobacteriota; class Cyanobacteriia; order PCC-6307; family Cyanobiaceae; genus Cyanobium. The sequence goes on from CANEWU010000021.1 coordinate 10,286, forward strand.
GAGGTGATCGGGGTGTCTGGCCACGGAGCGCGCCCCCACCAGGGCACCGATGCCATCTGGATCGCCGCGCGGGTGGTGAGTGGCCTGCAGGAGGCGATCAGCCGCCGCCTCGATCCGCTCCATCCGGTGGTGGTGAGCTTCGGTCGCATTGAGGGGGGCAAGGCGTACAACGTGATCGCCGACCACGTGCGCCTGGTCGGCACCGTGCGCTGCCTGGATCTCGACGTGCACGCCCAGCTGCCCGGCTGGATCGAAGACACCGTCCATGCCCTCTGCCGGGGCCATGGCGGCGAGGCGCGGGTGCGCTATCGCTGCGTGTCGCCGCCGGTGCACAACGATCCGGTCCTCACCCACCTGGTGGCCGATGCCGCCACGGCCCTGCTGGGCCGCGAGAGGGTGGAGTGGCTGGAGCAGCCGTCCCTCGGCGCGGAGGACTTCGCCCACCTGCTCAGCGGCACCCGCGGCACCATGTTTCGCCTGGGGGTTGCCGGCCCCCAGGGCTGCACCCCCCTGCACAGCAACACGTTCGCGCTGGATGAGGCCTCGCTGCCGGTGGGGGTGCGGGTGCTCACCCTCAGCCTGCTGCGCTGGATGGCGGCCCCCTGTTGATGGCCTCTCCCCTCACGGGCCGGGCCGGTTCCCGGCGCCTGAAGGCGTTGCTGGCCCTCGCCTCGCCGCTGCTGATCCTGTTGGCGCTGTTAACGGTGGCCATCCGTCCGGGGAGCGACCGCATCCAGGCGTTGCCGGCCCTGGGGATCGGCGCCGGGCTGCTCACCAACAGCTGGTGGCGAAGGCGGCGGCGGCGCCGTGAGATCCTCCGGGCCCTGCGGCAGCCCCAGGGCTGACGGCAGCCGCCCCATCGGGGCGCCCCGTTGTGCCGACCTCCCGGGCTACCGTCTGCTTCAGGAGTTCAGCAGCGGCCTTGTCTGCGAGAAGATCAGCCATCGCGCCTCCCTACCTGTCTGAGCGGCTCCGCCCGTGAGCGTTCCCGATCTTGAGCGCCTGCGGCAGGCCATCGTTTCCGGGGATCCGGGCCAGGCGATGCCTGCCCTTGCGGGTCTGCGCGTGGTGCCGGAGGCCGATGCCATTCCCCTGCTGCTCCTTGGTCTGGAGCAGGGCCCCTTCATCGTCCGCTCCCTGGCCTGCGCGGGTCTGGGGGTAAAGCGCAGCGAGGCCGGCCGCCAGGCGCTGGAGCGGGCCCTCCGCCACGACGACGACGCCAACGTGCGCGCCGAGGCGGCCAATTCCCTGGCGAGCTACGGCGTGGAGCAGGCCTGGCCCCTGCTCCTTGAGGCCTTCCAGGCCGATGGGCAATGGCTGGTGCGCTGCAGCATCCTCGCCGCCCTGGCGGAGCAGGAGGCGATGCGGCCGGAGTGGTTGCTGGCGTTGGGCGGCCTCGCGGTGGCCGACGGGGATGGCACCGTGCGCGTGGGCGGGGCGGAGGTGCTGGGCCGGCTGCTCGCCGAGGGCCGGGGGGAGGCGGCGGATCTGGCGGCGGCGCGGGAGGCGCTGCGTGGGCTGCAGGGCGATCCCGACCACCGGGTGGTGGCGGCCGCCCTCAACGGCCTGCAGGCCTAATCGGCCGCTGGGCCTTGCTAGGTTGAGGGTTCCACTAGGGGTGCCCCCGTCCCTGCGTTCCCCGCAGCGGTCGGTGGGCTGAGATCACACCCTCCGAACCTGATCCGGGTCATGCCGGCGCAGGGAAGTGCGGAAGAGCTGCGATCTCCCTGGCTGGCCAGATCCTCCCTTCGCCCCCCTTCCCATGCGCCGTATCTGGATCGAGAAGCGCCAAGGTCAGGCCAATGTCACCCAGATGCACTACGCCCGCGCCGGGGTGGTGACCGAAGAGATGGCCCATGTGGCGCAGCGGGAGAATCTGCCCGAATCGCTGGTGATGGAAGAGGTGGCCCGCGGCCGCATGATCATCCCGGCCAACATCCAGCACCCCAATCTGGAGCCGATGGCGATCGGCATCGCCTCCCGCTGCAAGGTGAACGCCAACATCGGCGCGTCGCCCAATGCCAGTGATGTGCAGGAGGAGCTGAAAAAGCTGGAGCTCGCGGTGAAATATGGCGCCGATACGGTGATGGATCTCTCCACCGGCGGCGTGAATCTTGATGAGGTGCGCACCGCGATCATCCACGCCTCGCCCGTGCCGATCGGCACGGTGCCCGTTTATCAAGCCCTGGAGAGTGTGCACGGCTCGATCGAGCGCCTGAGCGAAGATGATTTCCTGCACATCATTGAGAAGCACTGCCAGCAGGGGGTCGATTACCAGACCATCCACGCCGGGCTGTTGATCGAGCACCTCCCCAAGGTGAAGGGACGCCTCACCGGCATCGTCAGCCGCGGCGGCGGCATCCTGGCCCAGTGGATGCTTTACCACCACCGTCAGAATCCCCTCTACACCCGTTTCGACGACATCTGCGAGATCTTCAAGCGCTACGACTGCTCCTTCTCCCTCGGCGATTCGCTGCGGCCCGGCTGCCTGCACGATGCCTCCGATGAGGCCCAGCTGGCCGAGCTGAAAACCCTCGGTGAGCTCACCCGCCGCGCCTGGGCCCATGACGTGCAGGTGATGGTGGAGGGTCCGGGCCACGTGCCGATGGATCAGATCGAATTCAACGTGCGCAAGCAGATGGAGGAGTGCGCGGAGGCGCCCTTCTATGTGCTCGGTCCGCTCGTCACCGATATCGCCCCGGGGTACGACCACATCACCAGCGCCATCGGCGCTGCCATGGCCGGCTGGTACGGCACGGCGATGCTCTGCTACGTCACCCCGAAGGAGCACCTCGGCCTGCCCAACCCTGAGGATGTGCGCAACGGTCTGATCGCTTACAAGATCGCCGCCCACGCCGCCGACATCGCCCGCCACCGCCCCGGCGCCCGCGACCGCGACGACGAGCTCAGCCGCGCCCGCTACGCCTTCGACTGGAACCGCCAGTTCGATCTCTCGCTCGACCCGGAGCGCGCCCGCGAGTATCACGACGAAACCTTGCCGGCCGACATCTACAAGCAGGCGGAGTTCTGCTCAATGTGCGGGCCCAAGCACTGTCCGATGCAGACCAAGATCACCGATAAGGATCTCGAGGGTCTCGAAGAGGTCCTCGCCGCCTCTGCCCTGGCTGCTGCTTCCGCTGCCCGCGAGGGGTGATCCACGCCCGACCGGGGCCAGGGTGAGGCGGGGCTGGGGCCGGGGTCACTGGCGGAAGTGGTCTGCGGAAACAGGCTTTCGGTAGTCGGGCGCACCGTTCCTCTCCTTCCTTGGGCGGTTCACTGATCCATACCCCCGCCAGCGCCGCCCTCCCCGTGATGGCTGCGCCACCCCATGACCGCCTCCCTCCCCCGCCCGTCGGACGCCCAGAGATCCGGTCCCCGTCCGGCCCCGATGTTTGAGCTGATTCCTTACGAGAAGTTCCGCGACACCCCGGCGGTTCGCTTCTTTGACATCACGGTGCCCACGTCCAACGCCCGCGATCTGGTGGTGCACAGCGGCCCGGCCGTCAGCCCGCCCGATGATCCGGAGAGTGGCGCCTGGCAGTTCTATCTCCATCCCCACCAGGAGGACAACCTGCTGGCCCTGCACGGGGGCCGCACGTTCTTCCTTGTGAATCTCGGCTGGAATTATCCCTTCCACATCGTGCGCCTCGACAGCGGCGGTGACATCCTGCGCATCCCCCCCGGCACCTTCCATCGCTCGGTCTCCGATCCCGACGGCTCCCTGGTGCTCAACCAGGCGGTGCGCGAGGAAGGCGCCAGTGTTTTGCGCGAGTTCCGCGTGTACAACAGCGGCCGCATCCCCCGCCTGTATGCCGTCACCTCTCGCACCGCCCCCCTGCCCAAGCTGCACGGAGTCAGCTGGTAAGGGCGCGCTGGGTGCGCGGGGCGGCCGGCCGTCGGATGGTGGCGCCGAGGCGTTGAGGGATTACTCCAGCCTCAAGTCGATCGTCACGTCGTCTTGGTGCTGGCGACCTCGCCACACGGCCCCGGCTTGCGGCCAATCCGGCTGCGGATCGAGCGCCTCGAAGCGGTTTCCGGCCTCATTGAGCTGGAAGCTGCGCCGGCCCGCCGGGCTGCGCACCTGCAGCTGCAGGGGCACATGGGGCTCAATCGCCGGGTGCAGGCAGGGGTAGAGCCGTTGCTGGCGGAAGCGCACCGCCAGCAGGGCGTCCTCCCCTTGGGCTTCGGCCGGCGGCAGGGGCAGGGGCCGGCCGTTCAGCCAGAGCTCGCCGCTGCGCCGGAAGCTTTCGGAGGCTGAAACCTCGAAGCGCCGCAGCGAGGCGTCGACGAAGCGGCTGGTGAAGCCCCCCTCCCGGGGAAAGTCGCAGATCAGCGGCCAGGGCTCCAGCGCCGGCCGCAGCGTTAGCTGCCAAGCGGCTTCCCCTACGCCGTTGCCTGCACCGGGGTCTGCCTCGCCCAGCTCCAGCAGCGGCGGGAAGCGCCACTCCCAGATCTGCCGGAATGCCTCCGCCTCCAGCACCAGCCCGTCGTTCGCCAGATCGGCGAGCACCGCTTCCAGATCGGCCCACAGGCGACTGGGGAGCAGGGCCCGGTCGTGCAGGGCGTGACCCCAGTGGCGAAGCTGGCGCGGGCGGTGGCGCGGCTCGAGCAGGTGGGCGGCCAGGGCGCTCCAGAGCAGGGCGATGGCGCTGCTCCAGCCCACCTGCGGCAGGCTCTCCAGCGCCCGGAATTCCACCAGCCCCAGGCAGCCGGCGGCTGTGCCGGGATTCCAGAACTTGTCGAAGCTGATCTCGCTGCGGTGGTTGTTGCCGCTGCGGTCGGCGTGGAGGTGGCGCAGGGTCTCGCCGATCAGGGCGCGGTGGTCGCCGCGGGGATCGTCGTTGCTGCGGTCGCCGGCGGCCTCCAGGCAGCGGTAGGCCAACTCCAGATCCACCAGGCTGCCCGCCGCCTCATCCGGCCGCGGCGCCTGGGAGGAGGGCCCCACGCTGGGAGGGGCGAACAGGTAGGCCAGGCAGGGGTGGTGCTGCCAGAAACGCAACACCCCCACCAGCCACGCAGGACGTGGGAAGAAGGGGTGCGCCTCCAGGCTCGGGCCGCCCCAGAGCAGGTGGTTGCCGCCGCCGGTGCCCCGCTGCTGCCCGTCGGCCTCCTCCTTCCAGCTGCGCAACCCCACCGTGGCGCCGGCGGTCTCGATCCCCCGTAACCAGCCGTCGTACTCCGCCCAGCTGTGGCAGACCGGCAGGTTGATCTCCAGCACCCCCGGATCGGCCGCCAGGCCCAGCACCTGCCAGTGGCCGTCGGCGTCCCAGGGGAGAACCCCGGAGAGCCCTGGCGCCGCCAGGTCCCCCAGGCTGTCGGCCACGGCCTGCAGGATCTCGGTCAGCGGCACCCGACTCAGGGGGGGCAGGAACAGTTGCCAGTCGCCTGGACCGATCTCCAGGGTGAGCACCTGGCGCGGCACCGGTTCGGGCAGATGCTCCAGGGGCAGCCGCAGGCCGGCCGGCCCCGGCGCGCCGCTCAGCTGCCGCAGCTCCTCGGCCAGGGTCCAGGGGTAGGTGCGCCAGCGGGGGGGATCCTCCGGGGTATCTCCCTCCAGGGGCTCGGTCGTGAGGGGGACGGCCCACACCCGCCGCTCGGGGTCAAGCGGATCGCGCAGCGGGACCGGCTGCAGCTCCAGCCCCAGCCGTTGGCCCAGACCCTCCAGCCAGGGGGATCCCTCGTGGGGCTCCGGCCGCCGGCCCGTGAGCCCCGGCTGGCAGGGCGAAGGCCAGCGCACCGGCGGGGTGCCGTCCAGGCCGGTGATCAGCCGCAGCGCCCAGCGGGGGTTGACCTCGCCTTCGTAGCACTTGCCGGGGCAGTAGAGCAGGGTGCTCCCCGGCCAGGTGTGTTGTTGCAGCTCCCGGGCCAGCTGCCGGGCCAGCGGCAGCTTGGTGGGGCCGTCGGCAGCGACGCTCCACTCAGCCCCCTCGGGCTGCTCGGGCACCAGGGTGGGCTCCCCGCCAAGGGTGAGCCGGATGCCATGGGCGGCGAGGCGGCCCTCCGCCGCCCGTGCCACCTCCTCCCTCCATCCCATCGGACCCGCGAGGACTCAGCGCTACCCGATCATGCTGCAGCTCCGCACCGGAACCGGCACCACCTTCCAGATGCGCTCGGCGTATTCCTGGATCGAACGGTCGCTGCTGAAGAAGCCGCAGCGGGCGGAGTTGAGCAGTGACATGGCGCTCCAGCGGGCGGGGTCCCGCCAGGTGGCGTCCACCTCGTTCTGGGCGCGGCGATAGTCGCCGATGTCGGCCATGACGCGGTAGGGATCGCTACCGCAGAGGTTGGCCAGCAGCGGATGGAACAGGGCGCGATCGCCCTCGCTGAAGTGGCCGGAGCCGATCAGATCGATCGCCTCGCGGGCCAGGGCGTCGTTTTCCAGCCACGGCATCGGGTGGTAGCCGGAGCGTTGCAGGTCGTCGAGCTCGGAGGCGGTGTGGCCGAACAGGAAGAAGTTGTCGGCGCCCACCCGCTCGCGGATCTCGATGTTGGCGCCATCGAGGGTGCCGATCGTCAGCGCTCCATTGAGAGACATCTTCATATTTCCCGTGCCGGAGGCCTCCATGCCGGCGGTGGAGATCTGCTCCGAGAGATCGACCGCCGGGTAGATGCGCTGGCCGAGCTTGACGCTGAAGTTGGGCAGGAACACCACCCGCAGACGCCCATCCATCGCCGGATCCATGTTGACGATGTCGGCGATGCCGACGATCAGGCGGATGATCAGCTTGGCCATCGCATAGCCCGGTGCGGCCTTGCCGCCGAAGATCACCGTGCGGGGCGGCAGATCCTCGCCGGCGCGCAGGCGCAGGTAGCGCTCCACGATCTGCAGGGCCGCCAGGTGCTGGCGCTTGTACTCGTGGATGCGCTTCACCTGCACATCGAACAGGGAGGCGGGATCCACCAGCACGCCCGTGTCCTGGCGGATCGTGGCGGCCAGCCGCTGCTTGGCCTGCTCCCGCATCGCGCGCCAGCGCTCCAGGAAGCCGCTGTCAGCGGCGAAGGGTTCGAGCTGGCTGAGCTGCTGGAGGTCGCGGCGCCAGCCGCTGCCGATGGCCCCATCCACCAGGGAGGCCAGGCCTGGGTTGGCCACCGCCAGCCAGCGCCGTGGTGTGACGCCGTTGGTGATGTTGGTGAAGCGATCCGGCCAGAGCTCGGCGAAGTCGTGGAAGAGGTTTTTCACCAGCAGTTCGCTGTGGAGCTGCGCCACGCCATTCACCCGATGGCTGCCCACCACCGCCAGATGGGCCATGCGCACCTTGCGCTGGGGACCCTCCTGGATCAGCGACAGCTTTTCGAGGATCTCGGGACGGCCCGGATACTTGAGCCGCAACAGCCGCAGGAAACGGGTGTTGATTTCGTAGATGATCTCCAGCTGGCGTGGCAGCAGCTGCTCGAACAGCTCCAGCCCCCAGCACTCCAGGGCCTCCGGCAGCAGGGTGTGGTTGGTGTAGCTGATCGTGGTGGTGGTGATCGTCCAGGCGGTGTCCCAGTCGACGCCGTGCTCATCGATCAGCAGCCGCATCAGCTCGGCCACCGCGATCGCCGGATGGGTGTCGTTGAGCTGGAGAGCGTACTTGCGGTGGAAGTCGGTGACCGCCAGCCCCTGGCCCTTGAGGATGCGGAACATGTCCTGCAGCGAGCAGGAGACGAAGAAGATCTGCTGGCTGAGGCGCAGGCGCTTGCCCTGCTCCATCTCGTCGTTGGGGTAGAGCACTTTCGAGAGCGTTTCCGACTGCACCTTCTGCAGCACGGCACGCGTGTAGTCGCCGGCGTTGAAGGAGGCGAAATCGAAGGCATCGGGCGCCTGCGCCGACCAGAGCCGCAGCGTGTTGGCGGTGTGGACGCCGTAGCCAAGGATCGGCGTGTCGTAGGCGACGCCGATCACCGTGTGGCTGCCGATCTGCACCGGATAGCTCCACTCGGGCCGGATCACCTCCCAGGGGTTGCCGCGGGCCAGCCAGGGGTCGGTGCTCTCCAGCTGGCCGTGGGGCCCGATCTGCTGGCGGAAGATGCCGAACTCGTAGCGGATGCCATAGCCGATCGCCGGCAACTCCAGCGTGGCCATCGACTCCTGGAAGCAGGCCGCCAGCCGCCCCAGGCCGCCGTTGCCCAGCCCCGGTTCCGGTTCCTCGGTGATCAGTTCCTCCAGCGAGAGCCCCAGCTCGGCGCAGGCCTCCTCCGCTTCCTGGCGCAGCCCCAGGTTCACCAGGGTGTTTTCCAGGTGCGGGCCCAACAGGTATTCCGCCGACAGGTACACGGCGGTGCGCACGTGTTCGCTGGTGTAGGTCTCGGCGGTGTCGACCCAGCTGTGCAGCAGCCGGTCGCGCACGGCCAGGGCCAGGCAGAGGTAGTGGTCGTGGCGGGTGGCCAGCGAGGGCGATTTGGCCTGGCTGGAGAACAGGTGGCGACGCATCGCCTCCCCAAGGGAGGAACCCGGTGCGGCCGGGGAAGCGGATTGGGGAGAGGCCATGGCGGGGGGCTCGATTGCGGTGATACCAGTGGGCGCTCAGTCTTCCAGCACTTCGCCGTCGATGCTCCAGCTCATGTCGCTTTCCACTCCTTGGGGGCCCGAAAAGCTGCCGGTAACCGCCGCGGTGAGGGGGGGCTTGGAGGAGGTGGCCACCACGATGTAGCGCTCGTCGATGGCGCCGCGGCCACTGGGATCGAAGCCGCGCCAGCCGGCACCCGGCAGGTATATCTCCGCCCAGGCATGCAGCTCGTAGCGCTTCGGGCGGGGCTCCACCAGGTGATATCCGCTGACGAAGCGGGCCGGTAGGCCGACACTGCGGCAGGTTTCGATCATCAGCATCGCCAGGTCGCGGCAGGAGCCCACCCGCTCCTTGAGGGTGCGGCCGGCCGGCCAGGCGGGGCCCAGATGGCGCTGGGTGTATTTCACCCGGTCCTGGATGATCGCCACCAGCTGGGTCAGGAACGCCACCGCCTGGTGGTCGCTGCCCATCAAGGCCTCCTGGGCCAGATCCACCGCGGCCGGATCGTGCTGGCCGTTGGGGAGCCAGCCGAGCAGGGAACCACTGAGGTCGAGGTTGAGGCGCCCGATCGGGTAGGGCAGCTCGGGGGCGTGCTCCTCCAGGCAGAGCTCCAGGGGCGGCGGGGTCTGGGTGGCCACCTCGCTCACGGCCTGCAGCAGGAAGAGATCGGTGCCGCCGCTGAAGCGGGCCCGCAGGATCTCGTCCCCGCTGGCGGCCAGCAGCGGGTAGAGGGAGCTCGGCTCCGGGGTGATTGACAGATCGAAGGCCAACAGCCGCTGGAAGCCGTGGCCCCGCGGTTTGAGGCAGAAGCGGTGCGGACCCAGCAGCACCGGCGCGTTGTACTTGTAGCGCAGGCTGTGGGTTATTCGGGCGCGCATGACGGCTCGGGGGTCGCCGCCGTGTCGCTGTCGGTGGGGGCGATGAAGTAGCGCTGTTCGATCAAGGTGTGCATCTGGTTGAAGTCTTGCTGCAACCGGTCGATCGCCTCGTGCAGCCCGTAGGCGACCAGCTCCTCGATGCGGGTGAAGCTCCAGCGGGCCAGGGTGAGGCCGGTGAGGCACTCCAGATCATCGGGGGGACCGCTGAGGGCGGTGCCGCGGATGATGCGCAGCGTTTCGCTGATCCGCTCCAGGCAGTAGCGCACCGAGCGGGGGAAGTGGGGATCGAGCAGCAGGAAGGCGGCCACGGCCTCGGGTTCGATGGCCCGCTGCTGGGATTGGCGGAACATCTGGTAGGCGCCGGCGCTGCGCAGCAGGGCGATCCACTGCAGTTCATCGAGCACCCCGCCAACGCGCTCATGGATCGGCAACAGCAGGAAGTACTTGACATCGAGGATGCGGGTGGTCTTGTCGGCCCGCTCCAGCAGGCGCCCGAGCCGGCTGAACTGCCAGGAGAGGTCGCGGCTGAGGGTGGCGTCGGTGACGCCGTAGAACAGCTGGCAGGCGCGCCTCACCTCGCGCAGCTGCTCCTGCGGCGGCTGTTGCCAGTACTCGGGCTCCTGCAGGGTCCAGTAGGTGCCGTTGAGCTGCTCCCACATCTCCGTGGTGATCACATCGCGGATCTGGCGGGCGTTCTCGCGGGCGATGGCGATGCAGTTCACCACGCTGCTGGGGTTGTCGGGGTTGCGCACCAGAAACTCCACCACCTCCAGCGGCCCGCCGCCGGGATGGAGCTGGTCGAACACCTCCCGCTCGCCGCTGGCCTCGATCAGGGGCAGCCAGGGTTCGGCGCTGTCGGGGGGGCAATCGAGGGCCAGAGCTTCGCTCACCTCCACGAACCGGGCCACGTTTTCGGCCCGCTCCACGTAGCGGTTGATCCAGTACAGCGAATCGGCGACGCGGCTCAGCATGAGAGGTCTTCCACGATCCAGGTGTCCTTGCAGCCGCCGCCCTGGGAGGAGTTGACCACCAGCGAGCCGCGGCGCAGCGCCACCCGGGTGAGACCGCCGGGGGTCACCCAGGCGCCCTGGCCCCGCAGCACGTAGGGCCGCAGATCGACGTGACAGGGGTAGAGCTCCCCTTCGCTAAGGGAGGGCACGGTGGAGAGCTCGAGGGTGGGCTGGGCGATGTAGTTGCGCGGATCGGTCTCGATCTTGGTGGCGAAACTGGCGATCTCCTCGGCGCTGGCGTGGGGCCCGATCAGCATGCCGTAGCCGCCAGCCTCCGCCACCGACTTCACCACCAGCTCGCCCAGGTGCGCCAACACGTAGGCCCGATCCTCCGGCCGTGCGCAGAGGTAGGTGGGCACATTGGCGATGATCGGCTCCTCGCCCAGGTAGTAGCGAATCATCTGCGGCACGTAGGCGTAGATCAGCTTGTCGTCGGCCACGCCGGTGCCCGGGGCATTGGCGATCGCCACCCGGCCGGCGGCAAACACCTCCATCAGGCCCCGCACCCCCAGCATCGAATCGGCGCGGAAGACCGCCGGATCGAGGAAGTCATCGTCGATGCGGCGGTAGATCACATCCACCGCCTCCAGCCCTGAGGTGCTGCGCATCCACACCCGGCCGCCCTCGCAGATCAGATCGCGGCCCTCCACCAGCTGGATGCCCATCTGCTGGGCCAGGTAGCTGTGCTCGAAGTAGGCGCTGTTGAACACGCCAGGCGTGAGCAGCACCACCTTGGGGGTGTCGGTCCAGGGGGCCAGCTCGCGCAGGGTCTGCAGCAGCTGGGAGGCGTAGTTGTCGATCGGCGCCACGGCCCGGCCGCTGAACAGGCTGGGGAAGATGCGCTTCATCACGCGCCGGTTCTCCAGGAAGTAGGCCACGCCGGAGGGGCAGCGCAGGTTGTCCTCCAGCACCCGCCAGGTGCCCTCGCCATCGCGCACCAGATCGAGGCCGGAGATGTGGCACCAGCGGTCGAGGGGCGGCCGGAAGCCGATCATCTGGGGCCGCCAGCCCTGGGAGCTGTGCACGTCTTCGACGGGCACGACGCCATCGGCCATGATCCGGCCCTCGCCGTAGACGTCGGCGAGGAAGTGGTCGATCGCCTCGAGCCGCTGGATCAGCCCCTGCTCCAGGCGCTGCCATTCGCTGGCGGTGATCAGCCGGGGCAGGGGATCGAAGGGCAGGATCCTCTCCACCCCCTGGCTGCCGGAGTCGTTGAGGCGGAAGGTGGCGCCCAACCGCTTGAGCAGCATGCCGGCGGCCTCGTGGTTGTGGTTGAGCTGGTCGAGGCCCATCGCCCCGAGGGAGGAGAGCAGCGGGCTGAGGCCGTCGCGGGGGTGGTCAGCGGCGCGGAAGTACTCGTCGTAGCCGTGGTTGGGCCTGTACTCCGTGAACATGGCAGCGCTCTCCTGTGGGGGGATCCTGCAGTGGCGGCCGGGCGTGGACCGGTCACGGTTGCTACCGGAGCTGAGGCTGGCGCGGCCCCCCGGTCGCTGGCCTTTGTGACCGTTTGCCGACCGTCCCGGGGGGGCGGTGCACACATTCGCGAATTCGGGTGGTAACTTGCCCGAAAGCTTCTGGGTTTCTGTCCCTTCATGGCTATCGCCCGCCTCCTGCTCGTCTCAGCGGCCCTCGCCGGAGGAGCCCTGTGGGCCCCCAGCGCCCAGGCACTCACCTCCATCCAGACCTCCTCGTCGTCGGCATTCACGGTTACCGGCAGCTCCACGGTTTCGAACACCCTGAGCTTCAGCCGCTTCAACCCCAACACGATCGGCGATGACAAGGTGAATGTCGTGCTGCTTGGCTACGACTACATCTTCACTTCCATGAACGTTTCGGGTGATATTGGTATATTTAACCCCTCCAGTACCGCGACGTTAAATGGCCCTTTCGTCAGTGAGGTTGCCCTTAGTTTTGATCGCCTGGACGCTAACCTAAATGTAGCCTTCAATCCGGTTACGGCTACCGCGTTAGGTTCCGTTGCTCCCTTATCGTTTTCAATCCTTCCTCTGAGTGGATCGGCAACTGGGTCGGTCACTCCTGATCCATTTATCACGTTGTCCGATCCTCCACCCTATATTTCCCCTCCTGTTACCCCTCGTCCCAGCCTGACCCAGTATTCTGCTTCCTGGGCCTATATTTCTCCCCCCGGCCCCCCCACGGTCTTCACGGATTCCACCGCCTCTGGCCGTATCGCCGTGCGTTGGCACTACTCGTATGACATCGAGACAGTTCCCGCCCCCCTGCCCTTGGTTGGTGCCGGTATTGGCTTCGCTTGGAGCCGCAGCCTCCGTCGCCGCATCCGCGGACTGGCCTGATAGAGAGCCAGTCTGAACAAGACACTGTCTGAACAAGACACCTTCTGATCCTTGTTGCCTCGGTCCATCAGGGCCGAGGCTTTTTCATTTGGCCGGGACTTTTAGAGTAAGAAGTAACGCTGGGCCATCGGCAGCACGTCGGCGGGCTCGCAGGTGAGCAGCTCCCCGTCGGCAAACACTTCGTAGGTCTGCGGGTCCACCTCCACCTTGGGCAGGGCGTCGTTGTTTCGCATCGATGCCTTGCCGATCCCCCGGGTCTGCACCACCGGCACACAGGGCCTCCGCAGCCCCAGCCGCCTGGGCAGGTCGTCATCCAGGGCGGCCTGGCTCATGAAGGTGAGGCAACTGGGGGCCAGCGCGGCGCCGAAGGCGGCAAACATCGGCCGGCCATGCACTGGGCC
>CANEWU010000022.1 GCA_947442825.1 Synechococcaceae cyanobacterium
CCACCGCAAACACCTGCAGCTCCAGAAAGAGCGGTGGGATGGCCTGTTGCGCCAGATCCGCCAGCACAATCCAGGCCTTCAGGAGCTTTCCCACGGCCTGTTGGGCGGTGAAGCCCCAGTCCTCTTCGGGATAGGCCGGATCGAGCCCGAAGCGCAGGCTGCGCAGATGGCGCTGCACGATCGCCAGCAGCCGCCGCGCCACGTCGCCGAACACATGCCAGCGCGAGCCGCTCAGGCGTTCAGCATCGGCCTGGCCGGCGATCACCAGATCCAGTCCCACCCCCAGCGGGCCCAGACGCTGGCGGAAGCGACGCCAGCAGTCCATATCCACCCGCGCCTCCCCGCACAGCCTGCGAAGCGCCTGGCCGCAGCGCACAGGATCCAGCCCCGGCCCCAGATCCACCTCGGACGGCAGGGGTTGGGGACGGAGCCATGGGGTGAGGGTAGGGGCGTTTCGGCACCTATCTCCCGGCCCCGCGCCCAGAATGCCCCCATCGGCACGCTGCCATGTCGCCCGACGTTCGCTGGCAGCAGCGCTTCGCCAACTTCTGCCAGGCCCTCGATCAGCTGGAAACCTTCTTCCAGCCGCCCGCGCTGAACGAACGGGAGCGGCAGGGGCTGATCAAGGCGTTTGAGTACTGCTTTGAGCTCGGCTGGAGCAGCCTGCGCGATCTGCTGCTGGCGGAGGGCAATGCCGATCTGATCGGCTCGCGTGACACGCTCCGTCTGGCCTTCCGTGTGGGTTTGATCGGTGATGGCGAGGGCTGGTTGCGAATGGTGCAGGACCGCAACCTCACCAGCCACACCGACAACCGGGTCACGGCGGAGCAGGTGAGCGCCCAGGTGGAGCAGCGATACCTTCCCTGTTCTCGCGAGCTGCGCCGCACCCTGGAGCTGCGGCTTGCGATGCCGGAGTGCGAGGAGAGCAATGGCTGATCCAGTAGCTCCGGCTGATCCCGCTCCTGCGGCTGATCCCGCGCCCCCGGCTGATCCGCCTCCTCTGCCGTCGGCCTCCCCCCTGGCCACCATCCCCGGCCTGCCGCCGGACGCCTCGGCCCGCATCCTGGCGGTGCTGCACTCCGAACCCGCCGTGCGCGAGGTGTGGCTGTACGGCTCCCGGGCCATGGGCCGCCACCGACCCGGCTCCGACATCGATCTCACCCTGGTGGCGCCAGGCCTCCGCCACGACGACCGCCTGCGGCTGATGGCCGCCCTCGATGACCTGCTGCTGCCCTGGAGCCTCGACCTCTCCCTCCACCACGAGCTGCCCGCGCCGCTCCGGGAGCACGTCGCCCGGGTGGGACGGCGTTTGGCTTCCTAGGCTGGCCCCACCTCCATGCCGCCGCCGGTGACCAGCACCGCCTCCCCCGCCGCCGCCAGCTCTGCCGCCAGCCCCGATCCGGCCGCCCTCGCCCCCGCCGTGCGGCCCGATCCCCTCGGTCGCTTCGGGCCCTTCGGCGGCCAGTACGTGCCCGAAACCTTGATGCCGGCCCTGGCGGAGCTGGAGGCGGCCGCCGCTGAGGCCTGGGCCGATCCCGCCTTCACCGACCGGCTCAACCACCTGCTGCGCACCTACGTGGGCCGCCCCACACCCCTCTATGAGGCCGAGCGGCTCACGGAGCACTACCGCCGGCCGGAGGGCGGCCCGCGCCTCTGGCTCAAGCGGGAAGACCTCAACCACACCGGCGCCCACAAGATCAACAACGCCCTCGGCCAGGCCCTGCTGGCCCTGCGCATGGGCAAAAAGCGGGTGATCGCCGAAACCGGCGCCGGCCAGCACGGGGTGGCCACCGCCACCGTCTGCGCCCGCTTCGGCCTGGAGTGCGTCGTGTACATGGGCGCCGAAGACATGCGCCGCCAGGCCCTCAATGTGTTCCGCATGCGCCTGCTCGGCGCCACCGTGCAGCCGGTCACCGCCGGCACCGCCACCCTCAAGGACGCCACCAGCGAAGCCATCCGCGACTGGGTGACGAATGTGGAGAGCACCCACTACATCCTCGGCTCGGTCGCTGGCCCCCACCCCTACCCGATGCTGGTGCGCGATTTCCACGCCTGCATCGGCAAGGAGACCAAACAGCAGTGCCAGGAGGCCTTCGGGCGCCTGCCCGATGTGCTGGTGGCCTGCGTGGGCGGCGGCTCCAACGCCATGGGGCTGTTCCACCCCTTCGTGGAAGACACCAGCGTGCGCCTGATCGGGGTGGAGGCGGCCGGCGAGGGTGTCGCCAGCGGCCGCCATGCCGCCACCATCACCGAGGGCCGCGTCGGCGTGCTGCACGGGGCGATGAGCCTGTTGCTGCAGGACAACGAGGGCCAGGTGCAGGAGGCCCACTCGATCAGCGCCGGCCTCGATTACCCCGGCGTCGGCCCTGAGCACAGCTATCTCAAGGGCATCGGCCGCGCCCAGTATCTGGCTGTCACCGACGACGACGCCTTGGATGCCCTGCAGCGCCTCAGCCAGCTCGAAGGCATCATCCCGGCCCTGGAAACCGCCCACGCCTTCGCCGCCCTCGAAACCCTCTGCCCCCAGCTGCCGCCCGGCACTGAGCTGGTCCTCAACCTCTCCGGCCGCGGCGACAAGGACGTCAACACGGTGGCCGATCGGCTGGGAAGCGCGCTGGGGGGTGCCCCTGGGGCCTAGGCCCTCAGAGCGGATCCTCCTCCCAGGCGAAGCGCGGCAACCGTTGGATCGCGTCGGTCATCGTGCGCGACCAGGTTTCCATCGTGCGGCTGATCTCCGGCGCCTCCTTCGCCAGCTTCAGGCGCCGGCTCACCCGCAGCTCGTTGCGCGGCACCATGGCGATCTCAAACGGTGGCCCCACGGTGAGGTTGGAGCGCCGCGTAATGATCTGCGACACCAGGCAGAGACGGCCGGCATCCTCCAGGCTCATGCCGGAGTGGCCGATGTAGTCCAGCGGCGGCTTGCCGTACTTGCTCTCGCCGATCTGCAGGAAGGGCGTGTCACTCGTGGCGCTGATCGCATTGCCCTGCGGGTAGATCAAGAACAGGCCGTGGGGTTCACCCGCGATCTGGCCACCGAGGATGAAGCTCACATCGGCGCTCGCCCCTGTCTGCCGCAGGCTCGGCCCCACCTTCTGCTGCACGGCGACGCTCAGCCCGCCCACGTAGTCCGCCGCCTCGAATAGGTGGCGTGCCGTCAGAAAGGTCGGCGTATCGCCGCCGCCCGCCCCCTCCGGAGTCTGGTGGTCGGCGATGTCGCGGCGGATGCGGTTCAGCACCGCCTGGGCGGTGGCCAGGTTGCCGGCGGTGAGCAGTACAAACAGCCGATCGGCCGCCGGCTGGAATACATGCATCTTGCTGTAGCTGGAGATGTAATCCACCCCCGCATTCGTGCGCGAATCGGAGGCGAACACCAGCCCCGCTTCCAGCAGAAAACCGACGCAATAGGTCATGGAGGAAAGGGGGTCAGCTGAGCAGCCGCTGCAGGATCGTTGCCACCGATTGAACTGCGGCCCGGGCTGTGGCGTAGGCCATCCGCATCGGGCCGATCAGCGCCACTTCACCCCGCGCCCCATCGGCGGTGCGGTACGAAGCCTGCACCACTGCGCATTCTTCCAGGGCAGGCAGGGGATGCTCCCGCCCGATCCAGATCGCCTCACTCAGGCTGGCGGCGGTTTCCACCTCGGCGACGCTGGGGCCCAGCAGCTGGCGTGGTCGCTGCTCCACCAGCTGCACCAGGGGCAGCAGGTTGGAGGTGCTGCGGAACTCCGGTTGGGCCAGCAGCCCGCCCAGGCCCGCCGCCACCATCGTCTCCACCTCGCCGCTGCGTTGCCGCTCGTGGCTGTCGAGGGCCTGGTGCAACAGCGCTCCGCCCTCCCGCAGCTCCGCCGGCAGCCGCTGCCAGGGCAGGCCCCCCGCCACCTCGAGCTGGGAATGGATCCAGCGCTCCAGGATCGGCACCTGGGGACGGATCCGCTCGGGCAGGCGCAGGTTGAGGCTGGTGGTCAGCGCCGGACCCTCCACCAGAAACACCAGCAGCCGGTCGCCGCTTGGCACCAGCCGGATCGCCTGCAGCTGCGGGCGGGGCCGCACCGGCCGGCTGATCAGGCTCATCAGGCCGGTGAGGTCGGCCAGGCGCCGCGCCAGCTGCAGCAGCAGGTCATCGAAGGCCGACCATTGCAGCGTCAGCCCGGAGAGTTCGCGCTCCAGCTGCTGGGCCGCGGCGCCGGGGGCGGGCAGCAGCTGGTCGACATACAGCCGATAGCCCTGCTGGCTGGGGATCCGGCCGGCGGAGGTGTGGGGCTGGGTCAGCAGCCCCCGCTGCTCCAGGGCGCCCATGGCCGAGCGCACCGTGGCCGGACTGGCCGGCAGCCCAAAGCGACGCACCAGGGTCTGGCTGCCCACCGGCTCCACGGTGTCCACGTAGTGACGGACGGTGGCGCGCAGCACGTCCTGTTGTCGCCGCGGCAGGCAGGTCAAGGGGAGGTGGGGGGGGGGAGTGCGAAAGGGGGGCGCGGTGGGCGAAGGGAGAGGAGGGGGCAACCCGTAGAAAGCTGGCTGATCGTAGGGAGAAACGCCCGATCTGCGGATTCCGCCGCAGGAGCGAGTCTCCCGTGGCGCCCGTTCAGTAGCGCGGCACGCTCGGGTCCACCTCCACGCTCCAGGCGTCGATACCCCCCTGCACGTTCCACACCTGCGGGAAATCGTGTTGCTCGATCAGCCAGCAGCTGAAGTGCCAGCTGCGCACACCGGCGTGGCACAGCACCGCCACCGGCCGCTCCCGCTCCAGCCGTTGCGGTAGGTCGGCCATCCATTCCGCCGAGCGGCTCAGGGGCAGATGCAGCACCGGCTGGGGCAGGCGCGCCAGCTCCAGCTCCGCGTCTTCCCGCACGTCCACCAGCTGGATCGCTTCGCCCGCCGCCAGACGCACGGCCAGATCCTGCGGGCGGATCGTCTCAGGTTGGCGCGTGGGGTGGGCCATGGACAGGGAGGGCGTCAGGATGGGCCCATCCTGCTCAGGACGCATGAAGGGCCGCCCGTTTCTGGCGGTGGTGCTGGCGCTCGCGCTGCTCGCCTCCGGTCTCGGACTGGGGGGCTGGGCCCTGGTGCTTCGGCGCAGTCCGCTGGCGCTGCAGCACCAGGGCCTCACCCTGCCCCGGGCGGCGCGCTTCGTGCCCAGCCAGGCGTCCCTGAGCCTCTTCCTCGGGGTCGATGGCGAGCAGCCGGTGGCCTATGCCCGCGCCGTCGCCCCCATCCGCGCCCGTCGCCAGGCGGTGGAAGCTGTGGAGCGCCTGCGGGACGGGGCCTTCGCGGCCGCCGGCCTCAACTACCGCGATGAGCTGTCCAGCTGGCTGGCGCCCGGCATCGCCCTGGCGCTCTTCGATGGCGGTATCCCCGCCGCCATCAACGCCCCCGCCACCTCCACTTCCGCCGCCCCCACCGGCGGCTGGTTGCTGGCCCTCTCCAGCCGCGATGACGCCGGCGCCCGCCGCTTTCTCCAGCGCTTCTGGCAGACCCGCAGCCTGGCCGGTACCGATCTGCAGGTGAGCCGGTACCGGGGCATGGGCCTGATCAGCGGCCGCGGCGCCCTCGTCGGCTCCGAACCGATGCCTTTGGCCACCGCCCTGGTGGACGACGACCTGGTGCTGATCGCCTCGGGTCGCGGCGTGCTCGAGCAGGCCCTCGATGTTTCCCAGATCGACGAACTCAACCTCGCCGGCCAGCCGAGGCTCCAGCAGGGCCTTTCCAGGCTCGGGGAGGGGGTGGGGGTGGTGCTGGCCCGGCCCGCTGCCCTGGAGCACTGGCTGGGCCTGGCGCCCGTTGCCCCGGCCGGCCCCCTGCTCGCCGCCCTGCGTCCGGAGGGGCGTTCCCTGGTCCTCGATGGCCTCCTGGAGCTGGCCGCCCCCCTGGCCCTCCCGCCCGCCGACGCCCCCGCCCAGCGGGCCCTGCTGGAGGGCCTGGTGGGCCAGCCCCAGGGCCTGGCCCTTGTGCAGGATCCGGCGGCCTTGTTGGCCCAGCCCGTCCTGGCGCCCCTTCTGCGCCGTGCCGTTCTGCCCCCGGCGGCCACCAGCGGGCCCCTGCCGGCCCTGGTGGCCGCCGGGGACCGGGGCTCCCTGGTGGCCGCCCTCGGCGACCAGGGCTGGCAGTTCGGCACCCCCGCCGACAAGCCGTCGCCGCAGGGTCTCGAAGCGGCCCTGGCCGCCGAGGGGCTCATCGCAGCGCCCCTGGAAGTGGGCGAGCGCAGCGCCCTGGTCTGGACCCGCCTGAGCGCCGTCGATGGCCGCCCGGGCCGCCGCGCCGGCCCCGACCAGCTCCAGGCCTCCCTGGCGGGCTGGCGCACCGCGGCCTCCGGCCAGGCCTGGTGGGGCAGCAGCCTCGCCCTGCTGGAGGCCCGCCCCGCCGGAGCCGGTGCCGTCCCGGCGCTGCTTCAGCGGCTCGAGGCGCTCCAGGAACCCCAGGCACCGCTGCGCTGGGCGCTGGCGGCCGCTCCGGCCCGGGAGCTGCTGCGGCCCTGGCGGCCCTGGCGCCTGCTCACCGCCCTAGCCGGTGGCGGTCCGGAGCCACCGGTGCGGGGCCTGGCCCTGGCCCTGGAGCCCGACGGCTCCGCCCTGCGGCTGCGGGCCCGCCTCGACCTCGGAGCTGCCGGCGATGGCTGAGCCCCGTCCGCCCTCCCTGGGTCCTTCTGTGGAGCTGCTGCTGCTCCGTCACGGCATCGCGGAAGAGCGCGGCGGGGTGGTGGCTGATGCCGCCCGAGCCCTCACCGAGCGGGGCCGCGAGCGCACCAGTGCCGTGCTGCGCGTTCTGGTGGCGCGCGGCCTTGCCGCCGACCGCCTCATCGCCAGCCCCCTGCGCCGCGCCCGCGAGACCGCCGAACTGGCCGTCACGGCCGGCTTTGCCCCCGCCCTGGAGATGGCCGAGAGCCTGGCGCCCGGGGGCAACGCCCTGGCGGACCTGCCCGCCTGGCTGGCATCCCTCGAGGCTTCCAGCCGTCCCCGCCTGGTGCTGGTGGGACACGAGCCCGACCTCAGTGACCTCGCCGCCCAGCTGATCGGCGCCCCCCCCGGTCGCCTCGCCTTGCGCAAGGCCGGGCTGGCGGTGTTGCAGCTGCCGCGCGTCGCCACCCCCGGCCAGGCCACCTTGAGGCTGCTGCTCAGCCCCCGTCTTCTTCTCGGCTGAAGCGGCCTCCCCTGGCACGGCAGCCGCGGCTACGGCGCCGAGACCCATCGCCGCCTAGTTTCGCCCCAGCGCTCCCTGCAGCCCATGGCGGAACCCACCCCCCCGGCCAGCTCCGGCGACGCCCCGCTCCCGGCCGCTCCCGCGAAGGGTTCCCGGGCCGCGGAATCCGCGGTCTCCGCCAACCCCCCCTCCTATCGGCCGGGTCTGGAGGGGGTGCCCGCCACCCAGTCGTCGATCTGCGACATCGAGGGCCAGAAAGGCCTGCTCACCTACCGGGGCTACCCGGTGGAGCAGTTGGCGAACAACAGCACCTTCCTCGAAACCGCCTATCTGCTGATCTGGGGCGAGTTGCCCACGATCTTCCAGCTGCGCGAATTCGAAAACGAGGTGCAGATGCATCGGCGGGTGAGCTTTCGCATCCGCGACATGATGAAGTGCTTCCCGGCCACCGGCCATCCCATGGACGCGCTGCAGGCCAGCGCAGCCTCGCTGGGCCTCTTCTACTCGCGCCGCGCCCTCAACGATCCCGACTACATCGTGGATGCGGTCGTGCGGCTGATCGCCAAGATCCCCACGATGGTGGCGGCCTTCCAGCTGATCCGCAAAGGCCAGGACCCGATCCAGCCCCGCGACGACCTCAGCTATGCCGCCAACTTCCTTTACATGCTCACCGAGCGGGTGCCCGATCCCCTGGCGGCCCGCATCTTTGATGCCTGCCTGATCCTGCACGCCGAACACAGCCTCAACGCCAGCACCTTCAGCGCCCGTGTCACGGCCAGCACCCTCACCGACCCTTACGCCGTGGTGGCCTCTGCGGTCGGCACCCTGGCGGGACCCCTGCACGGCGGCGCCAACGAAGACGTGCTCGACATGCTCGAGCAGATCGGCTCCCCCGACCAGGCGGAGGGCTGGCTCGACCGCGCCATCGCCGCAAAGCAGAAGATCATGGGCTTCGGCCACCGCGAGTACAAGGTGAAGGATCCGCGGGCCGTGATCCTCCAGAGCCTCGCGGAAGATCTGTTCCGCAGCTTCGGCTACGACGAGATGTATGACGTGGCCCACCGCCTCGAGGAGGTTGCAGTGTCGCGCCTGGGGGCCAAGGGCATCTACCCCAACGTCGATTTCTACTCCGGCCTCGTGTACCGCAAGCTGGGCATCCCCCGCGATCTGTTCACGCCGATCTTCGCCATTGCCCGCACCGCCGGCTGGCTCGCCCACTGGCGGGAGCAGATCGGCGCCAACCGCATTTTCCGGCCCACGCAGATCTACACCGGCTCGGGAGGGCGCCAGTGGCTGCCGCTGGAGAGCCGCCCCTCCAGCACCTGATTCGCCAGCCTTCCGGCTGCACCGCTTAAGGTGGCCCCGCCCAGGCGAAAATCCCGCCCGGGCCCGACCCCGTCCATGGACAGCCCCCCAATCGTGACGACCGGCATCGATCTGCAGACCAGCTTTGTCGAGGCCCTCCAGGGCCTCGGCCTCAGCAGCGGCACCGCCCGTCTGCTGTGGCTGCCCCTGCCCATGCTCACCGTGCTGGTGGCGGCGGTGGTGGGGGTGCTGGTCAACGTCTGGCTGGAGCGCAAGATCTCCGCCGCGGTGCAGCAGCGCATCGGCCCCGAGTACGCCGGCGCCCTGGGCATCCTCCAGCCCCTGGCCGATGGTCTCAAGCTGGTGTTCAAGGAAGACATCATCCCGGCCCGTGCCGATGGCCTGCTCTTCACCCTCGGCCCGGTTCTCGTGCTGGTGCCGGTGATCCTCTCCTGGCTGGTGGTGCCCTTCGGCCAAAACCTGCTGATCAGCAACGTGGGCGTGGGGGTGTTCCTCTGGATCTCCCTCAGCAGCATCCAGCCGATCGGCCTGCTGATGAGCGGTTACGCCTCCAACAACAAATACTCCCTGCTCGGCGGCCTACGAGCCGCCGCCCAATCGATCAGCTACGAGATTCCCCTGGCCCTGGCGGTGCTGGCGGTGGTGATGATGAGCAACTCGCTCAGCACCGTCGATATCGTTAATCAGCAGGCGGGCGCTGGCATCTTGAGCTGGAACATCTGGCGCCAGCCGGTGGGTTTCGTGATCTTCTGGATCTGCGCCCTCGCCGAATGCGAGCGCCTTCCCTTCGACCTGCCTGAGGCGGAAGAGGAGTTGGTGGCCGGCTACCAAACCGAGTATTCGGGCATGAAGTTCGCCCTTTTCTACCTGGGCAGCTACATCAACCTCGTGCTCTCGGCCCTGCTGGTGGCCGTTCTCTACCTGGGTGGCTGGTCTTTCCCGGTTCCGGTGGAGTGGCTGACTGGTCTTCTGGGGCAGTCGGTGGATGCGCCGCTGGTTCAGGTGATCACCGCCAGCGTCGGCATCGCCATGACCGTGCTCAAGGCCTATCTGCTGGTGTTCTTCGCCATTCTTCTGCGCTGGACCGTGCCCCGCGTGCGCATCGACCAGCTCCTAGATCTGGGCTGGAAGTTCCTGCTACCGGTGGCCCTGGTCAATCTGCTGGTCACAGCCGCCCTCAAGCTGGCCTTCCCCTCCGTCTTCGGCGGCTGATCCAGGCCCCTTCCCCACCCCCAGACCGGCGCTGGCCCGCCATCATGGTCTGACCCTCGCCCCTCCGACTCCCTCCCCATGTTCGGCTTCCTCAAGAAGGTCGGCGATTACACCAAGGACGCCGTCGGTGCCGCCCAGTACCTCAGCCAGGGCCTGGCGGTCACCTTCGATCACCTGCGCCGCCGGCCGATCACGGTGCAGTATCCCTACGAGAAGCTGATCCCCTCGGAGCGCTACCGGGGTCGCATCCACTACGAATTCGACAAGTGCATCGCCTGTGAGGTGTGTGTGCGCGTCTGCCCGATCAACCTACCGGTGGTGGATTGGGTCATGAACAAAGCCACCAAGAAAAAGGAGCTACGCAACTACTCCATCGATTTCGGGGTGTGCATCTTCTGCGGTAACTGTGTGGAGTATTGCCCCACCAATTGCCTCTCGATGACCGAGGAGTATGAGTTGGCCGCCTTCGATCGCCACAGCCTCAACTACGACAACGTCGCCCTTGGCCGCCTGCCCACCAGCGTTACCAGCGACCCGGCCGTCTTCGCCCTGCGGGAGCTGGCCTACTTGCCCAAGGGTGTCATGGATCCCCATGGCGTGCCCGCCACCGCACCCCGGGCAGGCAAACTGCCCGAGCAGGTGCTGGAGACCCTGCCCGCCTCCCCCGACCAAGGAGCTTCCTCCTGATGACGCTCGCCTCCTCCATCCAGCAGATCTGCTTCCTGGTGCTCGCCGCCACCGTGGTGGGCGGATCAGTCGGCGTGGTGCTCCTTCCCAACATCGTCTATTCCGCCTTCCTGCTCGGGGGCGTGTTCCTTGCGGTGGCGGGCCTCTACCTGATGCTCAACGCCAGCTTCGTGGCCGCCGCCCAGGTGCTCGTCTACGTCGGCGCGGTCAATGTGCTGATCCTGTTCGCGATCATGCTCGTGAACAAACGCGAGACCATGGCGGCGATCCCCGGCCTGCCGGTGCGCCGCCTGCTCTCCGGCCTGGTCTGCGGCGGATTGTTTGCCCTGTTGCTGCGGGTGGCTTACACCACCGCCTGGGCCCTGCCGGGCCCGCTCCCGGTGGGTGAGGAGGCGACCATCCGCATCGGTGAGCACCTGTTCAGCGATTACCTGCTGCCCTTTGAGCTCGCGTCGGTGCTGCTGCTCATGGCGATGATCGGAGCGATCGTGCTCGCCCGGCGCGATGTCTTCAGCAGCGATGTGATCACCGGCGAACCCGCCGACCAGGGCCTGATCGAGAAGACCCGCACGCCTCTGCTGCTCGAAACCCCCGCCCCAACCCCCTCCCTCCAGGAAACCGCCCCGTGAGCCCCGACACCCCGATTCCCCTGCAGGCCTTCCTTTCCGTGGCCGCCCTGCTTTTCTGCACCGGCGTCTGGGGCCTGATCAACAGCCGCAATGCTGTGCGGGTGTTGATGAGCATCGAGTTGATGCTCAACGGCGTCAACATCAACCTGATGGCGTTTTCCAGCTACCTCGATGGCCAGCTGATCCGCGGCCAGGTGTTCACGATCTTTGTGATCACCGTGGCTGCCGCCGAGGCCGCCGTGGGCCTGGCGATCCTCCTCTCCCTGTATCGGAATCGCGAAACAGTGGATATGGAGCGTTTCAACCTGCTGCGCTGGTAGCCAGGCTGGGGGGGTCTGTGCAGCTCCGGCATGCGCCTTGAGAGGGTCTGGCTGATCGTGAGGGCAGCCAGCTCGGCGGCTTCCGCCCAGGCTCGCCGCTGCGCCGAAGAACTGCACGCCGATGGGGTGACGGTGGTGACCGCGGTGAGCGGCCCCAGCAGCAACCCCTTCCCGGGCCTGCTGGCCACCGAGAGCGGCCCGCCCGACCTGGCGATCGTGCTCGGTGGCGATGGCACCGTGCTAGGGGCCGCCCGCCATCTTTCCCCCTACGGCGTGCCGATCCTCAGCTTCAACGTGGGCGGCCACCTCGGCTTCCTCACCCATGAGCGGCGCCAGATGAGGCCGGAGGGTGCGGAACCCTCCGGCAACCTCTGGCAGCGCCTGCGCGACGATCGCTTCGCCCTCGAGCAGCGCATGATGCTCCAGGCGCGCGTCGGCCGCGTGGATGGTGTATCCCTGGAGGGCGCCGGCGAGGAGGGGGAGCCGCCGCACCGAGCCCTCAACGACTTCTATTTCCGTCCCTGTCAGGACGAAATCGCCCCCACCTGCCTGCTGGAGATCGAGATCGATGGGGAGGTGGTCGACCAGGTGCGCGGCGATGGCCTGATCCTGGCCACCCCCACCGGCTCCACCGGCTACTCCCTCGCCGCCGGCGGACCGATCCTGCACCCGGGCCTCGAGGGGATTGTGATCACGCCGATCTGCCCGATCAGCATCTCCAGCCGCACGATCGTGGTGCCCCCCCGCGCCCGCGTCTGTGTCTGGCCGCTGGGGGAGGCCAGCCGCCGCGTGCGCCTCTGGAAGGACGGCACCCATGGCACGGTGCTCGATCCCGGCGACCGCTGCACGGTGGAGCGGGCGCCGGAGCCCGCCCTGTTCGTGCTGCTGGAGCACAGCCCCTCCTACTACCGCACCATCAGCCGCAAGCTCCACTGGGCCAGCGACCTGGTGGCCGCCGAACCCTCCCGCAACTGAGACCCTCCCGCAACGGAATGCCATGGCCCTGGAAATCGAACGCCGCTTCCTGGTGGCCGGCGAGGGCTGGCGGCCCCTGGTGCGCTGGAGCGCCCGGCTGCGGCAGGGCTATCTGGTGGCCGGTGGCGATGGGCTCACCCTGCGGGTGCGGCTGCGACAGGGATCCTCCCCTGGGCGGGCTGCGGAAGCCTGGCTCACCCTCAAGGCGCTGCCGCCCGGCGGCGCCGACGCCCTCAGCCGCCTGGAATTCGAATACCCGATTCCGCCCGCCGACGGCGAGGCGCTGCTGGCCCTGACCGATCGGCAACTCACCAAGTGGCGCCATGGCCTCGACCTGCCCGGCGGCGACTGGGTGCTCGATGTGTTCGAAGGGGCCAACGCGCCGCTGGTGGTAGCGGAGGTGGAGCTGGAGAGCGCCGACCAGCCCCTGGAGGTGCCCTCCTGGTGCGTGCGGGAGCTCAGCGGCCGCCATGAACTCAGCAATGCCGCCCTGTCCGTACGGCCCCTGTCGCAGTGGAGCGAGGCGGAACACCGCAGCTTGTTCGAGGGGCCCAGCGGCAGCCTGGGGCCCAGTCCCCTCAGGGCCTAGGGCGAGTTTCCCCCTCACCACTGCCCTCAAGGGAGCAGCAGTTGAACCCGTCGCGGCAGATCTTGCCGTGGTCCATGGCCCAGTTCAGCAGTGCCACCCGGTTTTTCGCGCCGGTCTTGGTGAAGATGTTGCTGACGTGGTTATCGACGGTGCGCTTGCTGATCGTCAGTCGCTGGGCGATCTCCTGGTTGGTGAGGCCGATGGCCACGAGCTCGATGATCTCAAGTTCGCGCTCCGAGAGATCGGTGCGCGGCTGGGGGTGAAGAGTGCCCCCCCCGCCCTTGCCGGCGGCCTGCGGACCCGTGGGATGCTCAGACATCGGGAACCGTCCTCGGAGTCTCACTGTAGGCAGCGTCCTGCACGATGATGGCCCGACCGGATGGAGAGGATGTGGGGCTTCGGGAGGCACTGGCCAGCGGCAGATTCGCGATCACGGCGGAGGTAACCCCTCCCCGCGGCGCCGACCCCAGCCGCACCCTGGAGGCCGCCGCCCTGTTGGCGCCGCTGGTGGATGCGGTGAACATCACCGATGGCAGCCGGGCCGTGATGCGCATGAGCAGCCTGGCGGTGTGTCGGTTGCTGCTGGATCTCGGCATTGAACCCGTGCTGCAGCTCACCTGCCGCGACCGCAACCGGATTGCCCTGCAGGCGGAGTTGCTGGGGGCCCACGCCCTGGGCATTCGCAATGTGCTGTGCCTCACGGGCGATCCGGTGCGGGCTGGCGATCAGGCGGATGCCAAGGCGGTGAACGAACTGGAATCGGTGCGTTTGCTGCAGATGGCCGCCCGATTCAACCGCGCTGAGGATCCGGTGCAGGGCACCTTGCCCGATGGCGGCACCGATCTGTTCCTCGGCACTGCCGCCGATCCCCAATCCGGCAGCTGGAGCGGCCAGGTGTCGCGTTTGCGGCGCAAACATGCCGCCGGCGCCCGCTTCGTGCAGACGCAGATGGTGATGGACCCGGAGCCTTTGCGCCGGTTTGTCGAGGAGCTCGCCGCCCCCCTGGGCCTCCCCGTGCTGGCGGGGGTGTTCCTGCTCAAGTCGGCGAAGAATGCCCGTTTCATCAATCGTGTCGTGCCCGGCGCCTGCATTCCTGAACGGCTCATCGACCGGCTGGATGCCTCGGCCGATCCTGCTGCCGAGGGCATCGCCATCGCGGCTGAGCAGGTGATCGCCTATCGCGACATCGCCCAGGGGGTGCACCTGATGGCCATCAAGGCTGAGGAGCGCATTCCTGAAATCCTGGAGCAGGCGGGCCTCTCTCGCCGGCCCGTTTCCGCTTAGGCGTTTTAGCTTAACTCAGGGTTTTCCAAGTCTGAGTCATCATGCGGCTCAGCAAAAGAGTCTTCGAGCGACCCGTCAGGATGCTCTTCAAATGGCTCTTCAAAAGGCTCTTCGAAATTCTCTTCGAAAGGCTCTTCAATAGACTCATCAAAGACGTCAGTCGCCGAGATGCGATGGCGAATGCTTGCCATTGCCCAGGCATAGATTAGGGCAAGAAGTGCGTTTTTGCTGCCCTCCTTGAGGCCCACCTGGATCGCCTGGTTTTTGCGTTGATCCACGTTGGTGCGCAACTTTGCGAGCTCAGGCTCAACGCGGCCCAGCAGCCGGGCTCGATTCGCGGCTAGGGAGTCGTTGGCACGGGGCTGCCAGTCGGCCGGTAGTCCGGCAGACAACGTGATCAGCTCGCTGCCGCTGCCAGCGGAGCGCACCCCGTTGACCCGTCGTTCAAGGGAGCGAATGGTGGCCTGCGCAGCAACGTCGGCGGTGCGGATCTGCGTCCAGACGGCACTGATGAGCAGCGGGATCAGCAGCAGGAAGCCGATGGATGCCAGCCGTGCCAGCTTGCGGAGCAGTTTGGCGGAGAGCACTGGCTTGGCCAGTCGGCTCATATGGCGCTCCGACAGCAACAGCAGGGCCGCTCCCAGCAGGGTGAAGGGCGCCGTGGTGAGCAGGAGATCGATAGCCCGAAGCTGCCACGCAGCTTGGGTCAACTCCAGAGGCAGGAGCCCAAACAGAGTGTTGACCACGAACAGCGCCAGCAGAGCCAGCCCAAGACGGCGGAGGGAAAAACTGAGCGTCTGCCGCGAGATCATGGAGTGAAGGGAGAACGTGAAGGCAAAAAAAAGCCCTCTTGCGAGGGCTGAACTTCAAGTGAGATGGCCTGAATCAGGCTGATGTGCGGGTGCGCATCTTTCTGGCGAAGCCAAAGGCGGAGGCTGCGCCAAGCAGCGGAAGCGGGCCCGGAACAGTGGCGGGAGGCTGCTGCTGCAGTCTCACAAAGAAAGAAGTGCCGCTTGCGGTAGCAGCTGGGTTGTTCCAGCTGAGAACGACGTTGCTAGAGCTTTTGGGAGCTGTGAAGGGAACGGGTGTAATGGTGTTCCCGTTGGTTGTAAGCGTAGGAAGGTTGGCTGAAGTATAAACAAAGCTGAACAGGGGGTTGTCAAACGTGTTGACCGTGGAGCTGGCGCCGCCCGCGTCCAAAATGTACCCGTTGATAGGGGTAATAGTAAAGTTGAGGGTAGCATCCGTATCAAACTGCCCGCCCCCTCCGGCATTAAAGGCAACGGTATAAATTTCACCTGGGCCGGTTTGTGAAATCTGGATATTGTCTACGCCTTCAGCTCCATTCCCTGAAAACGAGAAGTTGCTGAATTGCAAGTTGCCTTCAGGGCTACCGGTGCAAGCGCCGGTGTTGCCGAAGGTGCAATTGAGCACGGCTTTGGCGTCGCCAGGAGCAAGAAGCGGAAGAAGAGCTCCGGCCAAGAGTAAGCCCGTACTGGCCAGGGAGAGCTTGAGACTCATGATTCTAGAAGCTGTGTGAGTGTTGCTTTTCCCGAATAGTCTAGCAAGGCAGGGCTGTTTTCCGGAACTGTTCGCAAAAGAAAACCCGCCGGCCCGGTCAGCTGGCGGCCCGGTTCACCGCCAGATCGCTGCCCAGCAGCTCGGCCATGGCCTTCTGCTGGGGGGAGGGGGAGAGCACGTCCTGGCGGCGGGCGTCGGTGATCAGCCAGTCGAGGGCCGCCTCCTGCAGGTCGAAGTGGTCACCGTTGCGGTCGACGCAGTAGCGGCCGTACACCAGCTTCTCCACCAGCCGTACGCCGGGGCCGATGCGGGAGTAATCGAAGATGATCGAGTTGTCGATCGTGGCTCCGGCGCAGATGTGGCAGCTCGGGCCGATCATCGCCGGGCCGATGATCGTGGCGCCATCTTCGATGCGGGTCATGCCGCCCACGTAGATGGGGCCCTGCACCGTGATGCGGTCCCAGTTGGCGGCCACATTGAGACCGGTGAAAACGCCTGGTCGCACCTCCTTGCCCGGGATCTGCACCTGGCGCACCTCCCCCTGCAGCACGCTGCGGATCGCCTGCCAGTAGTCGGGCACCTTGCCGATGTCCACCCACTCGAATTCCATCGGCAGGGCGTAGAAGGGGGCGCCCGCCTCCACCAGCCGCGGGAACAAGTCGGAACCGATGTCGAATGGTTCGCCGCTGGGGATGAAGTCGAGCACCTCGGGCTCGAAAATGTAGATGCCGGTGTTGATCATGTCGCTGGCGGCCTCGGCCACCGCCGGCTTCTCCTGGAAAGAGAGCACGCGCCCCTCCGGATCGGTGACCACCACGCCGTAGCTGCTCACCTCCTCCATCGGCACACGGCGGGCGATCAGACTCGCCATGGCGCCCTTCTGCTTGTGGCGCCGGACGGCCTCGCTGAGGTCGAGATCGATCAGGGCATCGCCGCAGAGCACCACGAAGGTGTCGTCAAAGAACGGCTGAAAATCCTGGATTCGCTTCAGGCCACCGGCCGAGCCGAGCGCTTCACCGATCAGCTCACCTTCCTCAATGCGGCCTTCGAAGCTATAGGCGATCTGTACACCGAAACGCTGGCCGTCTCGAAAATAGTTCTCGATCTCCTCAGAGAGATGGGAGACGTTCACCATGATTTCATCGAAGCCGTGCTCGCGCAGCAGCTCCAGCAGAAACTCCATTACGGGTTTCTGCAGGATCGGAATCATCGGCTTGGGGGTGGTGTGGGTGATCGGCCGCACCCTCGTTCCCTTGCCTGCCGCCAGGATCATCGCCTTCATCGGCGCGCAATTCTTCGCTTCGATGGACGCAGCCTAAGCGTTTCGCTCAGGCCGCCAGCAGCGGGCGAGCCGCCCCGGTAGCTGACCCCAGCAGCGGCAGCTGGGCCGTCTCCCCGATCTCCAACAAGCGACGCAGCCGCAGCGGCCCGAACAGCCCTCCGCTCTGCTCGAGCTCAAGCCGCCCCTGGGCCGAGAGAAACAGCAGGGCCCAGAACACGCCCACCCGATCGCGGTCGAGATCCTCGCCGGCCCCGCGCCGGTCCACCTCTTCGCCCCAGGCGCCTACCAACTGCTCGAAATCCACCCAGCCGGTCTCTGCGGTTGCCTCCCAGTCCTGCAGGTAGCGGCTGAGGGCGGCGGTGGTCTCCGGCAGCTTCTCGCGGTGGGCCAGGGCCGCCACCTGGGCGATGGCGGCGCGGTCGCTGTAGCGCTTGCTGCGCACCCGGCTCCGGCCCGATCCCTCCTGCTGCTCCAGCCGCTCGGCGATGTCCTCCAGTTGGCGGATCAGTTCCCCCAGGGTCACCGGCCGCTGCAGCGGTGGCGGGGCAACGGGCCTGCGGCGCAGGTGGCGCTCCGGCCGCCGCGGCAGGGCCAGCGGCAGGCCCTCGCCCCCCCAGCCCGAGCCGTCATCCTCGGCGTCGCAGGCCTCCTCCAGCACAGGTTCCGGCGGGAAGGTGGCCGATTCCAGCAGCTCCGCCTTCAGACCCACCAACACCGAGGCCGCCAGGAAGGCTTCGCTGGTCTGGGCCAGCTCCTGCTCGTAGCTCCCCCCCTGGCCGCCGCCTGAAGACCCTGCCACCACGAGCCTGGGTAGGCCGATGCGCTGACGCAGCTGATCGAGGAAGCCGTCGATCACGGCGATCACGTCCACGTCCCAGGGGTCGATCTCGCCCCGCTCGGCCGCGTCCTGGAGGAGTCGGATGGCCAGCCTGGCGCCCGCTTCTGCCACGTGGGGTCAATCCGCTTTGCTATCCGGAAAGGACTCCGGTGCCCCACAAAGTACCGGCTGTGCCTGGGGGCGGCCAGTCCTTACTCGATCGTCACCGAGATGGTTTCGCTGGGCTGGGTGCCGGAGCTGCCGCCGGAGGCAGGCAGCAGCCCCAGCTGGGCATCGAGGCTGGCGCGGGTGCGCTGCAGATCGTTCTCGAGGTCGCGGATGCGCACCTGCTGGGCCTCCAGATCCTCCTGGCTCTGCAGCCCCTCCACCTTCTTGACCACCCCGCTCCACACGGCGTAGATCCAGGCAGCGGTGGCACCGATGCCGCCCACCACCAGCAGCAGGGCCGCCAGGGGGAGCGTGGCGGTGACACCGGGGAGGAAGCGCACGGTGGTGGGGGCGGTGTTCTCCAGGGTGAACATCACCGTGGCCAGGCCGAAGCTGAAGATCAGCAGGAAGTTGAGCTGCCGCATCGTCCGCGCGGAGGGGCAATCAGGAGAGTAACCGCGGAGCCTGGAGAGGGGCAGAGGGCATCAGCGCCGGCAAGGGCCGCCGCATCAGTGCGGTGGCGGGCGAATTCTGGTCGCGCAGCAGGGCGGTGTTCTCCCGGCCCACCAGCGTCTCGATCGAAGCGCGGTAGGTCTCGGTGACGATGCGGGGGTAGAGGCCGATGCCGATGATCGGCACGAGCAGGCAAGAGATCACGTAGATCTCGCGGGGCTCGGCATCCACCAAGTGGGTGTGGGCCGCCAGTTCGGCGTTCTCCTTGCCGAAGAAGATCTCGCGCAGCATCGAGAGCAGGTAGACGGGGGTGAGGATCACGCCCACCGCGGCCAGCACGCAGATCACCACCCGGAAGCTCAGGGAGTAGGCCTCGCTGGTGGCAAAGCCCACGAACACCATCAGCTCCGAGACGAAGCCACTCATGCCGGGCAGGGCCAGCGAGGCCAGGGAGCAGACGGTCCAGAGGGCGAACATCTTGCGCATCTTCTGGCCCACGCCGCCCATTTCATCGAGCTGCAGGGTGTGGGTGCGGTCGTAGGTGGCACCCACCAGGAAGAACAGGCTGGCGCCGATCAGGCCATGGCTGACCATCTGGAGCATGGCGCCGCTGGTGGCCAGGTCGCTGAAGCTGCCGATGCCGATCAGCACGAAGCCCATGTGGCTGATCGAGCTGTAGGCGATCTTGCGCTTGAGGTTGCGCTGGGCGAAGGAGGTGAGGGCGGCGTAGATGATGTTCACCACCCCCAGGACCACCAGCAAAGGCGCGAAGCGGGCGTGGGCGTCGGGCAGGAGCTGCACGTTGAAGCGCAGCAGGGCGTAGCCGCCCATCTTCAGGAGAATGCCCGCCAGCAGCATGTGCACCGGTGCGGTGGCCTCGCCGTGGGCATCCGGTAGCCAGGTGTGCAGGGGCACGATGGGAAGCTTGACGCCGAAGGCGATCAGCAGCGCTGCGTAGCAGAGCACCTGGAAGCCCACCGGGAAGCCCCGCTCCGCCAGCACCGTGTATTCGAAGCTGGGGGGGCCGCCCCCGAAGAAGCCCATCGCCAGGGCGGCCAGCAGGATGAACAGAGAGCTGCCGGCGGTGTAGAGGATGAACTTGGTGGCGGCATACTGGCGCCTCTTGCCACCCCAGATCGCCAGCAGCAGGTACACCGGGATCAGCTCCAGCTCCCAGGCGAGGAAGAAGAGCAGCAGGTCTTGCACGGCGAAAACGGCGATCTGGCCGCCATTCATCGCCAGCAGCAGAAAGTAGAAGAGGCGGGGCTTGAAGGTCACCGGCCAGGCCGCCAGGCAAGCCAGGGAGGTGATGAAGCTCGTGAGCAGGATCAGCGGCATCGAGAGGCCGTCGGCCCCCAGGGACCAGGCCAGGCCCAGATCGGGGAGCCACTGCACCCGCTCAACGAGCTGCAGGCCGCTCACCGAGGGGTCGTAGCCGTTGAGATAAGCCCCCACCGTGATCAGGAAGGTGGTGAGGGAAACGCCGAGGGCGTACCAGCGCACGCCACGGCCGTCGCCCGGATCGGGCACGAAGGGAATGAGCAGGGAGGCGGCGATCGGAAGGAGGATCGCGGCGCTCAGCCAGGGGAATGCCAAGGTCCAGGCCGGGTCCGGGTGATGGGAGTGTAGAAATCACAGCCGCGGGATCCACCACCCGGTGGCGGTTGTCACACAACCGCGGGGCGAGCCGGGGCGGTTTGGGCATTCGGCAGGCCACGGATTCATTGCCCTGGGGCGGAGGCGGCTCCCGCAGGGAGAAGCCGCCAGACGCCTAGGGACAGCCCCCTGGGCTGGGGCGGTCGCTGCCCCCGTCAGTCGTGCATGCTCCGGATCTCCTGCACGTTGCCCTGGCCATCGGTGTTGCAGTAACCCTGGGGATCCTTGCCGGGCAGGTGGTGCACACGGAAGTTGTAGGAGAGGCCATCGCGCTTGATGTCGGCCAGGCTGATTTCCCCGGCATCGATGCTGGCCCGCAGAGACTCGCCAAGCGAAACCTCCACGTCGGCCATCGACTTGGCCTTGTACTTATCGGCGATCGCGCTCTTGCAGTTGCGCCCCCAGGCGCCCGCGCGCGCTTCAATCTTCGTTTCGTCGTTGCTCTGGGCCTGGGCGGGCGCGCTGAGGGGAAGGCTGCCGGCAGTGGCCAGCAGGGCGGTGAAGACGGTGCTGAGGAGGGCAGGGCGTCGCATGGAAAGCTCCGGATTGAGAACGGGAGAGTGGCAGGGTCAGGCCCAGCGGGACGGGTCTTGGCTGGTTCCGAGCTTGCTGCGGCTGCCCGTCAGGAGGCAGGCAAAAAGCAACCGCAAATCCCCGTGGCCGTTGCGCAGTGAGAGTGCCCGACTGGCCAGGAGATGCGTCGGAAACCTGGGCCGAACCCTGGCAGGAATGTACCTCCGCTCCGCGCCGATAACTATCCCCCAGGCAGCGTGGTAGGCAGTTTTTGCAACTTGCGTTTTGACGACATTGGCGCCTTGGCCTTGACCAAGGGCTCAGCTGGCCATCTGCCCAGCTGCTGCCAACCGCTTGCTTGGCCATGACCTAGGGCCACAAGTGCTTATGGAGATACTCTCCACAAGGTGGTGCAAGGTTTGTGGTTGTTGTAGGGGGAAGCAAGGCTGGTCAGTCAGCTTCCGGGCAGAGGATGCAGCCTTAGCGCTTCAGACTTGATCCCTGGGGGTGGGGAGAGATTCGTCGGCGCAGGCTGCGGCTCCAGGCTAGGGCGGCCCCAACTCCCAGCATGGGAAGTGGTGACGGGACCGGCGGCACGTAGGCGAGGCTGAGGAAACGCCCAGAGGCCACGGTGCCGCTTGGACCGGTCAGCAGCACGGGATCACGAAGCTCGACGATGTTGGGCAAGCGGTAGCTCTTGAAGTCGGCGAGGGTTTTGGGGGTGTGCAGAAAGAGATTGGCAAAGGTAAAGGGGTCCCCGGAGGCGCTGGTATCCAGTAGGAGTTGGCGAGATGCGTAAACGGGCTCGTAAAAGTTGCTGTTGTAAAAATTGAACCACAAACCATTTACGGGCGAGCCAGGGGTCAGGACGCGGGCTCTCAGGGTGATGTGCTCGCCAATGCAGGGAGCGGTATCGCACGGAGGGGCCGGTGGATTCGGTGGCTCGTTGGCATCTACAACGCGAGAGTAATTGTAATTTGGATCGGCGAGGTTGAAAGTGAGCCCCGAAAGATCCAGCGTGCCCACGCTTGTGAGATCAAGGGTGAGGCGAAGCGAGGTGAAAGGCTTGTCGAAAACCCCTGTCGTAGTTAATCCTCGGTCGCCATTGGCGTTATAAATGTCGTTTTCGAAAACGGTGTGGTCCGTATCGAGAACCGAGCCATCCAGGGTGAAGTCAACGAAGTAGCGGCTGTGCTTTGGCGCTCCGGGGATGCTGCTGCCGTAATCCAGGTCGATCAGGCCCCGATACTTATAAGTGGCCGCGCTGGCGGGCTGGATGGCGCCATTGGTGAGAGCCAATACGGCCAGGCTTCCAAAGGCATATCTGGCCAGAATGTTGAGCATCGCGCGTAAGATTAGTGGGGGATTTGGTCTTCGCGAAGGAACCCTTCGCAAATTCTTGTGGTCATCCTAATGTTTGGCCGTCCCCCCATCCTCTGGCTTGGGCTCCCGTCAGCATCTTCGGGCAACTTGCGTTTTCATGACATTCATCAGCGGGGCCCAAGCGTCCCTGTCTCCGCAGCTGGGCTCCTGGCCGTCCCGTCCCGGGGCTGCAGAGTTATGGGGTGCGTTGCCGGCATCGTCTGGGTTTGGCGAGTTCCCCCCCCATGGCTTTCTCACGGCCTGAGCCGCTGCATCGCCAGCTCCTCGCCGCGGGTCTGGCCACCGTGCTCGACACCGACGACTTCGGCTGCTGGGATGCCGCCGTGGCCACCACCCTGGGGCACCATCGCAGCGATCTCCTGGGCCCTTCCGAGCCCTTCGCGGCCCGTTTCCGGCTGGGCCAGCTCGGCAGCTTCGGAATCCTGCACCTGACGGGCCGCGGCCGCGTGCGGCTGCTGCGTGAGCAGCGACAGGGGAGTGTGCTCTGGCTGCCGTTGCGGGGCATGGGCCAGGAGCGCATCAATGGGGGGGACTGGCTGGCGGAGCCGGGTACGGGCCTTCTGGTTCACCCGGGCGACAGCCTCCTGGGTGACACCAGTGAGGAGCTGGAGGGGCTCTCGATCCTGATTCCCGACACCCTCGCCATCCGCCCCGCCGCCGCCGGCCCCCCCCTGCTGGCCGCCGGCCCCCTGTCCCAGCGCGTTCTGGCCAGCGCCCGGCGGCTGGCGGCGGCGGCCGCCGGCCGGCCGGCCGGCGCGGAGCACGCGGCGGACCAGTTTCATCAGGACCTGCTGAGGTGGAGCGAATCGCAGCAGCAGCCGGCTCCCCGGGAGCGCATCACTGCCCGCCGCCGCCGCGACATGGTGGAGGAGGCGCGCCGCTGG
>CANEWU010000023.1 GCA_947442825.1 Synechococcaceae cyanobacterium
GATCGCCGTGAATCTGCGCGAGATGTTCCGCCTGCGGGTGCCGATCATCGCCACCGTGATCGGTGAGGGGGGCTCCGGCGGAGCGCTGGGTATCGGCGTGGCCGACCGGCTGCTGATGTTCGAACACAGCGTTTATACCGTGGCCAGCCCCGAGGCCTGCGCCTCAATCCTCTGGCGCGACGCGGGCAAGGCCCCTGTGGCGGCCGAAGCCCTGCGTATCACCGGGTCTGATCTGCAGCAGCTGGGCATCATCGATCTGGTGCTGAAGGAGCCCTGTGGAGGCAACCACTGGGCACCGCTGCAGGCTGCTGAAACGCTCAAGCAGGCGATCCTGCAGCAGCTGGCGGAGCTACAGGCGTTCCCGGAACAGGAGCTGCTGGAGCGCCGCTACGCCAAGTTCCGACGGATGGGCCGATTCCTGGAGGGCCCCGCCGCAGAATTGTCCCATAGCCACTAGGTTTGAAATTTGGCTTCACAACGGGTGCCCACCACCTTGATCACCGGCGCCTCGCGCGGCATCGGCGCGGCCGCCGCACGCCGCTTCGCTGCCTCAGGCCACGATCTGCTGCTGGTCTCCCGACCAGGGCCGGAGCTGGAGGCTTTAGCCGAGGAGCTTCGTCAGGGGGGCACCCGCGTGGAAACCGCCGGCATCGATCTGACGGTTTCGGGAGCCATCGGCCCGGCCATTGCCGATCTCTGCGGCCGCGGCCCAGCCCCCTCCGTGCTGATCAACAATGCCGGCGCCGCCTGGACCGGATCCCTGGCCGCCATGCCCCTGGAGCGCTGGCAGTGGTTGCTGCAGCTGAATCTCACCAGCGTGTTCGAAGTGTGCAGCGCGGTCGTGCCCATGCTGCGGTCGACCGGAGGTGGGCTGATCATCAACGTGAGTAGCCATGCCGCCCGCGCCGCCTTCCCGGACTGGGGGGCCTACTGCGTGAGCAAGGCCGCCCTGCAATCGTTCAGCCGCTGCCTGGCTACGGAGGAGCGGGCCCATGGCATCCGCGTCTCCACCCTTACCCTCGGTTCGGTCAATACACCTCTGTGGGACAGCGAAACCGTCGACAGTTCCTTCGACCGGCGTGCCATGCTTGCGCCCGAGCAGGCAGCCGATGCCCTTCTGTACCTCGCCCAGCTACCTCCAGACCAAACGGTCGAGGACCTCACCCTGATGCCGGCAGCCGGCGCCTTCTGACACCTTCATGACCTCCACCCTTCCCAACGGCCTCAGCAGTTTCGACCTCCCCGGCCGCGGTTCAGAGGGATCGCTGGATCCGGTTCCATCGGAGAGCCTGGATGCCACGCCAAGCTCCCTGCCGGTGGCGATGAGTGAGCGCATTCGGCATCGCTTGCAGCAGGCCGGCGCTCCCTTCCTGGCCAACGACAACATCGCCGCCCATATTTCTGAAGGAGAGCTCGAGAAGCTTCAGGAGGAGGTGAGCGATCGGGTGCGCGATCTTTTACGCAGCTTGGTAATCGACATTGAAAACGACCACAACACCGCCGAAACAGCGGAACGAGTGGCCAAAATGTATCTCCAAGAAGTGTTCAAGGGTCGCTATTATGAGCAACCCAAAATCGCAAGCTTTCCCAATGTCAAAAAGTTAGACGAGATCTATACGGTAGGCCCTATCTCAGTGCGCTCCGCCTGTTCGCATCACCTGGTTCCTATTCTTGGTAGCTGCTGGATCGGCATCAAACCTGGGGAGCGCGTGATCGGGCTTTCCAAGTTCACCCGTGTCGCCGACTGGGTCTTCTCCCGGCCCCACATTCAGGAGGAGGCGGTGATGATCCTTGCCGATGAGATCGAGCGGCTGTGTGAGCCCCTGGGTCTGGCCATTCTCGTCAAAGCCCAGCACTACTGCATGAAGTGGCGCGGGGTAAAGGAACCCCAAACCAGCATGGTCAATTCCGTGGTGCGCGGCGATTTCCGCCACGACCCCAGCCTCAAGCAGGAGTTCTTTGAGCTGGTGAAGCAACAGGAAAGCCTGCTGATTCGCTGAGGCCGGGGCCGCCCCCCTCAAGGCCCCGCGAGAGCCGACCGCACGGGTCCCACCGGCGCCGAGGAACTCCGGTCGCTGCCGGAGGCGCTCGGCACGGCCACGATCACCATGATCTGATAGGCCACGTCCCCGGATACCGGGCTGTAGGTGGGTCCATTGGCTGCGGGGATGAGTTCCCACATCAAGCGGCCGGGGGCGCGGCGGTACCAGTGGAAGGCGGAAGGGGGAAGCGCCGCGGCGCGATCAGCCTCCAGGGTGGCCCGCAGCAGCTGTCACTGCCGCGCCTCCCCGGCCAACACCAGTGGACCCAGGGCGCGGATGCCCTGCTCCACCGCCCCCTCCAGCCCCCGATCCCGCTGGATTTCCCCCTCGAGAATGCGGATCTGCTGCTGGGGCGAGGCCGTGGTGCCTGGAACGCACTGGAGGGTGCCCTCCACAAGCTGGCAGCCCACCAAGTCCTGACCCAGGCCGGCGGTGGGGATAACCAGGGGCAGCAGCAGCGCCCACAGAACCCGCCTGGTGTCAACCAGCGAGCGGCGAGCAGCAGAGAAGCGGGTCATCAGCGCCAAGCGTCAGCAGGATCCCGATCCTGACGCCTACGGGACTGGGGCGCCGTCAGCCTGCCCGAGCCCGCCGCGCCGCACCGCCTCCAACAAGGCCGCCACGCGGGCCAGATTCTTCTCCCCCGGGGCGTCCTCCACCCCGCTGGAGGCGTCGAGGCCCGTGGGCCGCAGCCGCAGCAACAGCGACGGCACCCGCTCCGGGGTGATCCCCCCCGCCAGCCACCAGGGCAGGGGCGGGGAGAACGCCGCCAGCCACTCCGGCGGAATCGCATGGCCCGTGCCCCCCAGCCGATCCGGCACCCAGGCATCGAGCAACAGGGCATCCACGGCACCGCACCACTGCTGGCAGGCCGCCAGCTGCTCCGGCCCCCGCACCCGCAGCGCCTTCCACAGGGGCAGGCCCAGCTGCTCCCGCAGGGCGGCGCAGCGCTCCGGGCTCTCGGCCCCATGCAGCTGCACCACGTCGTGGCCCCGATCGCCCTGGAGGGCCGGCAGATCGGCCTCGCACGGATCGGCCACAACCAACACCCGGCGGCACTGCGGCCGCTCCTGGTGCACCGCCGCAAACAAGGCCGGTCGCAGAACCGGATCGAGATGGCGGGGCGATCCGGGAACGGCGATCACCCCGATCGCGTCCACCCCCAAAGCAGCCACCGACCGGGCCTGGTCGGGATGGCGCAGGCCGCAGATCTTGAGCAGAGTCACGAGGAGACGGCGGGGTGAAGGGCCGCTTCTTTCTAGGATTGAAGACCCAGGTTCGGCCTGGGATGCGCATCCCCCTGGACCCTCCCCCTCGAACCTGTGGCCGAAGGCTGGCAACTGTTGAAAATCCGGGGCATCCCCGTACGGATCCACCCAAGCTGGTTTGTGATCCTGGCGATGGTCACCTTCGCCCTGGAGCGCTCCTATCGCACCCAGCTGGCGGACACCCTCAACGGCGCCCCGGTGTGGCCCGTGGCCCTCACCACCGCGGTGCTGCTGTTCGTCTCGGTGCTTCTGCACGAGCTCGGCCACTCCCTGGTGGCGATCGCCCAGGGGGTGCAGGTGCGCAGCATCACCCTGTTCCTGCTGGGCGGTGTGGCCAGCGTCGACCGCGAATGCGCCACCGCCCGCGGCTCGCTGCTGGTGGCCGCCGCCGGACCGGCGGTGAGCCTGGTGTTGGGCACAGCGCTGTGGCAGGCACGCCACGCCGTGAGTCACCTGTCGCCGGTGGCCGGCCAGGTGGTGCTCGATCTGGCGGTGCTCAACCTCACCCTCGCCCTGTTCAACCTGTTGCCCGGCCTGCCCCTCGACGGGGGCCTGATCCTCAAGGCCCTGGTGTGGCAGGTCACCGGCAGCCAGAGGCGGGGCGTGGAGATCGCCAATGCCAGCGGCCGCTTCCTCGCCTGGATCGCCATCGGCCTGGGCAGCTACATGCTGATCCGGGGGGGCAGCTTCGGAGGGGCCTGGCTGATGCTCCTCGGTTGGTTTGGCCTCGGCTCCGCCCGCAGCCAGCAACAGCTGCTGCAGGTGCAGCGCGCCCTGCGGGAACTGAAGGTGAAGGATGTGGCCCGGCGCCGCTTCCGCGTGCTCGAGGGCTCCACCACCCTGCGGGAGCTCAGCGCCATGCGGCTCCGGGAGTTCATGGCCCAGGAACGCGAGGTCGGGGGAGGCGAGACGCCCGCCAGAAGCGCTGGGACAGGGAGCGCCGGGCTCAGCCCAGCGAAGGCGGCCGCAGGGTTGCTGCGCAGGGCGGCCAGCGCCACCGGCGATCTCCAGCCCGACTGGCTGCTGGTGTGCGACGGCGGCCGCTGGAGGGGGATCATCGACGACCGTCCGCTGCAGGATCTGCCGGTGCAGCGCTGGGACCACGAGCGCATCGCAGACCACGTGCGACCGCTCGCCAGCGTGGCCTCCATCAGCGAGAACGCCCCGCTCTGGGAGGCGGCCCTGCGCTTTGACGAGAGCGAGGCCTCCCGGCTGTTGGTGCTCAGCCCCGCCGGGCTACCCAGCGGCACCCTGGAGAAGCCGGAGCTCGCGGAGGCGGTGCTGCAGCGTCTCGGCCTGCGGCTACCGCCGGAGATGCTGGCCCTCGCCCGGCGCCAGGGCGGCTACCCCCTGGGCCTCAACCTGGCTCAGGTGGCCCGCGGCATGGTGGCCTCCGGGGAGGTGATCCCCCTGCCCTCGCATGCCTCCAACGGCAGCCGGTAGTGGTCGCGGCGCCGGCGGATCTCCGAGCGCTCGGCTGGCCCGAGTGGCCGCAGCTCGAGCGCCTGGCCCCTTAAGGCCGACCAGTGCTGTTCGGCGCAGCGCCGCAGCTGCGCCACCAGTTCGCCACCAGAGCGGGGCAGGGAAGGCAGCGGCGGCGGGTCATGGTCAAAAAGCTCCCGCCAGAGCGCCGCCGGTGGCGCCACCAGGATGCTGCCGTGCTGCAGAAGGCAGCCCGAGCGCCAGAGCTGGGCGCTGCCGATCCGTTTGGCCCCGTCGCTGTGCACCAAATCCGCGGCCGTGCTGGAGGCGAAGCAGCTGCTGCGCTCGCCGCTGGCGGCTTGGGAACCGAACACCAGCGGCTGCCCCATCTCGGCGAAGGCCACCTGCAACCACTGGCAGGCCTGGCGATAGGCCTCGCTGCGGCGCTGGGGCGCCTGGGGCCAGATCAGGGCATAGGTGAGTTCGCCGGCGTGCAGCACCGCCCGACCACCGCTGGGGCGCCGGACCAGATCAACGGAGCCGCGAGCCAGGGCCGGCCGCCAGCGCTCCGGCAGCTGGCGCTGGTGATAGCCCAGCGAAAGCGTGGGACGGCGCCACAGGTAAAAGCGCAACGTGGGAGACGCGAGGGCGCCAGCGGCAACCGCCGCCTCGAGCAGCCCCTCATCGATCGCCATCTGGGAGGCGCCGCTGAGACGCAGAGGCGGGATCCAACGGGCAGCGGGGGCGGGCTCCCTGGCGATCACCGTTGCTCGCCGAGGCCGGCGGGAGAGGGCGCGCTGGGCAGGCGACTCCAGAAGTTGGGGTCGAGCTCGTAGCCCAGGACGGCCGCCATCTGGCCGAGGCCGGCGCGGCCGTTGAGCCCGGAGTTCCGCAGCCAGCCATCGAGCAGGAACAGGCGGTGGGTGAGCCAGAGATCCAGGCTCTCGGGGGCGAAGCGAATGCCCTCCTGACGGTGGAAGCCATGGGGCAGGAGCATCGCCACATGGCGGGTGAGCTGTCCCCCGGCCCTCTCCAGCACCAGCGGTAACCAGGGGTGGGCGGCGTCCGCCCGCAGACTCCAGAGGCGCAGCTCCAGAATCTCCGAGAGCTCGCGCGGATCGTCGGCCTCCCTGGGCCAGACAAAACTCAGCTCCAGTTGGCCAGCGGCGGCCAGCAGGGCGGCGGGATCAAGGGAAGCCCAGCCGGCAAGGGGGGCAAGGTCGAGAGCCTGGATGGCCGCTGGCGGCACCGGCACCGGGGTTGGCGGCGATCCGAGGCCGGGGGCGGGCCGCTGCGGCTCAGGGACGGGGTCGGGGGCGGGGTCGGGGGCCATCAAGAGCTGTGACAGGCGGGAGGCCGGAGCTGGACCGTAGCCAGCCGGCCCCGAAGAATGGGACGGTCATCTTCTTTTTTCCGCCCCATGCCCACGACGATCAATCAGGCCGAAATCCTGATCGCTCTGGTGGTGGCCGCCCACGCGGGCGTGCTGGCCGTGCGCCTCTGCTTCAGTCTCTACAAGGCCTGAAGCGAGGCTCTTGGCAGCCCGGCGGCGGGGTGGTACAAGCGAGGGGTTCGTCGCCCAACGCCGGTGCGCCCTTCCTCCCGCTCCCGCACCCGCGCCGCCGCTGGCAGCCCGTCCCGCCACAGCGCCACGGCTGCCAGTAGCTCCACCAGCAACACCGCACAGCGCCTTGGCGATCCGGCACCGCCTCCCTCAGGCTTTTCCGCCTTCCTCAGGGGCGTGAGCCGGGCCCCGCGCCAGCCCCTTCCCCCGTCTCCGACGCCGGCCGTGGCCTCCGCTCCCCACTCACCGGTGCTGGCCGTGTTCGGCACGGATGGGGCCCTTCTTTCGATTCGCCAGGAGCGGCCGGAACTGCTCTGCAGCGTGATCGGGCTGATGGTGAAGCTCGGACTGATCGCCGTGGCCGGTGTCAGCCTCATGCGCTTGGCGGGCGCCTACCAGCAACGCATGGAACGACAGGGGGAAATCACGGCGGTGCTGGAGTTGGAAACCGCGAAAATGGCCAAGGCCCGCGAGCGTTTCGACACCCTTTTCCGCATCGAGGGCGAACAGCGGCTGATCCGCGAGCAGAGCCAGTGGATCGCCCCCAACCGGCTGCGGGTGGTTTGGCAGAACGGTTCCGCCTTCCCGACGGTGCAAACCGCACACGCCGCAGAACCCGGTCGCAGCCGTCCGTAGGGTGGGGCCCGTTTGCCCCTCTCCCGCCGTCCATGCCCTCCACTCCCGGCACCGTCCTGATCACCGGGGCGTCCTCCGGCGTCGGCCTGTTCGCCACCAAGGCCCTCGTCGACCGCGGCTGGCACGTTGTGATGGCCTGCCGTGACACCGACAAGGCCCGCCGCGCCCAGGCCGCCCTGGCGATCCCCGATGGCTCGGTGACCCACCTGCAGGTGGATCTGGGGGATCTGGAGAGTGTCAAGGCGCTCGTGGAGGCCTTCCGCGCCACGGGCCGCCCCCTCGATGCCCTGGTGATCAACGCGGCGGTGTATCTGCCCCGGCTGAAGCATCCGGAGCGTTCCCCCCAGGGCTACGAAATTTCGATGGCCACCAACCATCTGGGGCACTTCCTGCTGATCCAGTTGCTGCTCGGTGATCTAGAGCGCTCCGAACACCCTTCGCGCCGTTTGGTGATCCTGGGCACGGTCACCGCCAATTCCAAGGAGCTGGGCGGCCGCATCCCAATCCCTGCCCCGGCCGATCTCGGCGATCTGGCGGGCTTCGCGGCGGGCTTCAAGGCGCCGATCGCCATGGCCGACGGCAAACCGTTCAAGCCCGGCAAGGCCTACAAAGACAGCAAGCTCTGCACGATGATCACCACCCAGGAGCTGCACCGCCGCCTGCACGAGACCACCGGCCTCGTGTTCACATCGCTCTATCCGGGTTGTGTGGCCGATACCCCGCTGTTCCGAAACGCCCCCAAGGCGTTTCGGACGATCTTCCCCTGGTTCCAGAAGAACATCACCGGCGGCTACGTGAGCCAGGCGCTGGCGGGCGAACGCGTGGCCCAGGTGGTGGCCGATC
This sequence comes from Synechococcaceae cyanobacterium, assembly GCA_947442825.1. Lineage (GTDB taxonomy): Bacteria > Cyanobacteriota > Cyanobacteriia > PCC-6307 > Cyanobiaceae > Cyanobium. The sequence continues at coordinate 7,776 of CANEWU010000023.1, forward strand.
CGGAGTTCGCGCTCTCGGGGGTGCACTGGAGCTGGGGCAACCGCCAGAAGAAGGGCGGTCGCCAGTTCAACCAGGAGCTCTCCGAGCAGGCCAGCAACCCGGAGACCGCCCGACGGGTATGGGACTACTCGATGCAGCTGGTGGGGCTCGCCTGAGGGTGTTGCTCCCCTGAAGCTCTCCCTCAACCGTGGGGAACAGGCCCGGCCGCGAGGCACGGTATCGGCAGCGAGTTGGGTGAATTCGCAACATGGCGCGGCGCGCCATGGCAGCCACTGCTACCAAACCACCAGCCGCTTGATTCGATCCCGATGTCCCGCATCCTGCGCTGGGGACTCGGACTGTTGCTGATCGCGGGACTGCTGATCGGCACTTTCCTGTTCCTTCCCTTCCGCTCCTGGCTGCCGGGAGGCACCGTGGGCGACGTGCCCACCAGCGAGGTGGTCAACGGCACCGCCTTCAACCGCCTGTTCCCGAAGCCCCAGCCCGGGGAATCGATTGTCTTCACCCAGGAGAAGCGGGGCTTCAGCGAAGCCCGGCTCAAGAACGGCCAGGAAACCCGCGCCCTGCTCGCCATCTCCGACACCACCACGGCCCCGGAGGCACGCAACAAGTTTGCGAGCACTCCTGAGCGCCTTCAGGGCTGGCCCCTGGTGGAGCAGGGGGCCCAGGCGAGCGCCCTGCTGGTAGGCCAGCGTTTCCAGGTGAAGGTGATCGGCCAGGGAGCTGGCCTGGACGCCAGCCAGCGCCATGAGCTTCTCGGTGCCTTCGACCTCCGCGGCCTGGCGGCCCTCAATCCCGCCGCCCCCAGCCCCCGCGCCCTTCCCCAGGGCCAGCAGGAGCCCGTTCGCGTCCCCGTCCCCGGTCGCCGCGCCAAGGAGACCGTTGAGCTGAGCACACCGGTTCTGGAGCCCGCCGCATGAGCACCATCCTCGAACGCCTGGATCGCCTGCCGAAGCGCAACCTCACCGTGCTGGCCCTCAAGGGCATCAGCACCCTGGTGCCCGGTGGCTGGCGCAATCTCACCAGCGCCGATGAGCTGATCGCCGATGTGATGGGCAGCACCGATCCGGAGCTCATCACCCAGGTGCGGGCCCGCGCCGATGCCCTCAGTCAGGCACGCCACGAGGGCTACAGCCGCGCCATGAGCTTGTACGACGCCGTTAACCGCTCCCAGAAGGCGGCCGGTGGCCTCAGGGTGCTGGCGAATGTGGCCGGCGCCCTGCCGCTGGTGAAGCAGATGGCCAAACTCACCCCCGCCAGCGAAACCCTGCAGGCGGCCGACCTGAGCCTCAAGGTGGGTGCCGAGATGCTGGCCTTCACCCAGGTGAACGGCCTGCCGGGAGACAGCTTCGGCGACTTCGCCGCCTCCTTGGGGGAATACGCGGGCGAGGCCAGCGTGCGCATGGCGGCGATGGTCTGCTTCGATGCCCTGCTGCCCCTGGGCGACGACGCCCTGCAGCGCCTCGATGGCCTTCTCGGACGGGTGGGACAGCGGGAGCTGCGGGAGCTGCCTGCCTACGCCGGCATGGCCTCCCTGATCCCGGGTCGGGGCGACGACGCCCATCTGCGCTTCCTGCGCCAAGGGGTCGACACCTGGCTGGGCTGGGCGGGCGGTTTCGCCAGCGGGCTGGGGCTCAGCGGCCAGAAGGCGGTGCGGGCCCTGGAGGGCACGCTGGGCCCGTGGCAGGGGGGCTTTGACCAGCTCGCCACCTTCCTCGACGCCTTCACCGACACCTATCAGCACACGGGCGTCCAGGCGATCGCCCGGAGGCTGGTGGAGAGGGCCGCCGCCGAGATCTAGAACCACCCCAGGAGACCACAACACCATGCGCTGGGAACAGGGCCGCCGCAGCGACAACGTCGAGGACCGCCGGGGCATGGGAGCGCCGGCGATGGTGGGAGGCGGCGTGGGCCTGGTGGGGGTAATCCTGGCGGTGGTGGTGGCCCTGATGGGGGGCGATCCGATGATCGTGCTGGAGCAGATGGGCGGCAGCGGAGCGCTCGGACCCGGGCCGGTGGTGGTCAGCCAGCCCAAGGCCCCGAGCCCCGAACAGGATCGGCTGGCGGATTTCGTCTCGGTGGTGCTGGCGGACACCGAGGACACCTGGAGTCAGGAGTTTCGCCAGCAGGGCGGGCGTTACACGCCGCCGAAGCTGGTGATCTTCGATGGCACGGTGAGCTCCGCCTGCGGCCTGGCCCAGGCGGCGATGGGCCCCTTCTACTGCCCGAATGACCAGAAGGTGTACGTGGATCTGGCCTTTTATCGCCAGCTGCGCCAACAGCTCGGGGCCCCGGGCGACTTCGCCCAGGCCTATGTGATCGCCCATGAGGTAGGTCACCACGTGCAGCATCTGCTGGGGATCGACCAGCAGGTGCAGCGGGCGCAACGGCGCTTACCCCAACGGGAGGCCAACCAGCTGTCGGTGCGGCTGGAGCTGCAGGCCGATTGCCTGGCCGGGGTCTGGGCCCACCACACCGGCACGAAGAGGGCCACCCTCGAGCCCGGGGACATCGAGGAGGCCCTCAACGCCGCCAGCCGCATCGGTGACGACACACTGCAGCGGCAGAGCAGTGGCCGAGTGCGACCCGACAGCTTCACCCATGGCACTTCGGCCCAGCGCCAGCGTTGGTTCACCCGGGGCCTGCAGAGCGGCTCAATGGACGCCTGCGACAGCTTCCGTACAGGGATCTGATTTCTGAGTCTTTGGATTTGCCGATGGCTGCTTCCCCCCATCAGCGCCATCTGGCGCCTCTGATGCGCTTGGGCAGCAGCCTGATGCTTCTGGCGGCTGAGTGATCTGTCGAAAGAGCCAGGCCGCCCCCCCAACCACGGCCACCTGGGAGCAAGTGCTCACCAGGCAGGTGGAATGTCCCCCGCGCGCCTGAGTCAGTCGAAGCCGAGCAGGTCGAAGATCTCCCGATCCTTGAGCGATTCAGCCTCCAGGGGCTTCACATTCTCGAGCATGGTGCGCGCCAGGCTGAGGTATTCCTGTTGCACCGCTTCCACTTCGGGGCTGGGCTCCATTTCAAAAATAGTGCACTTCTTCAGCCGTGAGCGGCGGATGGCATCGACATCGCGGAAGTGGGCCATGGTCTTCATACCCACCCGCGCATTGAATTTATCGATCTGGTCGGTGTCGAGGCTGCGGTTCGCGACGACGCCACCGAGGCGCACCTTGTAGTTTTTAGCCTTGGCTTGGATGGCAGCGATGATGCGATTCATCGCGAAGATGGAATCGAAATCGTTAGCGGTAACAATCAGGCAGTAGTTGGCATGCTGGAGCGGCGCCGCAAAGCCGCCGCAAACCACGTCGCCGAGCACGTCGAAGATCACCACATCGGTGTCTTCCAGCAGGTGGTGCTCCTTCAACAGTTTCACGGTCTGGCCGGTGACGTAACCTCCGCAGCCAGTGCCGGCAGGCGGCCCGCCCGCTTCGATGCACTGCACGCCGTTGAAGCCCTCGAACATGAAATCTTCCGGCCGCAGCTCCTCGCTGTGGAAGTCGACGGATTCGAGGATGTCGATCACCGTCGGCACCATCTGCTTGGTGAGGGTGAAGGTGGAATCGTGCTTAGGATCGCAGCCGATCTGCAGCACCCGCTTGCCCAGCTTGGAGAAAGCAGCCGAGAGGTTCGAGGAGGTGGTGCTCTTGCCGATGCCGCCCTTGCCATAGACGGCGATCACCAGGGCGCCCTCTTCGATAGGCATCGTGTCATCCTGATGGACCTGAACACTGCCCTCCCCATCCTCGCGGAGAGCGCCGGCGTTGAGGGGGGGCTGGAGGGTGGTGGTCATGGCGGAGCCTGGGAAGGCCTTGGCACTTCCCTCTATCCAAGGACGGCGAGCTGACGGGTGTGGGCACAGCACGCAAAGCGAAACATCAGGGTTTCGCAAGCAGGAACCCTCAGACCTTGCCTGCGGCTAGCAGCCGCCGCAGCTCTTCCTCGAACGGCCGCAGTACGAAGCGGGGGCTCACCTCATCGAGGAGCTGCACGATGCGCTCCACCTCGGCGGTGCTAAGGGATCGGTTTCCGGAGACGGCTTCGAAATTTGCCTTGAGCACATGATCACGCACAGCCTCAAGCGTTGCGCCAGAAGCGATCATTTGAGCCACATGGGAATTGGCGTGGGCTGCCTGGATGAGGGCCTTGTTCAAAAGATCGTAGGAAAGTTCGCCCTTCTTGTTGGTGACGTGCGTAACGATCGCTGCGTAGTCGGCGTTGTTCGCAGTCGCAAGATGCTCGATACCGCGACCATGCCCCAGCTCCCCGCCGGACCCCTGCTCAACGGCTGAAATGGGCCTTGGCGTCGTACAGCGTTTCGGCATCGATCATCCCGATGCCGCGTTCGCGGGCGAAGTTTTCGGTGTTGCGGCGCACTTTGCCGCGCACGAAGAAGGGAATCTTGTGCAGCTCAGCCTCGCCATCCGGGCTCCAGCACAGCTCAGCGCCCGGCGGTGGGGCCACAGCTACAGCCACAGCTACAGCAACCGCTCCAGCGCCCTCAGAGCGCGGATCCAGCTGGAACTGGGGCAGGGAATCGGGCACCGCCTCGGCGACAGGACTCTGCGACGGCGCCCCATCGCCCAGGTGGCTGCGGTGGCCGTCGACGAACTCGAAATCGTGGCGGAACATGCCGATCAGGTGTTCCTCCAGTCCCATCATCAGCGGGTGCACCCAGGTGTCGAAGATCACATTCGCCCCCTCCCAGCCCATCTGGGGGGCGTAGCGGGCGGGCACATCCTGCACGTGCAGGGGGGTGCTGATCACCGCGCAAGGCACCCCGAGCCGCTTGGCGCTGTGGCGTTCCATCTGGGTGCCGAGCACCAGCTCCGGCGCCGCCTCCGCCATCGCCTTCTCCACCGCCAGATAGTCGTCGCTGATCAGGGCCGCCAGCCCCAGCTCCTTGGCGGCAGCGCGCACCTCGCGGGCCAACTCCCGGCTGTAGGTGCCGAGGCCCACCACCTCGAATCCCAGCTCGCGGCTGGCGATGCGGGCCGCCGCCAGAGCATGGGTGGCGTCGCCGAAGATGAACACCCGCTTGCCAGTGAGGTACGTGGAATCCACCGAGCGCGAATACCAGGGCAGGCGCGACGCACGCTCCCCCTCGCCCAGCTCCGGCGGATCCAGGGTCAGCAAGGCGCAGATCTCCCGCAGAAACTCCTCGGTGGCACCCACACCGATCGGCACCGTGCGCACGGTGGCCATGCCGAAGCTGCGCTCCAGCCAGCTGCACAGGGGCGCCGCCAGCTCCGGATAGAGGCAGACATTGGCATCGGCGCTGGGGATCCGCTGCAGATCGGCTGGCCGGGCGTCGAGGGGCGCCACCACGTTGACGTCGATGCCGTGCTCAGCCAGCAACCGGCTCACCTCGCGCACGTCATCGCGGCAGCGGAAGCCCAGCAGGCTGGGGCCGAGCAGGTTGACCCGGGGCCGTCGGCCCTCGGCACGCCAGCGGCTGGGATCGATCTTCGGGCTGCCAGGCGGCGGGAGCTGCTCCTTGAGCAGACCACGCACGAGCTGGTACAGGGTCTCGGCCGCGCCCCAGTTTTCCTTTTTCGAATAGGCGGGCAACTCCAGGCTCACCATCGGGATGCCCCCCAGATCCATGCCGGCGGCCAGGGCGCCGGGCTGGTCTTGGATCAGCTCGGCGGTGCAGCTCTCACCCACCAACAGCGCCTCGGGGCGGAAACGCTCCACTGCGGCGATCACGGTGCGCTTGACCAGCTCGGCCGTGTCGCCCCCCAGATCGCGGGCCTGGAAGGTGGTGTAGGTGACGGGTGGCCGCCGACCGCGCCGCTCGATCATCGTGAACAGCAGGTCTGCGTAGGTGTCCCCCTGGGGTGCGTGCAGCACGTAGTGCACCCCCTCCATCGAGGTGGCGACGCGCATGGCGCCCACGTGCGGGGGGCCTTCGTAGGTCCAGAGGGTCAGTTCCATGGCGTGGGTGAGGGGCGAAGCGGGTGGGGGCGGGAACGAAGCGCGGCTCAGGCGAAGGAGAGGAGCTCGCGGCGACGCAGGGAGCGGGCAAACAGCTCGGCCAGCTCGCCGGCCTGGTCGCAGCCATGGATCGGACTGAACACCAGCTCGATCGACCATTTGGTGGCCAATCCCTCCGCCTCGAGCGGATTGGCCAGCCCCAGACCGCAGAGCACCAGATCGGGCCGCTCGGCCCGCACCCGCTCCAGCTGGCGCTCCACATCCTGCCCCTCGCTGATGGCAGTGCCGGCGGGCAGCAGCGCGATCTCCTCGGCCATCAGCTGGCGGTCGAGGTAGGGCGTGCCCACCTCCACCAGCTCCATGCCGCACTCGCGATGCAGGAAGCGCGCCAGCGGGATCTCCATCTGCGAATCCGGGAGCAGAAACAGACGCTTGCCCGCCAGCCGCTCCCGCTGGGGCGCGATCGCCCGCCGCCCCCGCTCCATCAACGGGGCCAACACCTCAGCCACCCGCTCCGGAGGAATGCCAAAGGCGGCGGCCGCGGCCTCCATCCATAGGCGGCTGCCCTCCACGCCGAAGGGGTAGGGGGCGCGGATCAGCTCGGCGCCCCGGCGCTGCAGAGCGCGGGCGGTGCCGCTGAGGAACGGCTGGGCCAGCAGCACGCGGGTGCCGGGCCCCACGGGCGGCAGGTCGGTGGAGCGCCGCGGTGGCAGGCTACGAACCACCGGGATGCCAAGGCGCTGGAACAGGGAGACGAAACGGTCCTCGACCGCGTCCGCCAGGGTGCCCACCAACAACAGCTGGGGCTCTTCCGTCGCCGGGAGCAGCGGCAGCATCGACTGCAGGGCGTTGTCCTCCCCCTGGGTGAAGGTGGTTTCGATACCGCTGCCGGAATAGTTCAACACCCGCACGCGGCCGACGAACTGGCTGGAGAGGCGCTCAGCGGCGCGGGCCAGATCGAGCTTGATCACCTCGCTCGGGCAGGAGCCCACCAGAAAGAGGGTGCGAATTTCTGGACGGCGCTCCAGCAGATCGCGCACCAACCGATCGAGCTCGTCGTTGGCGTCGGCCAGTCCGGCCAGGTCCCGTTCCCCGAGGATCGCGGTGCCGAAGCGGGGCTCGGCAAAGATCATCACGCCGGCGGCGCTCTGGACCAGGTGGGCACAGGTGCGCGAGCCCACCACCAGGAAGAAGGCATCCGGCATGCGGCGGTGCAGCCAGACGATCGAGGTGAGGCCGCAGAACACCTCGCGCTGGCCGTTTTCGCGCAGCACTGGCAATTCGCTGGCTCCGGCGGCCGGAGGGTCGGCCGATGGAGCGCTGGGGGAGAGGGGCATGGCGGCGGGGCCTTACGGCAATGGTCAAGGGCTAGCGAGGCTGGGGCGCCACTGGCCGGCTTGTGTCACATCTTTTCGGGATCCCCCACCGACGACGGCTCAGAGGCGGCGACGGAATCCCTCGGAGAAGCCGCCACGCTCACCCTCCTCAGCGGCACGGCTCAGCTTCCAGACGTTGCGGCTCAGGCGCCGCGCCCGCAGGCCACCGCGCTGCACCACCGGCGCGCCCGGACGGGCGCCCAGCAACAGGCTCACCTCGGCAGTGCTCAGGGGGGCACCCGTCTCGAGGGCCAGTTGCACGAGTTCCAGGCGCTGGCGCAGACCGGCCAGGTCGGCGGCGCCCCCATCGTCGTCCTCGCTCCAGATCCAGGGGGTTTCGGCGGCCCCATTGGCCAGGCGCCCCATCAACCCCAGACCGATGAAGGCCAGGGCCTGCTCGGGCTTGACCCCCTGCTCCACGGCCCGGGCAAGCCAGTCGGGCATGGCTGGGGTGGCCCCCTCCACCGGATCGCCGACCGGCATCGGCTCGGCGTGGTGGGTGGAGTTGGTGGCGGCGCGCTTGAAAGCCATGCGATCGGCCGGAATGGTTGGGCGGAAGGTACCGGCTAGACCAGGGGCTGCAAGCCCCGTAGCCCCTTCCCCTTCCAAGGGCGATCAGCTGCGCCGCAGCCAGCCGGGGGCGCCCCCGAACCAATCGCCCAGGTTCATGTCGGCCAGCAGCCGATCCAGGCCATCGAGGGGGACCAGGCCCTGCTGGCGCCGGCGCGCCTGCCGCAGCCAGCTCGCCACCGAAACATCGCGGTCCGCGAACTTCTGCACGTAAATCCGCTCGGCCAGGCTGACCGATTCATCGGCGGCGATGCGGTCGAGGATTCCCTGCAGCCGCAGGCGGGTGGTGGGGGTGAGCATCGGCAGCAGCGATCAGGGGGGGTGATCGTGGTGATAGCGGACCCTCATCGCGCGGCTGTGGCCAACACCACCAAAACCCCGCTCCTGTCAGGGTGTGCCGATGGAGCAAGGGGTAAGATCGGCTGCCCCGGCACGAATCCAGCGCGCGACGTGACGGACGCCAGACCCCCCCGCTCCAGCCGCTTCCCCGGGGGATTCACCTCCTCGGAAGATCGGGCCGTGGGCCGCCGGAGGGAAGCCCTGCGGCTGTCCGTCACCGGGGCCCGCGCCGATTCCACCCTCCGATCGGAGGCCGGCACCCGGCCGGAGATCACCGGCACGGTGGTGCAGCACGGCAACGGCGCCCTGGGCAGCGATGGCGCCAGCTGCGTGATCACCACCGACCGGGAAAGTCCACGGCTGCGCCAGTCGAGCCACGTGCAGTCGATCGAGCTGCGCACCTACGTCTTCCTCGATTCGCTGCAGCCCCAGTTGGCCGCCTACATGGGCACCGTCTCCCAGGGCTTCCTGCCGATCCCGGGCGATGCCTGCCTCTGGCTGGAGGTTTCACCGGGGATGGCCGTGCACCGCGTCACCGACATCGCCCTGAAGGCCAGCACCGTGCGCCTCGGTCAGATGGTGGTGGAGCGGGCGTTCGGCTCGATCGCGTTGTATCACCGCGACCAGAGCAACGTGCTCCATTCGGGCGAGGTGGTGCTCGAGGCGATCGGCAGCAGCGTTGAGCGACGCAGCCGCTGCGACGTCACCTGGACCGAGATCATCCGCGCCATCACCCCCGACCACGCTGTGCTGATCAACCGACTGAACCGCCGCGGCTCGATGATCCAGGCGGGAATGAGCATGTTCATCCTCGAGACCGAACCGGCGGGTTACGTGCTGGTTGCGGCCAATGAAGCCGAGAAGGCTTCCAACATCACGGTGGTGGATGTCAAGGCAGTGGGTGCCTTCGGACGGCTCACCTTGGCGGGTCGGGAAGGGGACGTGGAAGAAGCAGCTGCCGCCGCGATGCGGGCCGTGCAGCAGATCAACGGCTGAGGTCCAGGCAGCCCCGCAGGGCCGGCGCCATCGCCCGGGCCGCCTTACCGCGGCTCCCCAACCGACTGCGTAGGGATTCGTTCATCTGGGCGTAGCTGCTGCCGGCCTCCCGCACCCAGAAAATCGCGTCATACCCCGCCCCATGGCCCTCAGGGGCCTGCAGGATGCGGCCATGGCACACACCCTGCGATTCAGCCACGGTGCGGCCGTGGGGATCGGCCAGGGCCATGGCGCTGATGAAGCGGGCCCCGCGATACAGGCTGTCGTCCAGCTCCTTGAGCAGGCGATGGATGCGCTCGTGGTCGGTGGGGGCATAGCGGGCCGAAAACAACCCGGGCCGGCCATCAAGGGCGTCGACCTCGATCCCGGAATCCTCCGCCAGGGACCATTCGCCGGTGGCGATGGCAGCACCTTCCGCCTTGAGGCGGGCGTTTTCGCCGTAGGTGGCGCCGGTTTCCTCGATCTCCAGATCCCGGGGCTGGGCCAACACCTCGATCTCCACCATGGCCAGCATGGAGCCGATCTCCGCCACCTTGTAGGGGTTGCTGCTGGCGATCACCAGGCGAGGGCGGTGGAGCCGGGAGGTCACGCGGGGCCGATCGGGGGCGAAGGGCGCCATTGTGACCCAGCGAGACTTAGGGGCTGGCTGGAGAGGGGGTGAGGCAGGGTGGGTTGAACATTCCACCCCCGGAACAAGTTCCAGGGACCTGCCTCACGGCAAAGGTAAGGAAAACCGCGAGATCCTGCCTGCCTTCCCCGTCAACTTTGAGCGCGCGCTGACCGCGGCTCGGCGCCGCGCCCCTAGGTTTCAGGAATCCCGTAGGAGCAGCGGTGCAGAGCGGCCTGATCCTGCAGAACCTGTTGTCGGCTCCGGTTCTGTTTTTCTTCCTCGGCATCCTGGCGGTGCTCGCGGGCTCGGATCTGGAGATCCCTTCGCCCCTGCCGAAGCTTTTCTCCCTCTACCTGCTGCTAGCGATCGGCTTCAAGGGGGGGGTTGAGCTGGCCCACAGCGGCCTGACCCCTCTGGTGCTGGTCACGATCGGGGCGGCGGTGGCGATGTCGCTGCTGCTGCCGATCACCAGCTTCCTGATCCTGCGCACCCGGCTTGATTCCGCCAACGCCGCAGCGGTGGCCGCCTCCTATGGCTCGATCAGCGCCGTGACGTTCATCACGGCTGAAAGCTTCCTCACCATCCTGCAGATCCACTTTGATGGCTTCATGGTGGCGGCCCTGGCCCTGATGGAGAGTCCGGCGATCGTGGTGGGGGTGGTGCTGGCCCGGCTGGCGGGGCGCCAGGGGCGGGCGGATCGGCAGATTCACTGGGGCGAACTGCTACGGGAGGCCTTTCTCAATGGCTCGGTGTTCCTGCTGATTGGCAGCTTGGTGATCGGCTATGTGGTAACGGCCTTCAGCCCATCGGGTCTGGCGAAGATGGAGCCCTTCACCGACAAGCTCTTCTACGGGGCCCTGTGCTTTTTCCTGCTCGACATGGGCCTGGTGGCGGCCCAGCGACTGCAGGATCTGAAGCAGGCGGGGTCCTTTCTCTTGGGCTTTGCCGTGGTGGCGCCCCTGCTGCACGCCGGTCTGGGGCTGTTCATCGCCCGACTGGTGGGTCTGGGCGTGGGCGATGGCCTGCTGTTCATGGTGCTCTGCGCCAGCGCCTCCTACATCGCCGTGCCGGCAGCCATGCGGATGACGGTGCCGGAAGCCAACCCCAGCCTGTACATCTCCAGTGCGCTGGGGGTCACCTTCCCGTTCAACGTGGTGGTGGGGATCCCGTTGTATTTAGCCCTGGCCCAGCGATTCCTGCCCACCGCCTGAACCGCCCATGAAACGCATCGACCTGTTCATCGCCGACCGCGAGCTGGCAGAGATCTGCAAAGCCATCCGCCTAGCCGGCGCGCCGGGCTATTCAGTGATGCGCCATGTGACTGGGCTGGGGGTAGGGGGAGAGATCTCCGAGGCGATGGATTTCAGCGGCCTGGGGGCCAACGCCCACGTGATCGTTTTCTGCAGCGCCGAGCAGGCGCAGGCGGTGCGTGATGCGGTGCGGCCCGTGCTGACCCGCTACGGGGGCGTGGGCTTCCTGTCGGGCGCCGAACCCCTTTGACCAACCGCATCTCAGGGCCCGCACACAGACCCGGCTGGAGCGAGGAGGGCCCGCACCCCAGCAATGCTTACGTTTTATTTAGGGCACATCAGCACCGCTTATCCGTCAACGCCGAAACGTTGATGGCTATCTGCCCCCCAATGGCTTGACGGGGGGTCCGGCGCCGGCCGAGGGTGGCTGGCGAACATTCCACCCCCTCCTTCAGGAGCAGGTAATGGCAAACGAAACCATGGGCATCGCCCTCGGCATGATCGAGACCCGCGGGCTGGTGCCTGCGATCGAAGCAGCTGACGCCATGACGAAGGCCGCCGAAGTCCGCCTGATCGGCCGAGAGTTCGTCGGTGGCGGTTATGTGACCGTGCTGGTGCGCGGCGAAACCGGCGCTGTGAACGCTGCCGTTCGTGCCGGCGCCGACGCCTGCGAGCGCGTGGGCGACGGCCTCGTGGCCGCCCACATCATCGCCCGTCCGCACCGGGAAGTTGAGCCGGCGCTCAGCAGCAACTTCGGTGGCCTGAAGGACTGAGGGCCCCGGCGCTGATGCGCCCTAACCCCCTGTCCTTTCCCACGACCCAACCGGAGAACTCCCATGAGCAAGAAGTACGACGCCGGGGTCAAGGAGTACCGCGACACGTATTGGACTCCTGATTACGTCCCCCTCGACACCGACCTGCTGGCCTGCTTCAAGTGCACCGGCCAGGAAGGTGTGCCCAAAGAGGAAGTAGCCGCCGCTGTGGCCGCTGAATCCTCCACCGGCACCTGGTCCACCGTGTGGTCCGAGCTCCTCACCGATCTCGACTTCTACAAAGGCCGCTGCTACCGCATCGAAGACGTGCCGGGCGACAAAGAGTCGTTCTACGCCTTCATCGCCTACCCCCTCGACCTGTTTGAGGAAGGCTCGATCACCAACGTGCTGACCTCCCTGGTCGGCAACGTGTTCGGATTCAAGGCCCTGCGCCACCTGCGTCTGGAAGACATCCGCTTCCCGATGGCCTTCATCAAGACCTGCATGGGTCCGCCGAACGGCATCGTGGTCGAGCGTGACCGGATGAACAAGTACGGCCGCCCGCTGCTGGGTTGCACCATCAAGCCGAAACTCGGCCTGAGCGGCAAGAACTACGGCCGGGTGGTGTACGAATGCCTCCGCGGTGGCCTCGACTTCACCAAGGACGACGAAAACATCAACTCCCAGCCGTTCCAGCGCTGGCAGAACCGTTTCGAGTTCGTGGCCGAAGCCGTGCGCTCCTCCCAAGAGGAAACCGGCGAGAAGAAGGGGCACTACCTCAACTGCACCGCGGCAACTCCCGAGGAGATGTACGAGCGGGCCGAGTTCGCCAAAGAGCTCGGGCAGCCAATCATCATGCACGACTACATCACCGGTGGCTTCACCGCCAACACCGGCCTGGCGAAGTGGTGCCGCAAGAACGGCATGCTGCTCCACATCCACCGCGCCATGCACGCGGTGATCGACCGCCACCCCAAGCACGGCATCCACTTCCGGGTGCTCGCCAAGTGCCTGCGCCTCTCCGGTGGCGACCAGCTGCACACCGGCACCGTGGTGGGCAAGCTCGAGGGTGACCGTCAGACGACCCTCGGCTACATCGACCAGCTGCGCGAATCCTTCGTGCCGGAAGATCGCAGCCGCGGCAACTTCTTCGACCAAGACTGGGGTTCCATGGGCGGCGTCTTCGCCGTTGCCTCCGGCGGTATCCACGTCTGGCACATGCCCGCCCTGGTCAGCATCTTCGGTGACGACTCGGTGCTGCAGTTCGGTGGTGGTACCCACGGCCACCCCTGGGGTTCCGCCGCTGGTGCGGCCGCCAACCGCGTGGCCCTCGAGGCCTGCGTCAAGGCCCGCAATGCCGGTCGCGAAATCGAGAAGGAAGGCCGCGACATCCTCACGGAAGCCGCCAAGCACAGCCCAGAGCTGGCGATCGCTCTCGATACCTGGAAGGAGATCAAGTTCGAGTTTGACACCGTCGACAAGCTCGATGTCTAGTGAGGCGGATGCGATGACGCTGCGGGGCGGTCCTCGACCGTCCCCAGCCCATCGTTTCCTCCATTTCGACGCTCCGGCACCCCATCTCCTGGGGCTGGAGCTGCATCCCGCAAAGTCCAGACGTCAGCCAGCCGGCTGGCGCCGCCACCCCTTCCTCAAGGATCCCCATGCCCTTCAAGAGCACCGTGGGTGACTATCAGACAGTCGCCACCCTGGAGACCTTCGGCTTCCTGCCGCCGATGACCCAGGACGAGATCTACGACCAAATCGCCTACATCATTGCCCAGGGTTGGAGCCCGCTCATTGAGCACGTCCACCCCAGCCGTTCCATGGCCACCTATTGGAGCTACTGGAAACTTCCCTTCTTCGGTGAGAAGGATCTCGGCGTGATCGTCAGCGAACTCGAGGCCTGCCACCGCGCCTACCCCGATCACCATGTGCGCCTGGTGGGCTACGACGCCTACACCCAGAGCCAGGGTGCCTGCTTCGTGGTGTTCGAGGGCCGCTGAGCCGCGTCCCACCGGTCCCGGCCTAAAGCCGGGACCGACCCTTCCCCCCAGCCTGATCCGACGACTGGACCCCCGGGTCCCCGTGGATTCGTTGCACGCATGCAGCTCTGCCGATGGCGGACGTCGGCTGCGGCAACGAGGCTGTCTTTCATCGTGACCTCCTTTCATCCGGGCGGATATGGCCAGCACATCCAGTCGTGAAGCAGCCCTGGAGCGCCGTAAGGCCCTCACCAACGGCGGCAAGAAATCCGCCGGGCGCTACGCCTCGGCCCCTGGTCGCGTGCGCTCGGCCGAGGACGCCAGACCGACCCGCACCAACACGGCTCCGCCCGAACCCTCCTCCATCCGCGCCGCTGTTGCCACAACGGCGTCGCCCACCCCCACCCGTTCGCCCCGGGCCAGGGAACCCCAGCTCACCGTTCCCACCACGCCGGTGACCCGCACCGCCCGCCCTGTGCACAACCCCAGCCGCGAGCTTGTGCTCGCCCGTCGCGAGGCCCTCTCCCGCCGCGGCAAGCGCGCCGACACTTCCCGCGACCGCACCCGTCAGGAAAGCCAACGCGTCACCCCAGCCGCGCCAGCTCCCCAGGCGGAGACCGCCGGCACGCCGGCCGATCGC
>CANEWU010000024.1 GCA_947442825.1 Synechococcaceae cyanobacterium
ATCGCTGGCGCTGGGAGTACAACACCTTCAGGCCGCATTCGGCCCTCCAGGGGCGTACGCCCCTGGAGGCAGCTCAACAGGGAGCTGCAGCATGACCACAACCACCCACTCTCATAGGGCCTGGACCGACAAAGGGGGTCACGTCATGAGCAGGAAGCGCAGCATGGTTGGGTCGGTTGGGGTCTTCAGCTTGCCCGCTGGCCCACCCATGGCCGCTATCGCTCAGGTCGCGCTGGCAACACGGCGGGTGATCCGTTGCAGCTGACGGCTCTCCAGGGCCAGCACCCGCCGGGCAAACTCCGGATCGCGCTCCAGGGTGCTGTCGAAGCAATCGACCGGCACCGCCAGAACGCGGGTGCCGCTGCTCTCGGCCACGATTGTGTTCTCGGTGGTGCCGTGGCTGAGCACCTCGAGTTCATCGAGCACCTGGCCAGGCTGCATCAGGCTCATCCGCAGCCCCTCCCCGTCCCGCACCTCGACGCGGGCGGAGCCGTCGATCAGCAGCAGGAGTTCCCGGCAGGTGTCGCCGGTTTCCGTGATCGCGGCGCCGGCTTCGTAGCGGCGGATGTCGGCGTGATCCGCCAGCACATCGAGGGTGTCGGCCCAGGTGCGATGGAAGAAGTCGCTGGTGGCCAGCATCACCCGCTTTTCCAGGTCTGGCAGGGCCGCGAGGGCCGGTGGTGGCGGCAGCGACCGCAGCTGCTCGACCGTGCGCCGCACCCAGGCGGGTTGGGAGGGGGAGAGCAGCAGATCGGTGCAGGCCTGGCCCCGTTGCGGATCGAGGCCGCTGAGCAGCACCAACGCCGCGCAGGCCACGCCGGGGTCGGGATCCTCCACCAGCTGCTCAAGCTGTTGCAGGGTCAGCTCGCGCGAGGGGGTCGGCAGCGGTTCGCCTGGGGCAGGCAGCAACCCCACGCAGCGCTGGATCGCCTCCTGGTAGAGCTCCTGGCGATGGCGCAGCCGCTCCTCCAGAAGGCTCACCAGCCGGGGCTCCTGCTGCAGGTCGTGCGCGGCAAGGCTGCGGAGGGTGAGCTGGAGGGGCTTCAGTCGCTCGAGCAGCAGCTCGGCGCGGCGCGCGGCGCCGGTGGCGGGATCCAGGGTTTCGCGGGCCTCGGCCTCCTCCGCCGGCGAGATCGAGAAGCGGCAGGCCAACGCGCCCACGGACTCCTCCGCCCCGTCGAGCTGCCGCTGCAACCGCAGCAGCCGTTCGAGGGAGCGGCGGTAGCCGCTCAGACGCACCTGATCCTCCAGGCTGCGGCGCTGGCCGGGGTCGAGCAGGCTCGGGTCTTCGACCCCCAGCTCCTCCAGCAGCAGGCGGTGTTCGTCATCGGGGATGCCCAGCTCCTGGCGCATCCTTCGCAGCACCTCCAGGCTGTTGGCCCCGTTCACATAGCCCTCAGCGAGGGCATCGCGCACGACCCCTTTGTAGGCCTCGTGCCGCTGCTCGCTTCCGAAGTCCGGCAGAACCCTCGCCAATACGTAGACCTCGTCGGGGTTGAGATCGCCGAGGCTGCGGCCTTCGAGAAAGCGCCCCACATCGAGCCCGAGCTTGGCGAGCTGACGCCGGAAGCGCTCAGCCAGGTTTTCGCGGCTGTAGAGGGCCGGGCTGCGCTGCCAGTTGCGCACGAGCCACAGGGAGCTGGTGGCCACAAGCGCCATGTCGAAGAGGTACTGAACCCAGGCCGGAGCCAGCAGCAACAGCGGTCGGCCGGCGAACAGAAAGAAGATGTTGAACACCAGGAAGGTGGCCGCCAGGAAGACGCGATGGCGGATCAGGGTTTTGTCCGGTTCGGCCCCCTGCCGGCGCACGCGGGCGCGCATCCAGGCCTCGGCGGCCCGGCCGCCCAGCCAGCCGAGCCAGGTGCCCAGGCCCAGCACCAGGGGCACCGCCACCAGGCGCGGCACGGCAATGGGCTGGCCGAAGAGAAAGAGCCCGGGGCTCAGCAGCAGCGCCAGCTGATCGCTCTGGCGTACCCAGGCTCCGGAAAAGTAGTAGTCCCAGTTGCCGGCGTAGAGGTAGTAGTAAAGGAAATAGGCCACCACAAGACCGAAATAGCCATAGCGCTCAAAGGCGAATGCCGGCGATGGCAGCCGCGCCCAGTACATGCGCTCGGCGTCGATGTCGATGCAGGGTTGCTGGCAGGCCACGCAAGCGCTCTGCTCCTCTCCGCTGGCCGATCGCGTGCGACACATCGACTGGGTGATCGGCGTGGCACTCATGTGGGCACGACTGCCCAGCAGGCCCGACGGGGTGGAATAGATCGCCTGCACCGGCGCCATCGGGCAGAAGTACTGGCACCAGGCCTTGCCGCCGTAGAGCCAACCCACAGCGATCGCCGCCGCGATCGTGAACAGCAACCAGGCCGCCAGCACCAGGCGATCGGCGTTGAAGAAGAGGATGCGACCACAGAGGCCGGCGAACAGCCAGCTGAACTGCAGCGTTGGGTAGTGCCTGGCCAACCAGGAATCCTGCGGCACCCGCGCCAGCTGGCGCCGGATCTCGCCGGTCTTCGGGTTGCGCTTCGTTGTCTGTCTCTGCCAGCCGAGGGCGCGGGGAATCTGGGAGAGAAAGGAGAGCGGACAGATCCTTCGCCAGAGTTCGTGGCCGAAGACCAGCAGCAGGAAGATTGCCGCCGGCACCACCGCCCCCCAGAAGACCGTGGTACCCAGGGGATAGGGGGATTCACTCAGGCAGCGCCCCTGAACCTCCACGCAGGCGTCGGGGAGGCGCAGCGGGCTCCAGGGGTGATCCGCCTGGGTGAAGCGGGCCGTGAAGGGATCAAAGAACAGCGAGCCGATGATCAGCAACCAGCCCGTGGTGAGCAGCCATCGCAGCCAGTGCATACGAATCTCGCTCACCCGCGTGCCGGCCATCGGAGGGATTGGGAGGGGGCGAACCCTAACCAGACCAATCGCGACCTGGCTGAGCCTCCGCATCCGTGAAGCCTCCTTCATGAACTCCCATGGCCTCCCATGAAGAGCGATGTCCAATCGCTGCCTGGGGGTTGTCACCAACCGCCAGCCGTCCGATGGTGTGCGCATCCGATTCGGAGGCTCCACGGATGGAAGAAAGCCCCCCTGAGCACCGGCAAGGAGCGCGCTGACGATCCGGCCCCTGCTCCAACATTCCTGCCCAGATGTGATGTTTCGGCGCCTCACGGTGGTTTCTTGAATTCAGTTTCTCGAATTCAGTTTCTTGAAAGTACTTTCTCGAAATCAGCCCCGATCGCCGTCCACTGCACCGCCCCCCATTCCCAGCCCATCAGGTGCCCCGGACCCAACGAAACGTCCCGATAGACACATGGCCCCAGGTGCCAGCGCCGGCAGCTCCGCCCCCACAACCAAAGACACCCTGATCTCACGATCACGCAAACGCCCGGGGTCCCCGCCCCGGGCTTTGTTGTGGCCAGGCTGGAGCTTCGGCGCCCAGGGCTGGACCCCGCCGGCATTCGCCCCAAGCCGCTTGCGGCGGCCCCGTTTGCTCTGCAGGCTGGAGAGGTCCTGGCTGCTGGGTGAGGGGTGATGCCACAGATCCGCCATCGGTTGGCCGTGGCCTTGGCCAGCTGCCTGGCCCTCAGTGCCGTGCTCACGGTCCAGGCGGCGTCCCCCTTGGGCCCGTTGCCGGCCAGTTGGCGCGGCGATCTGCCGGATGCTGGTGGCACCACCCGCTGGCAGGTGGATCTGGCCAGTGACGGCACCTACCAGCTGCGCCAGATCTTCCGGAACCGGCCGACCCCGAACCGCTTCGACGACATCGGCCGCTGGCGCCTGGAGCCCGGCGGCCCGCGCCTGGCGAACGGCAGCCCGCGCCTGGTGCTCCGGGGCGGACGGGAGGCACCGCTGTTCTTCCAGCCCCTCGCCGGAGGTGCGGCGCTGCGCAAGCTTGATCTCGACGGCCAGCCGATCCGCTCCGGCCATCCCGACCGCCTGCCGCGTCTGGCGACTCCGGATCCGATCGAGCCCCGCCTGCTGCTGCCGGGGATGTTTCGCTACATGGCCGATGCCGCCAGCCTGCGGCTCTGCGCCACCGGCACCCGCTTGCCGGTGGCCATGGAGGGCGACTACCTGCGCCTGGAGCGGGCCTACCTGGCCGCCAGACCCGCGAACGCGGCCGGTGCGCCGCTGCTGGTGACCCTTGAAGGCCTGATCACCTCCCGCCCCTCCGCCGAATCCGCCCGGGGGCCGGAGCGCACCGTGGTGGTGGAGCGCTTCGTGGGGGTGCATCCCGGCCAGGGGTGCCCGCCGGCGCCTGCCCCGTGAGTGAGGAGCGCATCCGCCTGGCCCACGGGGGCGGCGGCACGTTGATGCAGCAGCTGATCGAGCGGGAACTGCTGCCCCTCTACGGCGAGCCGCCGCCGCTGCTGCACGACGCGGCCCGCATTGATCTGCCCCATGGCCGGTTGGCCTTCAGCACCGACGGCTATGTGGTGCAGCCGCTGGAATTCCCCGGCGGCACCATCGGCTCGTTGGCGATCACCGGCACCGCCAACGACCTGGCGATGGCCGGCGCCCGCCCGCTTCACCTGAGTGTGGGGCTGATCCTGGAGGAGGGATTGGAGCTGGCGGTGCTGCGACGGGTGGTGGCCTCGATGGTCCGCGCCGCCCGGGAGCAGGGTTTGGCGATTGTCACCGGCGACACCAAGGTGGTGGAGCGGGGCAAGGGCGATGGGATCTTCGTGCACACCAGCGGCATCGGCCTGGTGGAGGCGCCGCAGCCGATCGATCCGGGCCGGATCGCGCCCGGCGATGCCGTGCTGGTGAGCGGCGACCTGGGCCGCCACGGCCTCACGATCCTGGTGGTCCGCCATGGCCTCCATCTGCAGCCGCCCCTGGTCAGCGATTGCGCCCCCCTCTGGCCGCTGGTGGAGCAGCTGCTGGCGGCCGACGTGGCGGTGCACTGCCTGCGCGATCTCACCCGCGGCGGCCTGGCCAGTGCCCTGCACGAGTTGGCGGTGGCCCGCGGGGTGGAGCTGCGGCTGGAGGAGGAGGCGATCCCGGTGGCGAAGGCGGTGGCCAGCGGCTGCGCCCTGCTCGGCTTCGATCCCCTGCACCTGGCGAACGAGGGGCGGCTGGTGGCGGTGGTGGCCGCCGCCGATCGCCAGCGGGCTGAGGCGGTGCTGGCCCCGGGCGGCGGCGCCTGGATCGGCACGGTGACCGAAGGATCGGCGCGGGTGGTGCTGCGCACAGCCTTCGGCAGCGAGCGGCTGCTGTTGCCCCCCAGCGGTGAGCTATTGCCCCGCATCTGCTGAGGACAACGCTTGCCCCTGCGCTGATTCGCGCCGCAGCCGAAAGAAGAAGGGCTGGGGGATGCCGCGGGCGTCCATCAGCCCCAGCAGGGTGGTGGCATCCAGGCGGCGAAACACGTCCATGATCGGCAGACCGTCGTAGAGCATCGCCGCGGTGGCCACGCCCCGGTGTTCCACCATCCGCAGCCGGGCCTGCGGGGCCCGGGTGATGAGCAACGGCAGCAGCCAGCGCTGGAAGCCATCCCCCACGGCGCGGCGCCGCAACCAGGGCCAGCGCTCCAGCCAGCGGGGATCGGGCATCACCGCCCGCAGGGGCACCACCGATCCGTTGGCGCGGCGAAACAGCAGCGGATCCACGTCGTCCATGCCTCGGAAGGCCTTGCCGTGCCAGTGGTAGGTCTCCAGCAGTCCGTCGAGGGGGTGACCGCTCGGGTGGCTCTCGCCGCGCCAGCGGCCCAGGAGTTCCTCAGCGGCTATGGGGGGGAGGGAGTCGAAGAGGGCGAGGGCTGACTTCGGGGATGACACAGGATCAGCCATTCCTTCGGACGCTCCTGTTGAGTCTGATCCGCTTGTCGATGGTATCCACCGCCAGCACCAGCAACGTGGCCAGGCCCATCGGCAGCACCCAGGCCGGTGGGATCGGGGCGACGCCGAACACCGCCGCCAGGGCCGGCACCAGGATCAGGATGGCCGCCACCAGCGGTTCGCTGAAGAAGCCCACCCACAGAAGCCGGTTGGGGCGGCGCAACGTTTGCCAGAAGGGCTGCAGGTCGCTGCGGCAGGCCAGCAGCGCCCCCATCTGGCCGGCCACGATCAGGGCGAAGGCCACCGTGCTGGCCTGGTCCTGGATCGCCTGCACCGCCGCCGGCGCGCTCTGGCGCAGCAATGCCGGCGCCAGAGCGCGCAGCTCCGCCCAGCCCACACCGTGCCACCGCCACACCAGCAGGTAGCCGGTCATGGAGGCGCTCGCCCCCGCCAGACCCAGCACCAGGTAAGCCCGCACCATCACCGCCCGGTTGAGTAGGGGTTGGCCGCTGCGCCGCGGTGGCCGGTGCATACCGCCCGCCTCCGGGGGTTCGGCGCCCAGGCCCAGGGCCGGCAGCAGGTCGGTGCCAAGATCCACCGCCAGGATCTGCAGCACCGTGAGGGCGGCGGGGATGTGGAAGGCCACCATCGCCAGGAACGGCGCCACCTCGCCCACGTTTGACGCCAGCACATAGGTGATGAAACGGCCGATATTGGCCACCACCGACCGCCCATAACGAACCGCCTGCACAATCGTCGCGAAGTTGTCGTCGAGCAGCACGATATCGGCCGCCTCTCGGGCCACATCGGTGCCGGAAATTCCCATCGCCACCCCCACGTCGGCGGCCCGCAGGGCCGGCGCATCATTCACCCCATCGCCGGTGACGGCCACCACCTCGCCCAGGCTCCGATAGGCCTGCACCAAGCGCAGCTTCTGCTCCGGTGCCATCCGCGCAAACACCAGCCGGTGGCGGTATTTGAGTAGCTGCCGTAACTGCACATCGCCGATCTGGCTGAGGCTGGCCCCATCGATCACCCGCACCGGATCGGCCATGCGCGGGTCGTGGCCGGGGCTGGCGTTTTGGTGGTGGCCCGGAGCCGGATCGGCGGGATCGAGCAGGCCGATCTGGCGGGCGATCGCCTCGGCGGTGAGGCCGTAGTCGCCGGTCACCATCGTCACCTTGATGCCCGCCTCGCGGCACTGGCGCACGGCATCGGCCACCTCTGGCCGGGGCGGGTCGTACAGGCCCACTAGCCCCACCAGCACTTGGTCGCCCTCCAGCTCCGCCGGCGGTGCCGCCGCCGCCGCGGGCCCGGCGGGCCGCAAGGCCACCGCAATCACCCGGTATCCCTTGCGGGCCATCGCATCGTTCGCGGCCACCACCCGTTGCCGGTCCGCCGCCGCCAGCGGCGCGCTCCCCGCCTGGGTGAGGGAGGCGCTGCAGTGCTCCAGTACCTCCAGCGGCGCCCCCTTGGTGAGCACCAGCCCTCCCTCCAGCGCCAGGGGCAGGTCGTCCTCATCCGAGCGCCAATCCACCAGCACCGACATGCGGCGGCGGTGCGAATCGAAGGGGATCTCGCGGCGGCGCGGATGGCGCGCCTGCTGCTCCTGGGGCTCCAGTCCTGCCGCCAGGGCCGCGAGCAACAGGCCGTTTTCGGTGGGATCGCCGATCGACCGCCAGGCCTCCCCCGGCGTTGCGGTGTGCTCCAGGCGCGCGTTGGAGCAGAGCGAGGCGGCGCGCAGCAGCACCCGGCTCAGCGCGTCGTCGCCGTGCTCCGGGGTGCCCTCGCCCACCCCGGGTAGCCAGATCTGCTCCACCTCCATGCGGTTGCCGGTGAGGGTGCCGGTCTTGTCGCTGCAGATCACACTCACCGATCCGAGCGTTTCCACCGCCGACAGCCGGCGCACCAGGGCCTGGCAGCGCGCCATCCGCTGCACGCTCAACGCCAGCGCCAGGGTGACGGTGGGCAGCAGGCCCTCGGGCACGTTCGCCACCAGGATCCCGATCGCGAACACCAGGCTCTCCAGCGGGCCCATGCCCACGAACAGCAGGCTCAGGCAGAAGGCGACCGTTCCCATCGACAGGGAGATCACCGTGATCGTTTGCACGATGCGGCCCACCTGCTGCTCCAGCGTGCTGGCCGTTCGCTCGGTGCCCGCAGCCAGGTGGGCCACCTGGCCGAATTCCGTTTCCGCTCCGGTGGCATACACGAAGGCTTCGCCCCGACCGGAGGCCACGCTGCAGCCGGCCAGCACCAGGGTGATCCGTTCGTGGATGGGGATGGCCGGACCCTTCTCGACGCCACTGGGATCGGCCGCCAGCGGTTTGGCCTGGCGCGCCGCCGGCTGCGATTCGCCCGTCAGCACCGAGAGATCCACCACCAGGCCATGGGCTTCACTCAGCCGGCAGTCGGCCGGGATCCGCTCGCCCTCCTCCAGCTGGATGCGGTCGCCGGGCACCAGCACCTCGGCCTCCAGGCAGCGCAGCTCCCCATCCCGCCACACCTGCACCTGCCGCGGCAGCGCCCGGGTGAGCGCCCCCAGGGTGCGCTCCGCCTGGAACTCCTGCCAGAAGGAGAACAGGCCGTTGATCAGCACCACCGACCAGATCGCCCAGCCCAGTTGCGGGGTGCGGGCCACGAAGGCCAGGCCCCCCGCCACCCACAGCAGCAGGGCCATGAAGTGCACCATCTGATCGAGCAGGCGCAGCAGCAGGGGCCGGCGCCGGATCGCGGGCAATCGGTTCGCCCCCCACAGGGCCAGGCGCCGCTCCGCCTCCGCCTGGCTCAGGCCGCCCGCCTCGCTCTGCAGCGTCGGCAGCACCTGCGGCAACGGCAGCGACCAGATCGGTTGGGCAGCCGAAAGCAGCACGCTTGACGGCCCGCACACGTCCTTCAGCATGGCGGCGCAGCTCCTCGCCGCTTGGCCATGGCAATCTCCCGTCACTCCCCCATGCCGCTCCTGGCGCTGGCGGCCTTGGTCGCGCTGGCCCCCCTTGCCCCCGCCCGCGCCTCCACCCCCGCCGCCTGGGAGGAGCTGCGCCTGCGGGCCATCCAGACCTGCACGGCCGAGCTGCTCAGCCGCAACGTCAACGTGCTGGCGGCGGAGAAGATCGACAGCTCCGGGGCCACCTACACCCCCACCAGCGAGGGAATGACCGTGCGTCTGAAGGTGCAGCGGCCCGGCCAGGCGCCCCGCACACTCCTATGCAGCTACCGCAGGCCCCAGCTCACCCCCGCTCCGTGAGCGCTCGGGCGCGGCAGGCGGTGCCATCGCCGCTGCCATCCCAGCCGCTGACCCGCCAGAACTGGGCCCGGGCCTGGTCACGCCACAGGCGCCAGGCAGCTTCCGGACGGTTGTCGCCGGTGATGGCCGGCAGCCCCTCCACCTCCCAGCCGGCGCTGCCGATCACGATCTGGGCGATGGCCAGCGAGCGATCCAGGTGCGCCGGGCCGGTGACCACCGTGAGCCGGCCCGGCCGTTGCGGCAGCTTGGCGAGGTAGCTGGCCAGGGTGGTGAGCTGGCCGAGGGTGTCGCAGCCCCGCGTCAGCATCACCACCCCGCCGGTGTCATCGGAGCGCACGCCCCGTTGGCCGAGTTGGCGACGGTTGACCGCCTGGCTGTCGGGGCGTCCCTGCAGCACCAGCAGCGAGCCGGGCCGGGCGCGCCACAGCTCCAGGGCCGCCACTGTGCGCTGCGGATCCTCCACAAACACCGTGATCACCTCGGGGGCGCCCGGTCGGCGGGCGGCGGCGCCGGTACCCACTCCCACCACGGTGGGCCACAGCAGCCACAGTCCCGCTGCCGCCAGCAGAGCGGTGGCGATCGGATGGCGCCGCGGCAGCAGGCTCAGCAGCGCCAACAGCTCGGCCAGCGGTCCGGTGCGCCACCAGCGACGGCGGCGCTTGCGGCGCCGCGGGCTGGGATCCTCGTCGCCGGAGGCGTAGCGGTCTTCGCCGTAGCCCTCGTCATAGCGCCAGGCCTTGATGGGTTGGCGGCGTTGGCGGCTCACCGGTGGGGCCAGAGCAGAACGCCCATGCTACGAAGCTCTGGCCTGGTTGCTAGTCGGCTCAGACCTTCGAGAGCGCCGCCGCCAGCCCCTCGGTGACGCGGGCGAAGAACCCCAGGTTGAGCGTGGCGATCTGATCGCTCATGCGGTGGTAGTGGGGATTGCGCAGGAAGGAGGTGTCGGTGACCATCACGGCGCGGTAGCCGGCATCCCAGAACGGGCTGTGGTCGCTGCGGCGCACATCCGGCAGCAAGCGACCCCGCATCGGCACCGGCAGAAGCTTGGTGCGCACGTGCTGGCCCAGCCGGTGGGTGAGGCCGGGCAGCTGGGGCAGGGCCTTCAGGTTGCCGATCACGGCGATGAAGTCTGCGCGGCGGCCATAGAGCCAGCGAAGGGCGGGCAGGGGGTAGCGCTGTTCGGTGCCGGTGAAGGCGAGCATCTCCAGGCTCACCATCAGCGCCAGGGGTTGGCGACGCAGGCTCAGCTCGGCGGCGAGCGCCTTGCTGCCCAGACAGCCCCACTCCTCCTGGTCGAAGGCCACGATCCACACCGGCCGGCGCAGCGGCTGGGCAGCCCAGCGCCGGGCCAGCTCCAGCAGGGCGGCCAGTCCGGAGGCGTTGTCGTCGGCGCCGATCGAATGGAGGGGGCCGTCGTAGTGGGCCGCCACCAGCAGGGGGGCGAGGTGGGGGTTGCGGCCGGGCAGGCGCAGGATCAGGTTGGTGCCCGCATCGGCGCCGCTGCCGAAGTGGTGCTCCTCCACCGGGCCGAGGGCGGCGAAGCGGCTCAGGAGGGTGGCGCGCACGGTCATCAGGCCCACGGGATCCCAGCGGGCGTGGCGGGGGCGGGCCAGTTCCTGCAGGTCGTTGAGCAGGCGCTGGACCAGCAGCGGATCGCCACCGAATCGGGTCGGGCCGGCGGGCAGGCGCAGAAGCTGGTGCGGCGAGCGGGTCGAACGCCGCTCCAGCGCCGGGCTTGGAATGGGAAGGATCCCGGCAGCTTCTGCGGCCGGCAGGGAAGGAGAGACGGACTGACTCAAGAACGGTGCTGCGGACCCCCCCGCACGGCATAGGTTATGGAGATGGGCTGTGTCTTTCCAGCGCCGCGAACAGAAACGCAGAAACTCTTTTGGTTTTGTGATCACGTCGCCCTTGGGCGATTGCCGCGATGATGGCGAGGCTTCCGCCGTTCGGGTCGCCCATGGCTGCTGCGTCGCGTCCCGCCCGCCGTTCCCACGCTCCACGCTTCGCCGCCCTGATGGCCGCCTCGCTGGTGGCAGCCCTGCCGTCTGCTGCCGCCGCCGCGGGCGACTGCCGCTTCCTCGAGCCGATCGGCGGCAACGGCATCACTCCGATCGTGAGTAAGAAGGTGGGCCCCGCCAAGCTGCTGCCTCCCGCCAAGCTGCTGGGCCGCCCCAACTGGAACACCGATTTCGTGGTGGACGAGCCCTACCGCAGCTATCGCTTCTTCTTCACGGCCACCTCCACCGACCCCCGGGCCCGCTACCCGGTGAGCGGCACGATGAAATTCACCGATGGCTCCAGCCTCCAGCTGTTCCAGCAGACCCTGAGCCCGCCGGTGGGCCGGGGCCGCGAGTTCGGTCCCTATCCGACGGTGCCGGGCAAGCAGCCGAGCCAGATGAATTTCCGCATCGGCGCCACCGACCAGCCTGGAGCCCAGGGCTTCAGCTATCGCATCTCGGTGCAGGGCTGCCGCTGAGCCGATGGGCCCCTCCCAAGCGCCACTGGGACGCCCCCGCCGGGTCGCCCGGATCACCGCCCTGCTGCTGCTCTTCCCCTTCGCGCCGCTGGGGGCCCTGGCGGCGGAGCGCGGCTTCCTCTGGCGGGTCCGCGACGGGGCCGGCACGGTCTTCCTGGCGGGATCCCTGCACGTGCTGCCCTCCGGCGCCGGGTTGCCGCCCCCCTATCTGCGGGCTTACGACGCGGCCGAAGGGCTGGTGATGGAGCTCGATCTCCGCGCCCTGGAATCGCCCGAGGGGCTTGGGCAGTTGGTCGGCGCGGTGATGGCCCGGGCGCTGCTGCCGCCGGATCGGTCCCTGCGCAGCCTGCTGGGGCCGGAGCGCTGGTCGCGGTTGCTGCAGGCCCTGCGCCCGTTGGGGCTGCCGCCGGAGGGTCTCGATCGCCTCGAGCCCTGGGCGGTGAGCCTGCTGCTCACCTCCAGCTCCCTGCAGCGCAGTGGCTTCGAGGCGGAGAGTGGGGTGGAGGGCCAGCTGCTGCGGCGGGCTAGCGCCGACGTCAAACCGGTTGATGCCCTGGAAACGCTGGAGCAGCAGCTCGATCTTTTCGATGGCCTGCCGGAGGCGGACCAGGTGGCGATGCTCGATCAGAGCCTGGCCGAGTGGGCCGCGGTGCCGGAGCAGCTCGCCGCGATGGAGACCACCTGGCGGCGGGGCGATGAGGCGGCGATGGAGACGCTGCTGCGGCGGGCCTTCCCCGACGGCTCAAAGGTCCGCAGCCGCTTCCTCAGCCAGCGCAACCAGGCCTGGCGCCAGGCGATCGAGGCCCGGCTGCGGCGAGCCGACGACACCTTGGTGGTGGTGGGGGCCCTGCATCTGTTGGGCGAGGACGGTCTGGTGGCGCTGCTGCGGCGGCGGGGCCTGGTGGTGGAGCGCGTGGAGTCGGCACCCTGAGCGGGGCCGCTCCACGGCCCGCTTCCCCCTCAAGCCGATGGGCCGAGCAGCGCCAGCACCGCGTCGTCATCGAGCTGCTCGAAGTGCTCGAACCACTCGCCGACCGCCCGCAAGCCATCCACCACCGCCAGCGCCTCCAGCCGGTCCACCAGCGGCTCCAGATCGGGCAGCACCCGGCGGTCGACCACCGGCACCGCCAGGGTGAGCGAAGCCGGCCCGAGCCGCCGCAGCGATGCGAGCGCCGCCCGGGCGGTCATGCCGGTGGCGATCCCGTCATCCACCACCACCAGATGGCGGCCCCGCAGGGCCGTCGGGTCGGGGTCCCCGAAGCGCCGCTGCCGGCGTTCCAGCTCCCGCAGCTGGGCGGCCACCAGCGCCGAGCGCTCCGCCTCCTCCAGGAGCCAGCCGCCCCACTCGGGCTGCTCCCACAGAACTATTCCGCCGGGGGCGATGGCGCCGATGGCGGTTTCGGGGCTGGCCGGATGGGCGATCTTGCGCACCGCCCAGCAGGCCAGGGGTAACCCCAGCGTCTCCGCCATCGCCGCTGCCACCGCCACCCCGCCGCGGGGGAGGCCGAGCAGAAGGGCTTCGTCGCGCCGACCGCGCAGATCGGCGAAGCGCCCGGCCAGGGCCCTCCCGGCCTCGCGGCGGTTGCGCCAGAGGGGGGGAGAGAGCATGGGACGCATCGCCGGCGAGGGCGGATGCCCCCATCATGGAGCCAGTGCGCAGGTCGGGGCTCCGCGGCGATGGCAGGTTCCCCCCCACCCCCACCTGGTTCCCCCCCACCCCCACCCGGGCCGAGCGGTCCCCGCGGTTGGCCCGCGGGGGTGAAGCTGCTGCTGGCGGCGGTGGTGTTCACCTTTGTGTTCTCGCCGTTCCTGATGCTGTTGCTGCGCTTGTCGCAGGAGCGGCCGCAGCTGGAGCCCACGGGCGGAGCGCCGCCGGTCAGCGATCCGGGGATCGGGGTACCAGCCGCTCCAGCTCCCAGCCCTTGATGACCCGATACACCGAGGGCACCACCAGCAGGCTGAGCAGGGTGGCCACCAGCTGGCCGCTGAACACCACCGTGCCGATGCTGAGCCGGCTGGCGGCGCCGGAGCCGGTGGGGAAGAGCAGCGGTACGCAGCCGGCGAGGGAGGAGACCACGGTGAGCAGGATCGGCCGCAGGCGGGCCACCGCCGCCCCGTGGATCGCCGTATCGAGGGGCACGCCGGCCGCCAGGCGCTGATTGGCGAATTCCACGATCAGAATGCCGTTCTTCGCCGCCAGGCTGGCCAGCACCAGCAGGCCCATCTGGCCGTAGACATCCAGCGGCAGGTTGCGCAGGGCCAGCCCCAGCACGGCGCCGAGCATCGCCAGGGGCACCGTCACCAGGATGATCAGCGGATCGAGGAAGTTTTCGTAGAGCGCGGCGAGCACTAGGGCCATCACCAGTAGTGCCAGGGCGAAGACGCGGGTGGTGCTGCCGCCGGCGCTCGCCTCTTCGCGGGCCAGGCCGGCCCATTCCAGCTCGATTGCATCGCGGCCCCGCTCCTGGTGCAGGGTCTGCAGCAGGGCCATCGCCTGGCCGCTGCTGACGCCCGATCGGGGCAGGGCACGGATGCTGATCGAGCGCACCAGCCGGGTGTGGTTGATCGAGGTGGGTCCGGCGCCGGGCTCCAGGCGCAGCAGCTGGGCCAGGGGGATCAGGCGCCCGTCGCGGTTTCGCACCGTCAGCGCCAACACGTCGTCGGCATCACGGCGGGAGCTGCCCTCCAGCTGCACGATCACGCGCCGCACCTGGTCGTCGGCGAAGCTGTCGTTCACGTAATCGCTGCCGAAGCTGGCTCCCAACGTGTCGACCACGCTGGATAGGTCGACGCCGAGGGAGGCCAGCCGCAGGCGATCGGGCACCAGCTCCAGCCGGGGGGCGCCGCTGCTGAAGCGGGTGGAAACGCGCTCGAAGGCGGGGCTGCCGCCGCTGGTGAGGGTCTGGGCGGCGGCGATGAAGTCGCGGGCCTCCTGCTCGAAGGCCGTCAAACTGAGCTGGCCGGAGCTGACATCGAGCAGTTCGAGCTCCAGGCCGCCTTCGCCGCTGAAACCGCGCACGCTGGGGGCCTCGCTGAGCTGCACCGCGGCGTCGGGGATGGCGCGGCGCAGGCGGCCGTTGAGCCGCTCGGCCACCGCGACGCTGCTGCGGCCGGCGCCGGAGCGCTCCTCCACCGGCTTGAGGCGCAGGAAGAACTGCCCCTTGTTGGGGCTGCTGTCGCCGAAGGAGCGGCCGGCGTAGAAGTTGGCGCTGGCGATCAGCGACTCCTGGCGGGCCACCCGCCGCACCCGCTCCAGCACCTCCTGGGTGCGGGCCAGGGCGGTGCCCTCCGGCAGGATCACCACCCCCCGCAGCTGGCCGTTGTCCTCCTGGGGAATGAAGGTGGTGGGTCGGGCCCGCAGGGCAGCGGCGGTGAGCAGCAGGCCCACCAGCAGGGTGACCAGCACCAGGCGACGGTGGCGCAGCACCCGCTCCAGCAGGCGGGCGTAGGGGGCTTCGAGGGCTTCAAGCCAGCGGCGCGGCGGATCGATGGCCCGCTTCAGCCAGGCCGGTTCGCGCTGGTCGGCGTGCAGCAGGCGGCTGGCGGCCACCGGCGTGAAGCTGATGGCGTTGATGGTGGAGAAGACGATGGCGGCGCTGATCGCCACGGCGATCGGGGCGTAGAGCCGGCCGACGCTGCCCTCCAGCCCCAGCACCGGCACGAACACCACCACCAGCACCAAGGAGGTGGCGATCACCGCCCCGCCCAGTTCCGCCATCGCCTCGCGGGCCGCCTGGAGGGCCGGCGTGCCCGCCTCCAGCCGCCGGCCGATGTCCTCGCTCACCACGATCGCGTCGTCCACCAGCAGGCCGGCGGCCAGCACCATGCCGAAGAGGGTGAGGGTGTTGATCGAGCCGCCGCTGAGCCGCAGCACCGTGAGCGAACCGATCAGCGACACCGGCACCGCCGCCGCCGTGATCAGGGCCAGGCGGCTGTTTCCCAACCCGAACAGCAGCACGAGGAAGACGAGCAGCACGGCATCGCGCAGCGCCTCCACCGCCCGGTCGATGCTGGCGCGCACCGTGACCGCCTCATCGACGATCACCTCCATCGCCACCCCGGGCGGGAAGCGGGGTGCCAGCTCCTCGAGGGCCACATCCAGGCCGCGGCGCACCTCCAGGGCATTGCTGCCATCGCGCTGGTACACGCCCATCGCCACGGCGGATTCGCCGGCGAGGTTGGTGGCGATGGTGTCGTAGGACTCGCTGCCGAGGCTGACGCGCCCCACATCCCGCAGCAGGGTCACGCCACCGTTGGCGCTGCGGCCCACCACCAGCTGGCCGAGCTCCTCCGGGCTGCGCAGCCGGCCCTCCATCCGCAGCGGCAGGGTGGTGCGTTGATCGGGCGGGGCGGGGGCTTCGCCGGCCTGGCCCAGGGCCGCCAGAACGTTTTGCTGTTGCAGGGCCTGGCGCACCTCCACGATGGTGAGGTTGCGCTGCTCCAGTTTCAACGGATCCAGCCAGAGGCGGAAGGCGAGGCTGCTGCCGCCGAAAAGGCTGACATCGCCCACGCCGGCAACGCGGCGCAGTCGGTCTTTGACCACCGAATCCACCCAGCCGGTGAGGAAGGTGTCGGCATAGAGGCCGCGATCGGCGCTGAAGCTCAGCACGAGCAGCAGGTCATCGGAGCTGCGCCGCACCTGTACCCCCAGCCGCGCCACCGGGGCCGGCAGCTGGCGGTTCACCACCGCCGCTTCGTTCTGGGTGTTGATCTGGTTGAGCTCGGGGTTGCCGCCGCTGAAGCCGAGGGTGATGGTGCTGCCGTTGGCGGAGCTGGTGGAGCGGATCGTGTCGAGACGCTCGAGGCCGTTGAGCTGCTTCTCCAGCAGCGCGGTGACCCCCTGCTCCACCACCTCGGGGCCGGCGCCCGGGTAAGAGGCGCGCACCGTGACGCGGCCCGGCGCGATCGGCGGCAGATTTTCCACCTGCAGGGCCGGCAGGCTGATCAGGCCGCCGAGCAGGATCAGCAGCGAGATCACTAGCGTCAGCACGGGCCGGCGCAGGAAGGGGTCGGAGATAGATCTCACCGTGACCTCACGCCAACATCACCGCCACTTTTTCTGCACCCTCACCCAAGCAGGCCGAAGCTGTGCCTGACCGTCGACTCCCGCTCACGGAAGATTTCCCTCAGCACCAGCAGCGAGCGCATTCTTTGCCGTTTCACAGAACGTCCGCCGTTTCCGGAGGGTGCGCTGTGCCATGGGGATCAGACGGCATCGCGGCGCAATACCACTGCCAGATAGTCGGGCGATTTATAGCGACCGGGCAAGCACAGGTGGAGACGCTCAAGGCGACTCCAGGCCACGGTGCGGCGAATTGCCTCCAGGCTGCGGCCCTCCTTCAGCAGGCGACGCATCGCTTTGCAATACAGCGGATAGTTCGCCTCGAGTTCCCCGATGGTGGGGGCCGAAGTGGAGCCAGAAGCCATGGCAGGGGGGGCGCCCGGGGGTTGCGAGGGCGCGAGATAAGCCTACGGGCTCGCCAGCACCGGTTGGACGCCGTGGTCTACGCCGTGGTCGAGCAGGGCGGCCTGGCTATCGCTGAGGCGGCCGGCGTGGTGCAGCACGCGGGTGATGCGGGGAATGTCGAGCACGGCATGCACGCGGTACCCGGCCTCCGCCAGCCGCTCGCAGGCGCGGCGATCGTTCTCGCCGCCGTGGTCGATGAAGACCACCACATCCTCCACGCAGAGGCCGGAGCTCTCCAACTTGGCGATGCCCTCCAGCACGCTGCCGCCGGTGATCAGGATGTCGTCGATCACCACCACCAGATCGCCCTCCTCGAAATCGCCTTCGATCAGGCGGCGGGCACCGTGGGCCTTCACCTCCTTGCGGGGGTAGATGAGCGGCTTGTGCAGCAGCAGCGACAGGCCGGTGGCGGTGGGCAGGGAGCCGTAGGGGATGCCGGCGATGCGGTCGAAGGCGAGGTGCTCGAGTGGCCCGGTGTAGGCGTGAAGAACGCGGTGGAAGAGGTTGGGATCGGAGATGATCTGGCGTAGGTCGATGTAGTAATTGAAAACAGCACCTGAAGCCTGCACGTACTCGCCGAACAGCAGGCAGCCGATATCAAAGAGATCGAGGATCAGGCTGGCCAGCGGATCGGATGCCGCACCTGTGGCACCGGCCGGATCGCCCGTGGTGCTGTCGGGCAACCAGACGCTGCAGGTGTCCCCCTCGGCGCGGGGGTGGTTCTCCAGCCAGTGGAGGCGGCGTTCCTCGATCCGGTGCTTGATGCCCTCGGCCCGCTCAGCGATGTCGTCCTCCACCAGCAGGTTCTGGGGCAAGGGCAGCAGCAGGCCGTCGGCGGCCTGGCTGAGGCCGGCTTCCAGCAACGCATCGAGCCGGTCCTCCTCGGCCCAGAGGCTGCGGAGGATGAGAAAGCGCTCCGGGGCCTGCTGGCGCACCCGCGCCAGGATGGCTGGGTCGCTGGTGCCCACCTCGAGCAGCAGCTGCTCGGGGGTGGCCCAGAGCTGGCATTCGCGCACGATGCGCAGGTAAAGCGGATCCTCCTCGTTCGGATGGTGCTGGATCAGGCGGGCGGCGGGGTTGGAGCTGTGGCAGGTGACCACCACCGCCTTCTCGGGGTAGAGGAGGAAGGGGGCGGCGATGTCCTGGCCGGGCAGGGGCGAAAGGGTGACGGCGTCGGCGCCGAGGTCGCGGAAGACGTAGTGGGCGAGGGCGGAGGAGCTGTTGAGATCGCCGTGCTTGGCGTCGATGATCAGGGGGATTTCCAGCGGCACCAGCTCGCGCACCTCCCGCAGCAGCTCCAGGCCGGTGGAGCCGAGGGCCTGGTAGAAGCCGAGGCTGGGTTTGTAGGCGCAGACGTGGGGGGCGGTGGCCTCGATCACCGCCTTGATCCAGTAGCGGGCCTGGGAGAGAAAGGAGCGACCGCCCATGCCGCGGCGGTTGGCCCAGCTCTGCAGCATTTCCGGGTTGGGGTCCAGCCCTGTCACCAGGAGGGACTGGCGCGCCGCGATGGCGTCGGTGAGCTGGACGAAGAAGCCCACGGCATGGGGACGGACCCGAAGGTGCTAGGCCGTCGCGGTGTCCCTGCGCGCGCCGGTGACACAGCTCTTATTGGAGCGCCCTGCTGGGGGGCGCTCAGGGGGCGGGCCAGGGGGCGGCCACCACGGGGCGGTAGGCGGGCCGCCAGCGGCAGGCCTCCAGCCGCGCGAGGGCCTCGGCCTCGTTGATGGCGTGGCGGGCCAGGCCCTCCGCCACCGCCGCCCGCGCCACCGCCTCCGCCACCGCCTGCGATACCGCCTGCACGGCGGCGAGGGGCGGCATCAGGGCGGCCTCGGGGTTGAGGGCCGCCGGGATCACCGCCGCCAGGGCCTCAACGCTGGCGTCGATCATCGCCTCGCTCACCTCCCGCGCGCCGACGGCCATGGCGGCAAAGCCCAGGCCGGGGAAGACGAAGCAGTTGTTGCATTGCCCGATCACGCGCTCACCGCCGGGCCGCGGCACCGGTGGGAAGGGGCTGCCGGTGGCCACCACGATGCGGCCATCGCTCCAGGAGAGGAGCTGCTCGGGGGTGGCCTCCGCCAGGCGGGTGGGGTTGGAGAGGGGCAGCACGATCGGGCGTTCGCAGCCGGCCAGCAGGGATTGCACCACCGAGGCGTTGAAGGCGCCGGCCACGGTGGAGGTGCCGATCAGCACCCCGGGGCGCACCGCCTCCAGCACCGCCTGCAGGCCGATGGGGCCGTCGGCGGGCAGGCCCACGGCCGCCAGCTCTTCGGGGTTCTTGCCGTAGATGGCCAGGGCCGGATGGTTGGCCGCGGCGCCGCCCGGTGCCGTCGCTCCCTGCCCCAGGCCCTCATGCAGCAGCCCGTCGCGGTCGATCAGCCAGAGGCGCCCGGCCGCTTCTGAGGCTTCTAGCCCCTGACGGATGAGCAAACGCAGCAACCGCTCGGCGATGCCGCAACCGGCGCTGCCCGCCCCGAAGATCACGATCCGCTCGTCGGCGAGCGAGCGGTGGAGGCCCCGCAGGCCGGCCAGGATTGCGGCGCAGGCCACGCCGCTGGTGCCCTGGATGTCGTCGTTGAAGCTGGGCACGAGGGCCCTGTGGCGATCGAGCACCCGGCGGGCATTGGGGGCGCCGAAGTCTTCCCAGTGCAGGAGGGCGTCGGGGCAGACGCTGCGCACGGCGGACACGAAGCGATCGATCACCGCGTCGTAGGCGTCGCCCTGCAGGCGGGGTTCCCGCAGACCGGGGTAGCGGGGGTCGGCGAGCAGTTCGGGGCGGTCGGTGCCCACATCGAGCATCACCGGCAGGCCGCGGCTGGGGTCGAGGCCGGCGCAGAGGGTGTAAACGGCGAGCTTGCCCAGGCAGATGTGGATGCCGCCCACCCCCTGGTCGCCGATGCCGAGGATGCCCTGGGCGTCGGTGACGAGCAGCATCTGGGGGGTGGGGGAGCTGGCGAGGGCATCGCGCAGCAGCCGCTCGAAGTCGTCGGCCTGGGGGGCGGTGAGGTAGAGGCCCTGGCTGGGGGTGCGGTAGGTGAGGCTGAACTGCTGAATCGCCTCGCCCACGGTGGGGGTGTAGACGATCGGCATCACCGCCTCGATGTGGTCGGCGAGGAAGCGGTGAAACAGGGTGAGGTTGCGTTCGCGCAGGCTCTGCACCCAGGCGTAGCGCTCCAGGGGGCTGCCGAGGGTGGCGAAGGCGCCCCAGCAGCGCTCCACCTGCTGCTCGATCGTCTCCACCTGCCAGGGCAGCAGGGCCTCCAGGCCGAGGGCGCGGCGCTCCTGGCGGCTGAAGGCGGTGCCCTTATTGAGCGTCGGATCGTTGAGCAGGGCGGCGCCGCGCAGGGCGGTCGCCACTGGATCGGTTGGATCGGTCATCGGGTCTCGCGGGCGGTGGCCGCGGCGCCTCCACCCCCCTGAACCTTGGCAGAGGGCGGAGCGGCCCGGAGCTCAGGGTGATCCCTTCCACGCCCATCGCCCTCAAGACCACCCTGCTGTTGCGGCTGCTCCCGGACGACGACCCGCAGCAGGCCGGCAGCTCCAGCTAGCGGTGCACTGGGTTGGAGCTGGGGCCAGAGGGTGGGAGATCAGCCCATGGTCCAGGGATTGATCAAGGCGAGGCCGAGGTCGGCAAAGTCGCCCCCATCTCGGGTGGCCAGGGAGGCCCCGTAGGCCAGGGCGGTGGCGGCAATCACGGCATCGGCCGTCGCGATCGATCGGCCCGCTCGCTCGCGACGGCACAGCAGTTCGGCGTACCAGTGCGCCGCTTCACTGGTGAAGGCCAGGATTCTGCGGGAAAACAGCTCCGCCATCAGCCCATCCCAGCACTGCAACAGTTCGCGCTTGCGTCTGCCATCGGGCAGCCGGGCCAGGCCATGCAGGATCTCGGCCTCGTTCATCGCCGTGATCGCCACCGCCTCCGGATCAAGACCATCGGCCCAGGTCAGCACCTTCGGCTCGGGCTGCGGGCGCATCAGCTCCGAGATCACATTCGTGTCGAGCAGGATCACGGCGAACTCTCCCCCTCACTGTTGGCAGGGTCCTGCGCGGCCGTATGGGGTTCGTCGACGAATAGAGCTGGGGCTGGTGGCGAGGCACGCTCGGGCAGCTCCAGTTCCACCCCTCCAAGGGCCGCGAAGTGGGCCTGAATGCGATGGCCCAGCCCTTGTCTGCCGGCGTTGGGCTGCTTGGCTTCGACGGCGTCGCGAAGGATGGTGCGGGCCTCTTCCTCCATCGAGCGACCATGGCGGGCGGCCTGGATGCGCAGCTGGGCCTTGGTGCGCTCATCGAGGTTGCGGATCGTGAGGCTGGCCATGACCTGCGGCTGCTCGCAATGACTGCATTGCGTTCAATGCTACGTCTCTCGCTGAGGCCTGATGCAGGCGGTTCTCTCCGCGACGCACCGGCGCTCCCCGCCGTGCAGCGCATGTTGAGCCGAGAGCGCATCTTTCGGCCGCCTGGGGCCTCAAGCTTGCTCAGCTGCCTGGGTTGCAATCCGCCACTCCTGTGAGGCCCAGGGCCAACAAAAAGCGCCGGACTCCCGAAGGAACCACGGCGGGGAATCATCCGCAGCGTTGGGTGGCGCGGCGGATTTGGCGTGGGCGAACGGCTCAGCCGCCCAGCTGCAGAGCCGATGCTTTGAGGAGTGGGACCACCATCTGCGGATGACCCATGGCCACCACCGCAGCACCCTGCTGACCCCCGAGGTTCCCTTCGCCTCGCGCATGCAGATGATGGATGCGGGCGAGGTGGCGGTGGTGGCGATCGATGGCTGCTCAGCCATCCGCCTGGAGCGCAGTCAGCCTGAAGACCGGGTGGTGTTGTGGCTGCCGCGACAGGGCTGGGTGGCGGAACGGGTGAACGGGGAGGCCGTGGTGGCCGAATCCGGCTCGGCGATGCTCTACCTGCCCGGCGATGAGCTGTGCGGCGATACGAGCCTGCGGCTGCAGGGTTTCTCGATCCTGCTGCCCTTCGACCAGCTCGGCGATCCGGGGGCCTGGAGCCGCTGCCGCCAGCGCCATCTCGAGGGGGGGCGGGAGGTGGTGGCGCTCATCGAAACGGCCCTTGATCTGGTGGCGACCCTGCGGGGCGAGCGCAGCGATCCGCGCTTTGCCTTGGCGGCGCTGGCGGAGCAGCTGCTGTACTGGCG
>CANEWU010000025.1 GCA_947442825.1 Synechococcaceae cyanobacterium
GAGGGAAAAGAGGGTGGTCTTGCCCGCCCCCGAGGGCCCCACCAGGGCCACCATCTGTCCGGGCTCAACCCGCAGATTGAGATCCTGCAGCACCAGTTGGGTGGGGTCGTAGCCGAAGTGCACGTTCTCGAGCACCAGGGCGCCGCGCACCCCCACCAGGGCCCGGGCTCCGGGCCGGTCAGGGGCTTCCACCGGCTCGGCCTCGATCGCCCGCAGCCGCCGCAGGGAGGCTTGTCCCTGCTGGAATTCGTTGAAGTTGGTGGTGAGGTGGGAGATCGGATCGATCAGCATCAGCAGGGCCGCCATGTAGGCGCTGAAGCCCTGGCTGCTCAGCCCGCCCGCTTGGATCCGGGCCGCGCCGATCACCAGCACCGCCAGGATGCCAAAGGCTTCGATGAAGCCCACCACCGGATGCTGTTGCGCCAGCAGCCGCATCGTGCGGGAGCGGGCACGGCGGTGCAGATCCACTTCTTCGTTGAAGCGCCGTTGCAACCAGGGCTCGGCCGCGTAGGCCCGCACCAGGGGCAGGGCGCCGATCGCCTCCCCCAGCAGGGCCGCCAGCTCGCTTACCTGCTTCTGGCTGCGCTCGGCCGCCTGCATCACCCGT
This sequence comes from Synechococcaceae cyanobacterium, assembly GCA_947442825.1. Lineage (GTDB taxonomy): Bacteria > Cyanobacteriota > Cyanobacteriia > PCC-6307 > Cyanobiaceae > Cyanobium. The sequence continues at coordinate 608 of CANEWU010000025.1, forward strand.
GCCCCGAAGGCGCTCACCAGCACCGCCACGAACGGGGCGAGCAGCAGCGTCGCCAGGGCCAGGGGCCAGTCGAGCCAGACCATGTAGCCCAGGACCACCACCAGCTGCAGGGCGCTGGGGGTGCTGTCGTGGATGGTTTTGTAGATCACCTCCCCCACCCGATCGGCGTCTTCGGTGAGCCGATAGGTGAGATCGCCGGCCGAGAGCTTTTCCAGGGAGCTGAAGTCGAGCCGCTGTAGGCGCGCGAACAGGCGCTGGCGCAGCTCCTGGCTCACGTGCAATGCCGGGTCGGCCAGGAGGGTGTCCTGCCCGAACTGGGCCAGCTTCTGCACGAGGAACACCGCCAGGGCCAGCCCCACGCTGCGCAGCACCTTCGGGATGTCGCCGGCACCGATGGCGGGGATCAGCTGGCCGGCCAGCCAGGCCAGCACCGGGAAGCTGCCAACGAAGACAAGGATGCAGAGGCCGCCGGCCAGGAGCCGTCTCCGGTGGGGCTTCAGCAGCGGCCAGAGCCTGCGGAAGCCGGCCGGCGAGGGTGCGAGCATCGGCAAACCCTACGCCCGGCCCTGCCAGAGCCCTCTTGCCGTGAAGCTCGATCAGTTCCTCAAATGGCAGGGGCTGGCCGCCACCGGCGGCGAGGCCAAGCAGCGCATCCAGCGCGGCGATGTGCGCGTCAACGACGCCATCGAGATGCGCCGGGGGCGCCAGCTGCGGCCCGGCGATGTGGTGGCCGTCGACGGTCGCGAGGTGCTGGTGACCGTCACGCATTAGCGTGGCGGGCTCTGTTCGTCGGGAGTGGACGCCGGTGCGCAAGGCCGTCATCGCAGGCAACTGGAAGATGAACATGACCTGCGCCGAGACGCGGGCGTTCGCTGCGGCCTTCCGCCCGTTGATCGAGCAGCTCCCGGGCGATCGCGAGGTGGTGTTGGCGCCGCCCTTCACCGCCATCCCCACGCTCTGCCGCCACCTGGCCGGCGCCGGCGTGGAGATCGCAGCCCAGAACGTGCACTGGGAGGAGAAGGGGGCCTACACCGGCATGGTTTCCGCGCCGATGCTCGTCGAGCATGGCGTCAGCCACGCGATCGTGGGCCACAGCGAACCGCGCAAGTACTACAGCGAGACCGATGAGCAGATCAACCTGCGTGCCCGCACCGCCCAGCGCTTCGGCCTGATCCCGATTCTTTGCGTGGGTGAGAGCCTCGACCAGCGGGAGGCCCGCGAAACCGAGCGGGTGATCCATCGCCAGGTGGAGCAGGGCATCGAGGGCGTCGATCCCCTGCGCTTGATCGTGGCCTATGAGCCGATCTGGGCGATCGGCACCGGCAAGACCTGCGCCGCCGATGAGGCGAACCGGATCTGCGGGTTGATCCGCGGCTGGGTGGGCAATGCCGATGTGATCGTGCAGTACGGCGGCTCGGTGACCCCCGCCACGATCGATTCGCTGATGGCCCAGCCGGAGATCGATGGCGTGTTGGTGGGTGGCGCCTCCCTGGATCCCACGGGCTTCGCCCGCATCTGCAACTACGAGCCGGTGGCCGTTGCCGCCTGAGGTGGGGCACGCTCCGGCGCCGCACCACAGCGATCCGCGCCGGCCCTGGGGTGATCGCACGGGCGTGATGGGGGTCATCAACCTCACCCCCGATTCCTTTAGCGATGGGGGGCGCTTCCTCGGGTCGGCCGCGGCGCTGGCGGAGGCGGGCCGGCAGGTCGCCCGGGGCGCCGATGTGCTGGATCTCGGGGCGCAGAGCACCCGGCCGGGGGCGGAGGAGGTGGGGGCGGAGGCCGAAATCCGGCGCCTGCTGCCCGCATTGCGGGCAATCCGCGCCGCAGTTCCGGGGGTTCTGTTGTCGGTGGATACTTTCCATGCGGCCGTTGCGGAGGCGGCCCTGGCGGCCGGGGCCGACTGGATCAATGACGTGAGCGGCGGCCGGCGCGATCCGGCGATCCTGTCGCTGGTGGCCGCTGCCGGATGTCCCTACGTGCTGATGCACAGCCGCGGCAATAGCCGCACCATGGACCAACAGGCCGTCTATGCCGATGTGGCCGAGGAGGTGCGTCAGGAGCTCTTGCGTGCCACCGATCGCGCCCTGGCCGCAGGGGTGCGGCCGGGCCAGCTGCTCTGGGATCCGGGGCTGGGCTTCGCCAAGACGGTCGAGCAGAATCTGGCCCTGCTGGCCTCCTTGGAGGATCTCGCCGCCGAGGGGTTTCCCTTGCTGGTGGGGCCCTCCCGCAAGCGCTTCATCGGTGAGGTGCTGGCGGAACCGCGTTCGCGGGCGCGGCTGTGGGGAACCGCCGCGGTGTGCTGCCGGGCGATCGCCGGCGGAGCCGCCGTGCTGCGGGTTCATGACGTGGGTGCGATTGTGCAGACGGCGCGGATGGCCGATGCGCTGTGGCGGGCTCGCACACCGCCATCATTCCTTAATCGTCTGCAAGACAATCAAGATCAGCCGTGAAGTTTGGGTTGACGCCCTTGGCGATTTTGCACATAATGGGAGGGCACTTCAAGCCCATTCGATGGCACCGGCTGCAGAAGCCGCTGCCTCTCTTCCCATGAACGTTCAACCATCAATGATCGGAACCATCATTGTTCCGTTTCTGTTCAAGATTGTCGGCGCAATCCTTCTCTGGGTTGTTGGCGGCTGGCTGATCGGCTTCGCCATGCGCGTGCTGCGGCGCAGCTTCTCGATGGCCAAGCTCGATCCCACTCTGATTGCCTTCCTGCTCGGCCTGATCAGCGCCCTGTTGCGCGTGGTGCTGGCGGTGGCGATCCTCGGCTTCTTCGGCGTGCAGACCGCCAGCTTTGCCGCCCTGCTCGCCGGCGCTGCCGTGGCCATCGGCATGGCCTGGAGCGGCATGCTCGGCAACTTCGCGGCCGGGGTGTTCCTGCAGCTCTTCCGGCCCGTGGCCATCGGTGATTTCGTGAGTGGCGGTGGGGTGACCGGCACGGTGGAGGATGTGGGCATGTTTGTGACCACAATCCTCTCGCCCGACAACGTGAGCAACATCGTGCCCAACGGCAAGTTCTTCGGCGATACGATCGTCAATTACTCCAGCCACCCCTTCCGTCGCGTCGAGCTCGAAGCCCAGCTCGACAGCACCGCTGATGTGGGCCGTGCCATCGCCCTCCTCAAGGAGGCCGTGCGCGCCGTTCCCAACCAGTACCCCGGCCAGGAAGCCGATGTGGAGCTGCTCACCTTCAGCGAGCGTGGCCCGCGCCTTGCTGTGCGCCCCTACACCCACACCTCCAACTATTGGCAGGTGTACTTCGACACCAACCGCGTGATCGCCGACACCCTGAGCGCCAACGGCTTCCCTGTGCCCCGCATTCCGGTAGCACTGCCCGCCAGCAGCGTCAACTGACACCATCGGGGCGGGGGTTTCTCCCGCCCCTTCGGCTTGTCTAGCTTGCATCAAACAAGCAACAAAAAAGGGCATCCTCTTCCCGGAGGGTGCCCTTTCTTTTGGGAATGCGCGATTGGAAAGTGCGCGAAATGCCCAGGGGAGAAGGTGTTGGGCCTTACTCCTTGACTCCTTCGATGCGATCTTCAATCTCCTGGTAGATCTCTTGCAACTGCTGGATGTTCTCGTCGGCGGTTTCCCAGTAGCCGCGGCCATTTACCTCCAGGAGCGTGCCGACGATGCGACGGAAGCTGTGGGGGTTGAGATCCATCAGCCGCTGGCGCATCTCGGGATCGTTGATGAAGGTGTTGTTGGCCTCCTCGTAGACGAAGTTATCAACCTGACCGCTGGTGGCGCTCCAGCCGAGGGTGAAGTTGAGGCGCTTGGCCACCTCGCGCACACCCTCGTAGCCGCTGTTGAGCATGCCCTCGTACCACTTGGGATTGAGGAGCTTGGTGCGGGAATCGAGGCGTATGGTTTCGCTGAGTGAACGCACCTGGGCATTGGCCGTGGTGGTGTCGGCGATGTAGCTGGCGGGTGCCTTGCCGTCGTCCCGCAGGGAGGCGATCAACTTGGTGGGGTCGGAGTCGAAATAGTGGCTGACATCCGTGAGGGAGATCTCCGCTGAATCCAGGTTTTGGAAGGTGACATCGGCGGTTTTCATGGCCGACTCGAACACTTCGCGCTTCTGGTTCATCTCGCCGGGGCTGTCGGCGTTGAACGCGAAGGTTTTGCGGGAAAGATACATGTCTTGGAGCTCTCCCTCCTCCTCCCAGCTGCTGTTCTCCACCGCCAGGTTCACGTTGGAGGAGTAGCTACCGCTGGCGTTCGAAAAAACGCGGGTGGCCGCATCGCGCAGCGAGATGCCCTGGGCTTTGGCCTGCTCTTGGGCGTGCTTGCGCACGAAGTTCATCGCCTCCGGCTCATCCGATTCTGCGGCCATCTTCACACCCTGATCGATCAGCCCCATCTGGTTGATGAACAGATCGCGGAACACCCCCGAGCAATTCACCACCACATCGATGCGGGGTCTCCCCAGCTCCTCCAGGGGGATCAGCTCGAGTTTGTTCACGCGGCCAAGCGAATCGGGCACGGGGCGTACGCCGATGAACCAAAGAATCTGGGCCAGCGATTCGCCGTAGGTTTTGATATTGTCGGTGCCCCAGAGCACGCAGGCGATGGTTTCTGGCCAGCTGCCCTGCTCCGCCTTCTGTCGTTCGATCAGCCGATCCACCACCACCTTGGCGGCGGCGATTGCGGCCCGGGTGGGGATGGCCTGGGGATCAAGGGCGTGGATGTTCTTGCCGCTCGGCAACACGCCCGGATTGCGGATCGGGTCGCCGCCGGGGCCGGGGATCACGTATTCGCCATCGAGGGCGCGCAGCAGGCTGCCCATCTCCTGGTCGGCGCACACCTGCTCCAGGCAGAAGCGAAGGTAGGCGAATTGCTTGTCGAGCTCCACCGGATCTACCGCCGCAAAGCCGCCCTTGTGACAGGCGCTCAGCCAGGGGCTCGGCAGACGCAGCCCGAAGCGCTCCAGCAGCTCGAAGAACCAGCCGAAGTTGCGGCGCAGGGTGACCCGGCCATCGGCGCCCGTCACCTCCTGCACCATCGCTGCCACCGCGAGTCGAGAGGTTTCGGTGATGTGGCGGTTGAGCTCCACATCCGCCAACACACCGGCATCATTGCTGCGGTACACCTCGTCGATGGTGCGGCCAAGCGCCTCGGCCAGCAGGCCGGGCAGGGAGCGGAGCCCCTCTTCCGGCCGTTCAATGGCGGCGATGTTCACCAGGGTGGCGATCGCCTCCTCAGCGGTGGGGGGCTTGCCGATGGTGTGGAGGCCGCAGGGCAGCAGGCGGCTCTCGATCTCCATCAACTGGCGATACACCGCACCTACCACCGCATCGCGGCCTTCCAGATCGAGCTCAGAGGCGTCAGCGTTGGGCAGGCAGACATCCTTATCGAGGTTGCACTGGCGAGCCGTTTCCACAATGGCGTTGACGATCTGCACGCCACGGCTGCCTTCACGCAGCTGCTGGTAGCTGCCCACCAGTTCACCGAGCTCCTTAAGGCCCTTGTAAAGCCCGGCGTTTTCGGCCGGCGGGGTGAGGTAGCTGATCGTTTCGGCATACCCGCGCCGCTTGGCGATCGTGGCCTCGCTGGGGTTGTTGGCAGCGTAGTAGTAAAGATTCGGCAGGGCACCGATCAGGGAATCCGGGTAGCAGGTTTCGCTCATGCCCATCTGTTTGCCGGGCATGAATTCCAGCGAGCCATGGGTGCCGAAGTGCAGCACCGCATCGGCGCCCCACACCTTCTCCAAGTAGGTGTAGTAGGCGGCGAAACCGTGGTGGGGGCTGGCACTACGCGAGTAGAGCAGCCGCATCGGGTCGCCTTCGTAGCCGAAGGTGGGCTGTACCCCCACAAACACATTGCCGAAGTGGCGGCCGTAGATCAGCAGGTTGGTGCCATCGGAGTTAAGGGTGCCAGGCGGCTTGCCCCAGTTTTCCTCGAGCCTCACGGAATAGGGCGTTAGCCGCTCGTATTCGGCCACGCTCATGCGATGGGCGATCGCCAGCTCCGGCGACCCCTCTATCGCCTCGGGATCCTTGAGCACCGCCTCCATCAGCTCCTTGGGCGAGCGCGGCAAATCGCTGACGTCGTACCCCTTGGCCCGCATCTCCTCCATCACGCGATGGATCGAACCGAACACATCGAGATAGGCGGCAGTACCAACGTTCCCCTTATCCGGTGGGAAGCTGAACACGGTGATCGCCAGCTTTTTCTCGTTGCGGGGCTTGACGCGCAGGGAGGCCCAGCGGATGGAGCGCTCGGCGATGGCCTCCACCCGGTCCTGCAATGTGTGGGCTTTGCCGGTGGCGTCGTCGCGGCCGCTGAGCACGATCGGCTCGATGGCACCATCCAGCTCGGGTATGGCGATCTGCAGCGCCACCTGTACCGGGTGGAGGCCCAGATCGCTCTCCTCCCATTCCTGAGTGGTCTGAAACACCAGTGGCAGGGCCACCATGTAAGGGCGATTGAGCTTCTTCAGCATCTCGATCGCCTTGGGGTGATCCTGGCGGGCCGGTCCCCCCACCAGGGCGAAGCCGGTGAGCGACACCACCCCATCCACCAGGGGTACGTCAGGATTCAGCGGATCGAAGAAGAAGGCATTCACCGGGCGGGTGAAGTCGAGACCACCGCAGAACACTGGAATCACCCTGGCGCCGCGGTATTCCAGTTCCTGGATCACCGCCACGTAGTGGGCCTCGTCGCCGGTGACGATGTGGCTGCGCTGCAGCACCAGGCCGATCACGGGGCCGCGGCGGGCGTCCTCGCTGAGGTCGCTGCGGCTGGATGTCCAGTTGAGGTACTCCTTGATGTCTTCAAACATCGCCGGGGCCAGGGGATGCCAGATCCCCAGATCCGGAAACACCACGGGGTCGGCCACCTGCACGGCGGGCCGGCCGTCTTCGCCGCGGGGGAAGACGTATTTGTCGGCCAGCATCAACAGGAAGTTGCGCAGGTTGTCCGGCGTACCCCCCAGCCAGTACTGGAAGCTGAGCATGAAGGAGCGGGCATCCTGCGCCTTCTCCACGGGCAGATACTTCAACACCGTTGGCAGGGTGTTGAGCAGCTTGAGCATCGCGTCTTGGAAGCCGGCGCCGCCGGCCTCCTTGCGCTTTTTCATGAAGCCGGCGATTGCGCTCTTGCTCTGGCCCAGCTGGGCCATCGAGAAGGTGCCCAGCTTGTTGAGACGCATCACCTCGGGCATCGAGGGGAAGATCACCGCCGCCTTGAGCCGATCCCGATGGGGGGTTACGGCCTCCACCACTTTCTGGGCCAGGTCTTCGATGAAAATCAGCGAGGCGATGAAGACATCGGCGGCGGCCACGTCGGCGCAGAAGTCGGCGTAGTTCTGCGGGTCGCGCAGCTCCTCGATCAGGTAGCCGCTCAGCTCGATCGCCAGGGGGCCGTTCTGGTCATTGAGGCTGGTGGCGGCCTGGGTGAGGGCGTTCTGGTACTGGGGTTCGAGCACCACGTAGACCGCCTTCATCACGGCCCGATCCCCGGTGCTGTCGGGAACGACCCGGCGGTTGGCGGAGCGGACCTGCGTGAACATGCGAGTCGTTGTGTGCGCAATGGCACGAAGCCTACGCAGGGGAGCCAGGCGGCGCGACCTCCTCATAGGCTCGGCGCCAGCCCTGGCCAATCCGATGAGCGCCTCCGTCTCCGCCCCCCTGCCTCCGGAGCGCCCCATCCCGGTGGTGGTGGCCGGAGCCCTGGGCCGCATGGGCGCCGAGGTGGTGCGCACGGTGGTGGCCGCGTCCGATTTCACCCTGGCAGGTGCCGTGGACACCACCCCCGGCCGGGAGGGGGAAGATGTTGGGCTGGCCCTGGGCCTTGGGGAGCAGGAGGTGGCGATCACCGCCGATCTGGAGGGCACCCTCTGCCAGGTGAGCCAATCGGTGCGCAGCGCCGGTCCGGGCGGGGGCGCCGTACTCGTGGACTTCACCCATCCCTCGGTGGTCTACGACCACACCCGCGCCGCCATCGCCTACGGCGTCCATCCCGTGATCGGCACCACCGGCCTGAGCCCCGAGCAGCTGCACGAGCTCGCCGGTTTTGCGGCCAAGGCGGGGGTCGGTGCCGCGGTGATTCCCAACTTCTCGGTGGGGATGGTGCTGCTCCAGCAGGCCGCCGCCGCCGCCGCCCGCTTCTACGACTACTGCGAGCTCACCGAGCTCCACCACAACCGCAAGGCCGACGCCCCCAGCGGCACCTGCCTGAAAACCGCCGAGTTGATCGAGGAGCTGGGCAAAGACTTCAACTCCCCCCAGGTGGAGGAGCACGAGAGCCTGGCGGGCTGCCGGGGCGGGTTGCGGGAGAGTGGCCTGCGCCTGCACTCGGTGCGCCTGCCTGGACTGGTGGCCCACCAGGAGGTGATGTTCGGCGCGCCGGGGGAGACCTACACCCTGCGCCACGACACGATCGACCGCAGCGCTTACATGCCGGGGGTGCTGCTGGTGGCGCGGCGGGTGCGGAGCCTGGAGGGATTGGTCTACGGCCTCGAACGGCTCCTCTGAAAGCGGCAGGCCGTAGCCCGTATTGTCGCCAGGCGGCTTCGGTCCCCCGCACCGCCCTCTGCGATGTTGCTTCCGGTCACCTCCAGTGAGCTGAACCGCCTGATTCCGGCGGTGGCCACCGGTCCCCAGTTCAATGCCTGCAGCGGTGATGCACGCAAATTGCTGCAGCGGTTGTTGGTCTCGGTGATCGGCGGCGTGTTGCTGTTGTTGGTGAGCCAGACCCTGGCCTTCAACAGTCGCTACTCCTCCGTCTGGCTGGTGTCCGGCGTGATGACTGTGCTGTACATCCTCTGGGGGCCGATCGTGGAGGCGGGCCGCCGCAACGCCACCTTGCGTCGCTACCCATCGGCGGCGATCTTTGAGGGATGGGTCGCCGACCTCTTCACCCGGGAGGTGGTGGAAGAGCGGCGGGAGCAGGCCGATCGCTCCGGGCGGCTGGAGCTGGTGGAGAACCGCCGCACCTGGCTCTGCCTGGAGCTGGAAGATGAGGACGGCGTGCTGGGCCAGGTGCGCTTTCAGTTTGAGAAGTCGCATCAGCAGATCCGGCGTGGCATGGCGGTGCGCTGCCTGGTGCTCAGTGACCGGCGCGACTTCGGCCGGATCGGTGCCCTCAGCGACGCCTGGTTGCCACAGCTGAAGTTGTGGGTGGGCGAGTACCCCTATCTGCTGCGGCCGGCGTTCGAGGAACTGTGCGTGCGGCGGCTGCGCTGAAGGGAGCGCGGGCGGCAAACCGCCCTCCCCCTCGCAACATTGCGTTACAGTTCCATCAGCACATCGAAACGGAGCACCCCATGAGCCAAGCCCCCACTATCCGCGGCGCCCAGGTAACCACCGAAGACGGCGGCCGTCTCAACGCCTTTGCAACCGAGCCCCGCATGGAGGTTGTCTCCTCCGACAACGGCTGGGGTTTCCATGAGCGTGCCGAGAAGCTCAATGGCCGCATGGCCATGCTCGGCTTCGTCGCCCTGCTTGCCACCGAGTTCGCCCTAGGCGGCCAAGCGTTCACCCACGGTCTGCTCGGCCTCGGCTGATCCCTTCCCCATCCGCCGGCCCCGCCGGCCCAGGCCGCAGCACACCTTGCTGCGGCTTTTTGCTGCCGGCGCCCCTCCCCCTTGCCCACGGCGCCCCGCCCCCGTCGCCATGACCGCCCCGCTTCTCGCCCGGGTTCACGGCGCCGGACCCACCGGCGCCCTCACGGCCCTTGCCCTGGCCCACGCCGGCTGGCAGGTGGTGCTCCACGATCCGCTGGAGCACCACGCCCTGCTGGCCCGCAGCCGGGCCTATGCCCTTACCCACTCCAGCCGCCGCCTGCTGCGGCGCCTCCAGCTCTGGGAGGCCCTCGAACCCCGTCTTGTGCCCTTTCGCCAGCTGCAGCTCCGCGATCTGGGCAGCGGCGGTGATGCCGCCTTCACCAGCCCCGATCTCGGTGGTCCACCGCCGGGAGCCTCCCGAGCCGCCCTCGGTTGGATTGTTCGCCACGCCCCCCTGATGGAGGTGCTGCTCGGGCGGCTGGCGGCCGAACCTGCGGTGCGCCTCGCCCTGGGCGCCCCGCCTCCCGCTCCGGGGGCCACCGTGCCCGGCGAGCCCCCCGCCGATCTGGTGGTGGCCGCCGATGGCCCCGCCTCCCCCACCCGCGGCTCCCTGGGCATCCGCCAGTGGCGCTGGCCTTACCGGCAGGCCTGCCTGACGGTGCAGGTGGAGCTGAGGGGATCCGGCCCCGACGAGGCCTGGGAGTTGCTGCGCCCGGAGGGCCCCTTCGCCGTGCTGCCCCTGGGGGATCGCCAGGCCCAGCTGGTCTGGAGCGCTCCCGCCAGCCGTTGCCGCCAGCTGGAGGGCCTCAGCGCCGCCGCCTTTCTCGATCGCCTTGCTGGCGTTCTGCCCGAGCGCCTGCAGCCCGATGCCCTCCTCGATGCGCCCCGTTCCTTTCCGGTGACCCTTGAGCTGGCGAGTCGCCTGCATCGTGGTCGGGTGGTGCTGGTGGGGGAGAGCGCCCATCGCTGCCATCCGGTGGGAGGCCAGGGACTCAACCTCTGCTGGCGTGATGTGGAGGTGCTGCATCGTCTCGCCGTCCGCGTAGCGGCGGGCCGCCTGCGGGCCTCCCGGCTGGCGGGGGCCTACGGGCGCCGTCGTTGGCCCGATCTGCTGCTCACCCTGATGGCTACCGATCTGCTGGTGCGACTGTTTTCGAACCGCCAGCCCCTGTTGCTGCCGCTTCGCCGTTTCGCCCTCGTGGCCTTGGCAGGTAGCGCCCCCCTGCGCCGTCTCGCCCTTGGGGTGATGACCCACGGCCCTTGCCGCCCTCTGGCCGGCGCGGCACCGTGAGGTCTGGAGGCCCAACCCCATGGTGATCAGCACCTCCCCCCAGTCGCCCCCACCGGAGGCTCTGCTGCGTTTCCTGCGCGGATCCATCGGGCTGAGCGAAAGCGCCCTGGCCCTGGGCCTCAAGCAGGCCCATTTGGAGCAGGCGCCCCTGCCGGTGGTGCTCTGGCGCTTTGGGCTGATCAGCCTCGAGCAGTTCGATGCGGTGCTGGCCTGGCAGGACCAGAACCTCGGCGGCGGCCCCGCTCAGTAGACGATCAGCGATTCCACGGGCACCCCGGCTGGTAGCCGATCTCGCCCGCCCAGCTCCGCCAGCTCGATCACGAAGGCAAAGCCGCACAGTTCTCCGCCCACCTGGTTCACCAGCTCCGCGCAGGCTGCGGCAGTGCCGCCGGTGGCCAGCAGGTCGTCCACGATCAGCACGCGCGGCCGGTGGTCATAGCCGTGGCTGAGGATTTCCAGCCGGTCGCTCCCGTACTCCAGCTCGTATTCCACAGACACCACGGGCGGCGGCAGCTTGCCCGGTTTGCGGGCCTTCACGAAGCCGATCCCCCGCGCCGTGGCTAAGGCAACGCCGACGATGAAGCCGCGGCTCTCGATCCCCACGATCAGATCGGGCTGGAGCCGGTCGCAGATCTCGCCCAGACGGCGCACCACCTCGGCCCAGGCCTGCGGCTCGCGCAGCAGCGGGCTCATGTCACGGAAGAGGATGCCGGGCTTGGGAAAATCAGGGATCTCCCGCACCAGGGCGCGCAGATCCTCCAACGGGGGCGAAGCCCCTGCGGGCGGGTGGGAACTGGATTCGGCTGTGGCGCTCATGGGGATGCCCGCCTCCTCGCAGGCTGGGGTGCAGGGTGGGGGGAAGGGCTCTGTGCCGCTTGGCGGTCGACGGATGGCCGCCAGTGCTGGCAGTATCGCAGCCATGGTCATGACCGCTGCCGCTCCCGCCGCCGCTTCCACCGCCGCTGAGCCCACCACCGCCGCCGCTCCGGCCCGCCCGCTCTCCCGCCGGGGGATCGAGCGGCTCGATCTGCTCCTGCTCACCGTGGAGGCGCTCGACTACAGCGGCGGTGAAGCGATGGTGTTGATCAGCGACCAGCTGGGCTTCACGGAGCTCTTCCCCAATCGGGTGGAGCTGTGGAAGCGCCGCTGCCATAACCCCCTGCGCCGTAACTTTCGGCGCGGCAGCCTGGCGCCGGCCGAAACCGATGCCCTCATCCGCATCCTCTGCGTGATGGCCGAGCGGCTCTACCCGTTTCTGCACCAGTTGCTCTCCCGCAGCGAACCGGAAGACCTCACCCGTGAACGCTGGGATCTCTTCCGTGCCCGGCTCTCGGAGCTGGTGCGGGAGAGGATGAACCTAAGGCGTAGCGGCGTGCAGCGCCTGCTCGATCCCCAGGCTGGAGCGTCGCAGCGGCGCCAGCTCATCCAGAGCCTGGCGCTTGTGGCCGGCAGCGGAGGGGTGGAACGGATGCGGGCCAGCCTGATGGATGCGGACGGTTGAGGTCCTGATGTTTGCCACCCCCTCGGCGATGAAGAAAAGCCTCCAGTACGACCAGCAGAGTTGCCGGCTCACGCTGGAGGGTCTCCCCGACCTTTCCGCCGGCCAGTCCGGCGATGTGGTGGGAATCCTCACCGGTTGGTCGCTGGCCTGGGTGGGCCGGCCCGAGGAGCTGGAGGGCCGCCGCGATCACCTTCAGGCGATCCTCCAGGTGGTCCTGCCCTATGCGCGGCTTCTGCTCAGCGGCGTCCCCCGGCGGGTCGGCGCTGCCCAAGATCCGGCGGAGATCGCCCCCGCCTCCGATGGCCGCCACACCCTGCTGCTGCGCAGCAGCCAGCCAGATGTCGAGCCTCTGGAGCTCGTTCTCGATGACGCCGAACTGGCCGATCTGGTGCGGGTCCTCGATCGTCTGCGTCTCGACCCCCGCCTGCAGGTTGAGCTTCCCGTTCCCCCCGTCCGCCCGCTACGGGCCCGGGAGGTGCAGGAGCGCACACCCTTGCCTCGCCGTCTCGCCGGGGTGGTGGGGGGAGCCGCGGCCCTGGCCCTGGCAGCCGCTTCCGCCTGGCTGCTCCCCCCGCCCCCGGCGCCCCAGCCTGTCGCTTCTCCCACTCCCGCCGCCGCCGGAGGGGCCCCGGTGCCGCCCCCCTAGCCGTCCGTCCTCCCGGCTGCTGCAGTTGACGCCAGGGCTCCCCAGGAGCACTGTGGGCTGCGTCGCGCTCCGCTTCCGATGACGATGAGCTGGTCGGAACTGCGCCGTCGTGTGGCCCGCCTCGGGGCGGCGTTGGACGTGGTGGTGCGCAGCGATCCGGAGGTCTGCGGCCTCAGCGGTGATCGCTTTCACATTTCCCTGCACCACGGCGGCCAGGGCGACTGCACGGTCGAAGCCCTGTCCCTGATCGACTGTCCGAACGAACTGGTTCTGATCGAGTTTGAGCGCTGGATGCGCGGCGCTGGCTACGCGCTGGATCCCTGAAGACCCGATGTCTCGCCCGCCCGTCTCGCTTCACCTGCCCCGCATGGATGGGGCCCACCCGGCGGAGGGACCGATCCTTCGGCGCTCCCGCGGACGCCGCCGCCGCCGGGTGCGCCGGCTGCGGCAGGTGGGTATGGGCCTGCTGCTCGGGGCCGTGGGAACGGCCATCCTCGCGGCCCTGGTGCGCCTCCCCGAGCGGCTGGATGCCCTGCTGCTGGTGAGCCACGCGCTGGCGAACGTGATCGGGGGTCTGAGCCGGCTCGGCCTCGGCCTGCTGCAGCTGGCGGCGGTGCTGGCGGTGGTGCTTCTGGCCCTGCTCGCCCTCTTGCTGCTGGCGGGCAGTGCCGTACGCCTCTGGCGGGCCCTGCTGCCGCCTGCCGCTGGCGAGGCTCCCTTGGCCCCGCCGGCGCCCCGGCCCCCCGGGCATGGGCCTGAGGCGGGCTCGGGTCGCTTGCCGCCGCCGCTGCTCTGACGGGGAGCCTCTTCTGACGGGGAGCCTCTGTCGCGATCAGCCGTGCAGGCGCGCTGCCCACAGGCCGGACAGCTGCCACGAGGACCAGAGGAAGGCCGCCAGGATCAGCCAGTTCAGCCAGGCGGGGCGCTGGTTCCCTGGGCTGTTCATGGTGGCGGCTCCTCGGCGGCTTGGGGAATTGCGCGCACTCTGCCAGGGGGTGGCACTGGAGGGAAGGAAGACTGCCACTGCCCCCATGCCCTCCCCCGCCCTGGTGAGTTTCCTTGGATTTCCCGGTTGGGGCCCCCTGCACCTGCAGCTGGCCATGGGAGGCGATCCACAGGCTTTGGCCCGCCGGCTCGCCCGAGCCCGGGCATCGGCGGGGAGTGGCGCGGCCCCGGGGGCCCTGCTGGCGGCTTTCTTGCGCCAGCAGGGGGATGGCCATCCCCTGGGGGAACCGTGGGGCCCGTTGCCGCCCGGGGGCCGCTCGGGCAGCCACCGCTACCGGATCGTGTGTGCGCCGGGTTGCCGTCCCCGGTTGCGGCTGGCGGGCTGGTGTTGGGATGGGCCCGCGCGGGGCTGGCGGCCGTGCGCAGAGCCGCAGCCGCTGGCCCTGTTCCTGGAGCGGCATGGCCAGGCCGCTCCACGGTGCCGGCGGATCGGGGAGGAGAGTGGCGCAATCCGCCGCCGGGCATCTGGCCCCCCGTGATGAAGGTTGACCATCGCGGCACCCACCATCTGCTCGATCTGGAGAGCTCGGAGGTGGCCCTGCTCGATACCGCCCGTTCCCAGTGGCGCCCGGGAACGGCCGGGTGCGGCCCTCAGGGTTCGGCGGAGGGGTCTCCTTCGCGCTCCACCCAGCTCCAAGGCCGCTCGATGCCGCCGGGCACGCTCCAGATCCCGAGCGCGCGCCGCCGCGCCAACCCCTCCACCGCCCTGTAGTTCAGGTTGTTGCAGCCTCCGGGCAGCCCATCGAAGAAGAAGACGGCCCCCTCCTCCAGTAACGGCAGGGCCACGTCGCGGCCATTGCGCCGCACCAGCGCCACCTCTCGGTTGAACACATCGCGGCCGCGCAGCTCCAGGCTCACCTCGCTGCCCACCGGCAGCAGGGCCCGCAGCCGTCGCTGGGCCGTCTGGGCCCAGGGCACCTGGCCAGGGCGCGGGGCCTGAAGGCAGGCCAACCGCACCCGCCGCGGCAGGTCGGTGCCGGCGATCAGCACCCGCAGCTCCTGGCCGTTGCGCACCGAGAGCACGCGGCCAGGCCGCACCCTCTGGATCCCCGGAGTGGGGGCCGGGTCCGCTGCTGGGGCTGGTAGGGGCGGGAGTGGCGGGAGTGGGGGTGGAGGACGTACCGCAGCTGGCGTGGCGGGAGCGGCTGGGGTAGCTGCAGGGAAAGATCCCTGGCCATGGACGGGGGCGCCGGCCAGGGCCACCGCAACGCAGGCAGCCTGGGCCACCAGGGCCTGGAACGGCAGCTCGCGCACGGAACCACGACAACAAGCAAATCTACGCAGCCCTCTCCCACGGGAAGGGTCGGGGAATAATGGGGACACCCCGCCCGGCCGCAGCCTTCCCGGTCCCGGCAGGCGCGCCATGGATCCGCTGATCGCTGCCCTGCTGCGTCCCGAGGCCCATCAGCCGGCGCCGCTCGAACCGATCGAGCTCCTGGAGACGCACATCTCCTGGATCCTGTTGGTGGGGCCGGTGGCGTACAAGATCAAGAAACCGGTCAACCTGGGCTTCGTGGACTTCAGCACCCAGGCGCGCCGCGCCTGGTTCTGCGCCGAGGAGTTGCGCCTCAACCGTCGCCTGGCGCCCGATCTCTACCTGGCGGTGGTGCCGATCCACGGGCCGCCGGAGCGGGCCCGCTTCCACGGTGGCGGGCCGGTGATTGAAATGGCGTTGAAGATGCGCCGCTTTCCCCAGGAGGCCCTGCTACCGGAGGCCCTGGCCCACGGTCGCGTTCCCCCCGCCGCCTTTGAGGCCCTGGCGGAACGGCTGGCGGCCTTCCACGCCCGCACGGCGGTGGCCTCCCCGCAGGATCCCTGGGGAGAGCCGCCGAGCGTGCTCGATCCCGCCCTGGCCAACCTGGCGGTACTGGAGCGCTGCGGTGTGGATCCGGCGGTGTTGGCGCCGCTGCGGCGCTGGAGTGAGGCCCAGGCGCAGCGGCTGACGCCGCTGTGCCGCCGCCGCAAGGCGGATGGACGGGTGCGCGAGGGCCATGGTGACCTGCACCTCGGCAACATGGCTCTGCTGGAGGGACGCATCGAGGTGTTTGATTGCCTCGAGTTCAGCCCGGAGCTGCGCTGGATCGATGCGATCAGCGACCTGGCCTTCGCGGCGATGGATCTGCAGCATGGTGGCCGCAGCATCGAGGCCCACCACCTGCTGAGCCGCTGGCTTGAGCGCAGCGGCGATTACGGGGGCCTGCGGCTGTGGTGCTGGTATCGGGTGTATCGGGCCCTGGTGCGCGCCAAGGTGACCGCCCTGCGGCTCTCCCAGGCGGATCTGGCCGGGGAGGAGGTCGGCAGACGGCAGGCTGAGTTGAGCTCCTACCTTCGCTGGGCCCAGGCGGTGATCCGGCCGCGGCGGCCAGCCCTCGTGATCACCCATGGGATCTCCGGCAGTGGCAAGAGCCACTGGGCCTCCCGGCTCGCGCAGGAGCCCCCCTGGATCCAGCTGCGCTCCGATGGCGAACGCAAGCGGCGTTTCGGGCTCTGGGGCGAGTCCGGGGAGGCCTCAGCGGAGGTGGCGGCCGCTGGAGTGAAGGTGGCGGCCGCTGGGGCAGAGGTTCCTGACCCCTCCGTGCTGTACGCCCCGGAGGTGAGCCGTTGGCTCTACCAGGAGCGTCTCGGCGGCTGTGCGGCGGCGGTCCTGGAGGCCGGGCTGGATGTGGTGGTCGACGCCACTTTTTTGCGGCGGTCCGATCGGGATTTCTTTTCGCAGGTAGCCCGGCTCAGTGGGGCTACCTTTGCCGTTCTCGAGTGTGCCTGCGGGCCGGAACAGGCCCGGGAGCGGGTGGAGCAGCGGCGGCGCCTGGGGCACGATCCCTCGGACGCCGATGCTGCGGTGATCGAAGGACAGCTGGCGAGGCTCGAGCCCATCACCGAGGAGGAACGTCAGAGGATTGACCTCTGTTGCCCCGGCTCGGCGGAGGGGGTGAGACTCCTTCAGGAGTGGCGACGGGAGGACCGCCTCAGAACCACTCGGGGACCGCATCCTCGAGTGTGTTGACGTTGGCTTCGGGGGTGGTGCGGCGGAATTCCAGGGTGATGTTGCGCCGTTGTACGCCATCGGCTGCCACCGCCTCGATCGGATACAGCTGCTGACCGTCGCGGAAGGGCACCTGGATGCGGAAGGTACCTTCGGCGCTGAGGGGCACCTCCTCACCGCCGATGGTGAGGCGCGCGGAGGGATCGGTGGCGCCGTAGACGATCAGCTCGGCATCCGCCACCAGCCAGAAGGCCCGTTGGCGCACCGGTACGCCTCCGGCACCGCTCTCGGTGCGGCCGCTGGCCCATTGGCCGACGCCGGAGAGATGACCGCCGGCGGCCCGACCCTCGCCCTCCTCATCCTCAAGCTCGTGGAAAGCCTCCGAACCGCGGCCGAGGCGGCGCCAGCGGGCGGTGGCCGTTTGATAGAGGCGCTCGTGCAGCCCGCTCTCGCCGCTCGCCGGAGCGATTATCTCTCCTTCGCTGGGCAGGACGTCGAGGGAGAAGGGCACGAACTGGTCGAGGACCTGCTCGCTGGGGTGCAGGCTCGGCACCCGGGCCACCGAAGAGAAGGCCAGGGAGATCCAGCGGAGACCACCGCTGCGGTAGCCCAGTTCGACGCGGTAGTCGCGATCGCTCAGGGGCACCGGCAGATACCACTCGGTGGCGTGGCTGTCGACGACCACCTCCTGCAGGGTATGGGGATGGGCGGAGCCGCCGCTCAGGCCGGTCACATCGGCGACCCGCAGGCAGAGCTGGGTGGCACCGCCGGCTGCTGCGGCCTGCTTGTCTGCCTCCGAGATCTCCCAGAACACGTAGGCCCACTGGGGATCGCGGGGTAGGAAGACCACCTGGGTTTCGGTGCCGGGGCGTGGCGCCGGTGGCAGGGAGGCCTCGATCGCCGGTAGCTCTTCGCGTGTCTCCACCGGCTCTGGCCGGGTCATGGCCGCCATCGGGGCGACCTCGGCGGGTGGCGTCGCTACTCCCGCGTCTTCGCCGGTGATGGAGGCCTTGGTGGCGATCGCCTCGGCCAGCCCCACCTTGGTTTCGGCGCTGTAGCGAGTGATCCCGAGGGTACGTGCCAGCTCGCGCAGCTGCCGCATGCTCATGGAGGCAAGGTTGGCCACGGGGTTGTTTCTTGCCATCCGTACGGTCGGAATCGAACGATGGGGCCAATATTCCGGGATAGGAAGCCTTCGGGATCGCTCCTGTCAGCGGATGGGAACAAGGCCGCGGCCTGTCCGTGTGCGCAGCGGCCCCGCCCGTCAGGTGAGCGGCTCCTGCCGCTGCGGGGCCGTGCCAGGCCCTGAGGGCTGGTATCTTCCCCCCGGCACTCGGGCCGCCAGCAGGGCGGACACCGCCAGCAACAGGGTCAGCGCGAGCCAGCCGCGCCAGCGGCGATCCAGCTGCGGCCCCGCGAGGGGCCAGGCCCAGCGCCGGTGCAATCTCCTCTGCGTCGCCCCCCCCAGCAGCTGCCCGCAGCGGGCGCACACCATGCGACCGGCCAGGCTGCGATCGGCCTTCACCGCCCAGCTGCCGCAGTTGGGACAGGACATCGCTGCCTTCGTCTCACACTCGCGTCGTCCATGTTCGCCGATGCTTCGCGGTGTCGCGCCATCAGCGCAGTGCCGGATCGGCCCCTGGCAGCTCGGCCCCCTCAGCGCGCTCGCGCAGCAACTCGAAGTCGGCGAAGTCGAATCCCGGGCCCACGCAGCAGGTCACCAGGCTCCAGCCGCCAAGGCTGCGGGCGGCCTGCCACCAGTCGGCGGGGACCACCTGCACGGCGCTGAGCTCCGGGTGCTCCGCTGACAGGGGCCCCAGGGTGAGCGCCTCGCTGCGCCCCCCCTGGGGCGGCAGTCGCCAGAGGCGCAGCGGCGCCCCCGCCACGTGCTGCCAGATCTCATCGGCGCCCCGCACCCGGTGCCAGCGGCTGCAGGATCCGGCCTCCAGCAGGTAGGCGATCAGGGTGAGGCCGGAGCGTCGGCATCCGTCGCCGTTGCGCTCCACCGCCACCATCGACCGGTGCAGCTCGCGATACCAGCCCCCCTCTGGATGGGGCGCCAGTCCCAGTCGCTCGATCAGGACCCGCGCGCCCTCCCCTTCGTGCCCGTCCCCGCCCTTGTCGCCGTGCTCGTCGTGGTGCTCGTTGTTGCGCTCCTGCATCGCGGGGTTCCCGGGGCCAGACCCTGGGGATGATCGCCTGGACAGGTTCACTTGATTTGGTACGTATGTACTATTGAGGGATGGGCCGCGTGATGGTCGTGCACTCCCCCGATCCCCGCGATGCCCTCGCCTCGGCGGTGCCCGTTCCCCTCGCCGCCGAGGCCGGCGCGTCCGGCTTCCCCAGTCCCGCCGACGACTACGTGGAGGGCCGCATCGATCTGAATGGGGTCCTGATCCCCCGGCCCCTGGCCACCTTCTTCATGCGTGTCTGCGGTGAGGCGATGCGCGGCGACGGCATCGTCGATGGCGATCTGCTGGTGATCGACCGCAGCGTCCACGCCCGGCCGGGCATGGTGGTGGTGGCGGTCCACGAGGGAGAGTTCCTGTTGCGGCGCCTGCAACGGCGCAGCGGCCGGCTTGTTCTGGTGGCCAGCGATGGCGCCAGTCCGCCGATTCCATTGCCGATCGATCCGGAGGGGGCCGGGGCCGCCGGTGGGGACACCGAGCTCTGGGGGGTGGTGCGGCATGCGGTGCACCATCTGTTGCCGCCGCGGTCGAGCTGAGGGCTCAGTCGGGCTGCGGCAGGGGAGGGGCGCTGAGCAGGCCGCGGCGGCGGAGTTCGGCGCGGAAGTCGGCGGCCAGGCGGCGGCCCGCGGCATCCGGGATCGGGGTGCCGCGCCAGGCGTGGCGCAGATGGCGGGCGAGCGCCAGGAGCCGGAGCGCCAGGCTGACGCCTACGAGCAGCTGCAGGCAGAGTTTGAGCATGGCCGGGCCCCGCACGGGGTGGGCTCAGGCTAGGCGGGGCAAGGCGCGCCATGCTGGGGGAGTTGCCCCAGGCCCCTGTCCACCGATCCGCTAGTCGACCCCTCGGCCGAGCCGGGCCCCGAGCCCCTGCCGGAGTTGAGTGTCGAGGAGCTGGAAACCCTGCTGGCGGCCCTCGATCCCCGTCTCGATGGCTTCGGCGATGGCGGCTCCTGTCTCGACGATGCCAGCGCCTTCCTGGCCCGCCTGGGCATCCAGTCGCCGCCAGCGCTCGAGCCCGATCAGGCCGCCGAGCCAAAGGCGCCGCTGCTGCAGTGGCTGGAGCGCTGGCGGACCGCCGGCGGCAACCGCGACACCCTGCGGCTGATGGTGCGCACCTTGTTGGCCCATCGCCGCTGATGGCGCGGCGTTCCCTGCGGTCAGGGGGGGCTCTGGCCGCACTGGGTGCCCTGGCGTTGCTGCTGCCCGCACCCCTGCCGGCCGAGGTCGCGCCGCCGCTGCGGCTGGGGGAGGAGTACGGGTTGGCCCGCACCCGCCTGCTGGCCCAGGGTTGGCGACCGCCATTGCGCCGTGAGAGCGAATCGTGTGCGGCGGTGCTGCCGGATGATCGGCGCTGCACCCGCTTCCCGGAACTCGCCTCCTGTGCCAGCACCGGCCTGGGCCTGTGCCGCTTTGAATGGAGATCCACGGAAGGACACACCTACGCGGTGATCACCCGCGAGGGCAGCCCTACGGGAGCCCCGGGGCGCATCGATCGCTGGTTCCGGATCGAGTGAATCCGAGGCCCGACAGGGTTGATCAGCGACAGGCTGACGGCGGTGTGGCGCTGGAAAGGATGAATCATCGAAGCAGCGGACTGGTGAAGGGACCCCATGGGTTGCGATGGGCCGCGGCCTGGCTTTGAGGCTCTACTTGAACGGCGGGAACCTCCCCAACCATTGCCATTGCCGTTGCCGTTGATGTTGCTGTTGCTGTGGAAGTTGGAGTTGAAGTTGCCATGATAGCCAACCTTCTTTTCCCGGATTTCCCAGATGTAGCTCAGCTACTTTTATGATATCCGCAAAGCTGGCTGCCCCTTCTGCGGGTTTTGTCTCTCGAAGGCATCGCTGTTCGCAGGCGCATCGGACATTGGCTTTTGCCTGAACGTTCGGGAGGTTCTAAACCGGAAGCCAGGGCTGCGACTGGAGAAAGATGCCTGTGATTGCTCAGATGCTGACGCTGGGGGATCGCCATGCCAGATCAAGTCCCATGGGTCCTTCGCTTGGCCGTGCAGCTGATTGTTTGCCATGCGGTTGATCGGGTCATAATGAGCGAACATTTGGCCGCTGCTGGCGGACCTGCCGTGCCTTCTCCCC
>CANEWU010000026.1 GCA_947442825.1 Synechococcaceae cyanobacterium
CGCCGCCACCGCCGTCTGAAACACCGCCTCCTCCGGGGTGAGGCC
This sequence comes from Synechococcaceae cyanobacterium, assembly GCA_947442825.1. Taxonomy (GTDB): domain Bacteria; phylum Cyanobacteriota; class Cyanobacteriia; order PCC-6307; family Cyanobiaceae; genus Cyanobium. The sequence continues at coordinate 46 of CANEWU010000026.1, forward strand.
GGTCCAGCGCTGGAAGATCTCCATCGCCAGCTGCACCAGCATCTCCACCCCATCCACCACCGGGCAGCCCCGCTCGCGGGCCGTGGCCAGAAACGGGGTGATGCGTGGGTTGGTGATCACATCCACCACCGTGCAGGTGGGATCCACCGTGTCCCAGCGCACGGGCACCGGCTCCAGATCCGGCGCGCAGCCCAGGTGGGTGGCATTCATCAGCAGCGTGGTGCCCGCCGGCACCGCCACCTCCCCCTGCCACGGCTGCCGCGTCACCAGCGTGAGATGGGCGGCCCCGGCCCAGGCGATCTCCACCGCCATCGCCCGCCCGGCCCCGCCAGCCCCCAGCATGACCACCCGCTGCCCCTCCAGAGGCGTCACCTTGCGGATCGCCTTCACCACCCCTTTGCCGTCGTTGTTGTGCCCCATCAGCCGGCCGTCTTCGACGGTCATGTAGTTGCACGATCCGATCGCCTGCACGTCAGCGTCGAGCTCATCGAGCAGCGGCATCACCGCCACCTTCCAGGGCACCGTGATGCCCATGCCCCGATAGCCCAGCGGCACCAGCGCCTTCACCGCCAGGGCCAGATCGGCCTCGGTGGCGATGTCGTTCTTCCAGAACTGCCACGGCAGCCCGTAGTGGGCATACACCGCATCAAACATCAGATCGATCGGGTTCTCCGCCACCGGATGGCCGAGCATGCCCGTCATCTGCTTCTGGGGGGGATCACTGAGGCCAAGCGGGGGTTCCCCAGCCTGCCAAAAGGGGCGGGGCTTGGCAGCGGACATCGGCTCAGCGCTCGACGATCTCAATCGAACAGCGCAACCCCGGGGCCCTGGCGAGGCGGGCGTCGGCGGTGAGGAGGGGAGCATCCAGCTGCTCGGCCAAAGCCACGTAGAGGGCGTCGTAGGCGGTGAGATTTGTGCGAAGCTCCCAGGCCCGCGGCCAGAGGGCGCGGCTGGGATAGCGGCGCAGGCCCAGCCGGGCAGCAGCGTTCAAGGCCTGGAGGGCGTTGCTCTCCCCAAGCGTGTTGGCCAGCACCAAACGCCGCAGCAGCGAGAGCACCTCGGCATCGATCAGCTCTGGAGCCTGCAGGTTGCTGTTCGCGACGCGCACCCGGACTGGGCCGTTCATCAACAGGGCCTCCACCAGGGCGGAGGCATCAATCACGAGCATCAGCTCAGTGCTCAGTGCTCAGTGCTCAGCGCGGCTGCTGGCCAGGGCCTCCAGGAGGCTGGAGCGTTCGATCGGTAGGGAGGGCAGGGCGTTCAGCAGGTCAGCGTTGTCGGCACGACGGGCTGTTTCCGTGAGCTCCTGCAGGGCGAAGGTGCTCAGGGGCAGGCCTGCCTGGGCCGCGAGTTTCTCCAGCCGTGCGGCTACGGCGTCGGGCACGTGGCGGATGTAGAGGGTGCGCATCGGTAGGGATGCTTGCTCGTTGCTAGCAGCCTAGGGGGTGTGGGCCCCGTCAGGCGCGGCAGAGACGTCACCTCAGAGCGGCGGCTCCTCGCCGTTGCCCGTGGGGTGGGCGGCGTTGGAATCGGGCATCCAGTAGCTCAGGTCGTCCTGCCAGTAGAGGCGGCCGGGCAGGCGCTGGGTGCTCAGCTTCGAGCGGGTCATCGCCGTCAGCAGCTGGGTCATCTCGATCGGAGTGAGATCGGTGCGGATGTCCTCGCCGGCGATCTTGAGCAGGGCGGGCAGCTGCGCCAGGGTGGTGGGCTGCACCAGCTTTCGGAATACCTCGGCCAGCACCAGCCGCTGGCGTTCCATCCGCCCCAGATCGCCCATTTCGTCGTGTCGGAAGCGCAGGAAGCCCTCCAGATCGCTGCCCTTCAGCACCTGGCGGCCGGGGGCCAGATCGATCAGCAGCCCCTGGGCATTGTCCACGTAATACATCGACTTGGGCACATCCACTTCCACGCCGCCGAGGGCATCGGCCACCTTCGCCACCGCATCCAGATTCACCTTGATGTGCCTCTGCAACGGCATCGACAGCAGGCGGCCCACCTCACTCTTGGCGCTCTCCGGGCCGCCGTTGGCGTAGAGGGCGTTGGCCTTCATCACCCCCTGATCGGGGGTTTCCACAAAGGTGTCGCGCGGCACCTGCGTTACATGGGTGATGCCATCCTTCACCTGCACGGTGAACATCACATCGGTGTTGCCGCCGATCACATCGCTGCCCATCACCAGCACGCGGCGCTCGCCCAGGCCCAGCGGGTCGACCATCGCCGCGATGCCTTTGGGCGCATGTACCAGCGCGGCCAGGCCCGAGCTCAACAGGGAGGGCAGCGGGCTGGCCAGCCCATAGCCCATGGCCATGCCGAGGCCGAGCACCAGCAGCCGGTGGGGCCCCCGCGGGCGGGCTGCCGGCGCAACGGGCGTCTGGCGCCGGGTCAGCAGGTCGGGTACGGCGCCGAGGTCGCGGCTGGCTCGCGCCGGGCTGGCGGAGCTGCTGCGGCCGCCGGATCGTCCTCGCTGCCGCCGCGGAGACGGCTGGTGGGAGTAGGCCTGGCTCATGGTCCGGAAAGCTGGGCGAACCATAAGGCCCGTTTCCCCTTCTCACCGGGGGGGACGACGGTTCATCGGCCGGTCCGCACCTGCACCGCGCCGGCGGTGGCGTCGGCCCTGGTGCGCGCCTCCGCCAGGTTGGCGCCGCGGGCCAGGGCCACCCCCATGCGCCGCCCCGGCCGCGCCTCCTCCTTGCCGAAGAGCAGCAGCTGGCTTTCGGGCTGCGCCAGGGCCTCCGCCACCCCCTCGTAGTGCACCGGCTGGCCCTGGTCGCGGGCCAGGATCACCCGCGAGGCGGCTGGCCCCAGGCTGCGGATCTCCGGGATCGGCAGCCCCAGCACCGCCCGCAGATGCAGCTCAAACTCGCTGAGGTTCTGGCCCACCAGCGTCACCAGGCCGGTGTCGTGGGGCCGTGGGGAGAGTTCTGAAAACACCACCTCCTCCGCCCCGGGCTCGCCGCACAGGAAAAACTCCACCCCGAACAGGCCGGCGCCCCCCAGGGCATCGGTGACGGTGCGGGCCATGGCCTGGGCCGTCGCCAGCTGCCGCTCCCCCAGCACCGCTGGCTGCCAGCTGCACTGGTAATCGCCCCGCTCCTGCACATGGCCGATCGGCGGGCAGAAGAGGGTGGGCCCCTGCCACGGCTTCACCGTCAGCAGGGTGATCTCCAGCTCAAAGCGCAGGAACTCCTCCACGATCACCATCGCCCCGGCCCCCCGCGCCCCCGCCATCGCCGCCTCCCAGGCGGCCCCGATCCCCTCCGGTCCCGCCACCACGCTCTGCCCCTTGCCCGAGGAGCTCATCACCGGCTTGACCACCACCGGCCAGCCCAGCGGTGCGGCGGCCTCCGCCAGCTCTTGGGCGCTGCCGGCGTAGGCGAAGCGGGCGGTGCGCAGCCCCAATTCCCCCGCCGCCAGATCGCGGATGCGGTCGCGGTTCATCGTCACCGCCGTAGCCCGCGCGGTGGGGATCACGGTGATGCCCTCCGCCTCCAGATCCGCCAGGGCATCCACCGCCAGGGCTTCGATTTCCGGGATCACCAGGTCGGGGCGGTGGCGACGCACCACCGCCCGCAGCGCCTCCGCCTCCGCCATCGGCACCACCTCCGCCACGTCGGCCACCTGCATCGCCGGGGCGCCGGCGTAGCGGTCGACCGCGATCACCCGGCAGCCCAGGCGCTGGGCGGCGATCGCCACCTCCTTGCCGAGCTCGCCGCTGCCCAGCAGCAGCAAGGTGCGGGGAAAGGGGGCTGTGGGGTCGAACATGCTCTGCCCTCCTGCCGGGCTGCCAACATCCCCCGATCCTGCCGCGCCGCCGCCGCCCTCCCCTACCGTTGCCGCGGCGGCCACTCCGCCCGTCGTGCCGCCGCCGCAGTCCGCAGTCCCCCATGTCTGCCCCCCTTCCGCTGTTCGCCTTCCAGACCGCCGGGGATGTGGCCGATGGCTTCCGCCTGTTCGGCTTCGACATCGCCGCCCTGCAGCAGGGCACGTTGATCTACCTGGGGCTTTCGTCGCTGGCCTTCGTGGTGGTGTGGGTGGTGGGTTACTTGCGCCGCCGCTGAGGCGGGGCTCGGGATCTGGTCTGGGCCGCTCAGCCGGGGGTGGGGTCGTCGTTCAGGAGTTGCAGCTGGCGCTCGGGCGACTCCTCGCTGATGAAGCCGTAGGCCTCGAATACCCCCGGATCCGGGTGGGTGATGCGGGGGTGTCCGTCGGGGTCGCGGTCGAGCTGGAAACCCTCGGCGGCCATGCGCCGCATCAGGGCGGCGGATTCCTCAAAGCGGGCCGCCATCGCGTCGAGGCTGGCGCAGTCGCCGGTGAGGCCGGCTTCGTTCCAGGTGAAATACGACATCGCCAGACAGACCGGAGAGCGGGCTCAGGGCCGCAGCAGCAGCCCGAGCACCACCAGTATCAGGCTGACACCCCAGAAGGAGAGCACCACCTGCTGCTCGCTCAGGCCACTGAGCTCGAAGTGGTGGTGCAGGGGGGCCATGCGGAACAGGCGGCGGCCCTGGCCATCGGCCCCTTTGGTGGCCTTGAACACCCACACCTGCAGGATCACCGAGAGGGATTCGGCCAGGAACACCCCGCCCATCAGCAGCAGCGGCCAGAGGCTGTCGCTGAGCAGGGCCACGGCGCTGAGGGCGGCGCCCATCGCCAGCGAGCCGGTGTCGCCCATGAATACGCGGGCGGGATGGCGGTTCTGGCTGAGGAAACCGAGCCAGCAGCCCGCCATCGCCAGGCAGAAGGCGGCCAGGGCGGGGTCGCCGTCGTTGCCCCGCAGCATCAGCTGCAGGCCCATGCCGGTGAACACAATCGTGCCGCAGCCGGCGGCCAGACCATCGAGGCCGTCGGTGAGGTTGGTGGCGTTGCTTTCGGCCAGGAACACGAACAGGCCCAGGGGCCAGATCAGCAGGCCCAGGGGCAGGATCCAGCCGAAGGGCAGGCCCACATCGCCGGCATCGCCCCCGCCGAGCCAGCCACCGAACCCTGCCCAGAGCAGGAACAGCAGGGCGGCGCCGGCCTGGAGCAGCAGCTTGCCGCGGGGGGTGAGGCCCGTGTTGGTCTGGCGGGTGAGGCTGCGCCAGTCGTCGATCGCGCCGATCGCCAGAAAGGCCAGGGTGATCGCCGCCACCGCCAGGAGCCGCGGATCTCCCGGCGCCACCAGGCCGCCCACGAGCACCCCCACCGGCACCACGAGCAGGCCCCCCATCGTGGGGGTGCCCGCCTTGCTGTGGTGCGCCTGGGGACCCTCGTCGCGGATCACCTGGCCGAGCTTGAGGCGCCGCAACCGAGGCACACCCCAAGCCGCCACCCCGGCGCTCACGGCGGTGGACACCAGCAGCGGCAGGGTGAGGCTGGCGTTGGCGAGGCTCCAGTCAGCGGCCAGGCAGGCAGCCAGCGCGATCAGGGCAAGGAGGGCGGCGGGCAGCCTGCCGTCGGGCGCCGTCATGGGGGTCAGTCTTCCCAGTCTTCTTCGGGTTGCTCGTCGGCTTGGTTGTACTCCTCCTTCTCGCCCATCAGCGCCGAGAGCTCCTCCTCCTCCACGGTGCTCACATCGGTGCCGGCGGTTTCCTCATCGGCCACCAGCCGGCCACTGGCCTCCAGCAGGCTGAGTAAATCGGGCTCATCCCGCAGGGGCAGCACCGGCGCCGGCTCATCGCGCCGGTAGCGGGTGAGGGAGGGGTTGATCGTATCGAGAATGCTCATGCGGGTCCCAGCTGGCTGGGTCCTGACAATGCGATCTACAACCTTACCGCGCCTGGCGCCCGATGACCCCATCCAAGATTCGAGCGGTGGCCCGCCTCTGGGCCCTGGCCCTGGCCCTGAGCGCCGCGCTGGCGGCGGCGGGCGAGCGCTGGAGCGCCCCGCTGCCCATTCGGGGCGACTGGGTGGCGGCCCTGGTGCTGCTGCCGCCCCTGGCGATGGCCCTGTGGTTGCTGGTCCCTTGGCCCCAGCCGGGCGAGGGGGGAGAATCGGACCCGATCAGCGAGGACACGCAGGCATGAGCCAATCCGGTGCGACGGCGAGCGGGGCGCGGGCCCGGCGGGTGGTGCTGGCCTACTCCGGCGGCGTCGACACCAGCGTCTGCATCCCCTATCTCAAGAACGAGTGGGGCGTGGAGGAGGTGATCACCTTCGCCGCCGACCTGGGCCAGGGCGATGAACTGGAGCCGATCCGGCGCAAGGCCCTCGATGCGGGTGCCAGCGAGTCGATCGTGGGCGATCTGATCGAACCCTTCATCACGGAGTTCGCCTTCCCGGCGATCCGCGCCAACGCTCTCTACGAAGGGCGCTATCCCCTCTCCACCGCCCTGGCCCGGCCCCTGATCGCCCGCCGCCTGGTGGAGGTGGCCCGCGAGATGGGTGCCGATGCCGTTGCCCATGGCTGCACCGGCAAGGGCAACGACCAGGTGCGCTTCGATGTGGCCATCGGCTCCCTTGCCCCCGAGCTGAAGGTGCTGGCGCCGGCGCGGGAGTGGGGCATGAGCCGGGAGGAAACGATCGCCTACGGCGAGCGCTGCGGCATCCCGGCGCCGGTGAGCAAGAGCTCCCCCTACTCGATCGATCTCAACCTGCTGGGCCGGAGCATCGAGGCCGGCTGTCTGGAGGATCCGATGGTGGAGCCGCCGGAGGAGGTGTTCGCCCTCACCCGCTCGATCGATGCGGCCCCCGCGGAGGGCCGGGTGGTGGAGATCGCCTTCGAGCGCGGCAATCCGGTGGCGATCGACGGCGAAGCCCTCGACCCGGTGAGCGTGATCCGCAAGGCCAATGCCCTGGCGGGGGAGCACGGCTTCGGCCGCCTCGACATGATCGAGAACCGGGTGGTGGGCATCAAGAGCCGCGAGATCTACGAAACCCCGGGTCTGCTGCTGCTGATCCGCGCCCATCAGGAGCTCGAGAGCCTCACCCTCGCCGCCGACGTGCAGCGCTACAAGCGGCAGATCGAGGCCAGCTGGGCTGATCTGGTGTACCAGGGGTTGTGGTTTGGGCCGCTCAAGCAGGCGCTCGATGGCTTCCTTGATCGCACCCAGGACACGGTGAATGGGGTGGTGCGGGTGCGGCTGCACAAGGGAAACGCCACGGTGGTGGGCCGCGCCAGCGCCGGCGACAGCCTCTACGTGCCCGACATGGCTACCTACGGCGCCGAAGATCGCTTCGACCACCGGGCCGCCGAGGGATTCATTTACGTGTGGGGGCTGCCTACGCGGCTGTGGTCCGCCCGTCGTCGCGGTCGCTGAGGGGGGAGGGGGCCTGGCGCTGGGCGCTGGCCGGGCTGCGCCGGCCCCCCAGGGCATCGAGCAGGGTGCGGCGCAGCCCCTTGCGCTCGGGCTCGGGGGCCAGGCTGCCGGACAGGGCGGCGAGGGATCCTGAACCGCGACCGGTGCTGTCGGTTCGCCCCAGGCGAGCGGTGGGGGTGGCCGGGGTCAGGGCGTAAAGGCGATCACGCAGCAGCTGGTTGTCGGCTAGCAGGCGCTGCTGCTCATCCACCAGGCCGTGCACCCGCTGGCGAAACTTGCGTTCGAAGATCTCTGGCAGGTCTTCGAGCATCTCGTGCAGGGCCTGCACCTCCGCCCGGGCGGCCTCCAGCTCACGCTCGAGCTCCAGCTCCCGGATCGAGCGCACGGCCAGGGCGGAGGACTGGGCAGGGGCGGAGGGGGCAGCCTGCACCTGGGGCGTGGGCAGCACGGAAGGGGCTGCGGGTGGTTCGGGCGCCGGAACCACAGGGAACGGTGGAGGTGCGGGAGCCACCGCACCGGGCTCCCACCAAGGACGGGACACCGAGGCGGCCTGCGTGTTGCGCCGGAGCTGGGCCTGGCCTTCGCCGGAATCGCTCATGACCGCCCCAAAACGTCGGGCGACTTTACTCTGTCCAAGCAAGAGTCACAAGTGATTGTGTGGGTCTGCCCCTACCCCACAGTCCGTGCAGGTTTGTGCAATCTGCGCAGACTGTGCCAGCCGCGCATACGCGGCGAGGCTGTGCGTGCGGATCGGGCCCCGGGCGGAGGTCAGCTTGCGGGCGCGGCGGTGGCGGCGGCGGCGGAGGCGGTGACGGGAGCCGGTGCTTCGTTCGACTCGCCGGGCAGGGTGCGCGGGGCCGGCATCGGACCGTCCTGCTTGACGGTGAGGTAGCGGATCACATCCTCGGAGAGGCGCATCGCCCGCTCCAGCGGGGACACCTGCTGGCCGTCGCCGTCGTGGTTGAGCTGCACGTAGATCCCCTCGCGGTGCTTGGTGATCGGGTACGCCAGGCGGCGCTTGCCGCGCATCTGGCAGTCGAGCACCTGGCCGCCGGACTCGGTCACAAGGTCGCGGTACTTGGTGACGTGGCTCTCGACCTCCTCCTCCGGGATGTCCGGACGGAGGATGTACATCGTTTCGTAATAGGACTGGGTCATGGTTGGGTGCGTCTCGGTCGCCCTGGGGGGAGGGGCTGGAGGGGAAATCGGCGGCGCCGAGCTCCAGCGACGGACTCAGAAACCTATCGCAGCGCCCCCCTGCCCCCGCGGCTCAGGCCCCAGGGCTCAGAACAGCTGCATGCGCACCGCCTCGGAGACCGTGGGGATCTCCGCTTCGCGTCCCCGCACCGCCTCGACCATGCCGTAGAGCACCAACAGCAGGGCGCCCAGGAACACCGTGTTGGACAGGGTGCGCACCAAGAAGGTGCCGGCCAGGGAGGGCAGCAGGGTCTGGAAGGTCAGCTGCAGGAGCACCAGCACGATGTCGAGCAGCAGGGCCTGGAAGACCGCGAAGCGCACGAAATACGGCACCCTGGGGTTGCGGGCCACCCCCAGGAACAGCGCCAGGAAGAGCACCAGGCTGCCCAGCGGCACGGCGCTCTCCAGAAGTTGCAGCGGCAACACCGGCAGGGTGAGCCACGCCAGCGGCGGGAACTGTCGGAAGAGGGAGCCGCCGAAGCCGATGGCGTCGCTCCAGGGCAGCAGGTAGGCCAGGGCCGCCAGCAGACGCTGCCAGATCGGTGGGTCCTGCATGGGATCGCTCTGGGATGGAATCAGGCTAGGTGCCCTCAAGCTGGGCGAGGGCGGCCCGCCGCATCGCCGCCACCGGCACCTCGCTGCGGCCGCTCCAGAGCCGCAGGGCCGCCGCCCCCTGGCCCACCAGCATCTCCAGCCCGTCGATCACCGGGCAGCCCCGCGCCGCGGCGCTCTCCAGCAGGCGGGTGGGCCTGGGGGTGTAGATGAGGTCGTACACCACGGTGCTGGGCCGCAACGCCTCCAGATCGGCCTCCGCCAGGGGGCAGCGCGCCGCCGCGGCCGCGTCCTGGGCCGCCGCCATGCCCACTGGGGTGGTGTTCACCACCAGGTCGGCCGCCGCCAGCTCCGAGGCCAGGGCGCCGATCCCTTCGGGCCAGGCCAGCCCGCCGATCCCCGGCGACCACGACGCGCAGCCGCCCAGAAAGCCGGCCAGCGCCTCCGGCCGGCGGCCGGCGATCCGGATCGCGCCCAGCTCCAGCTCCGCAAGGGCGGCCACCACGGCGCGGGCGCTGCCCCCGCAGCCGAGCACCAGGGCGCGCTTGCCCCGCCAGCTCCCGCCTGGCCCCACCACCTCCCGCAGGGGCTGGCTGAAGCCCTCCCCATCGGTGTTGGTGCCCCACCAGCCCCCCTCCGGCCGGGGCACCAGGGTGTTGACAGCCCCGAGCCGGCTCGCCAGGGGGCTCAGGGCGTCGGCCAGATCGGCCACGGCTTGCTTGTGGGGAATGGTGACGTTCAGGCCGCGGCAGCCCATCGCCGCCAGGGCGCGCACCGCCCCGGCGAGCTCGGCTGCGGGCACCGGCAGGGCCAGGTAGACCCAGTCGAGCCCCAGCTCCGCCAGGGCGGCGTTGTGCATCGCCGGCGAGAGGGAGTGGCGCACCGGATCGCCGAGCAGCCCCACCAGGGCGGTGCTGCCCCGGATCGCAGGCAGCTGGGGCGGTTCCGGCTGGGCGGCGGGCATGGGCGGAGGCGCGTTGCGCCGACCGTAGACCCGGCGGATCCCTTGCCACCACTGGCCTGAGCGGCCTGCCCGGCGGCGGTCGGGTTCGGGAACCACCCCTCGCCGGGGTGCGAGTCAGCTGATGAAGATGCTCTCAGTCCGCATTCATCCACTCCAGGAGGTGGGAATCCATGGGAAAGGTCGTCGGCATTGACCTCGGCACCACGAACAGCTGCGTCGCCGTGATGGAGGGTGGCAAGCCCACGGTGATCGCCAATGCCGAGGGGTTCCGCACGACCCCCTCGGTGGTGGCCTACACCAAAAACCAGGACAAGCTGGTGGGTCAGATCGCCAAGCGCCAGGCGGTCATGAACCCGGAAAACACCTTCTATTCCGTCAAGCGCTTCATCGGCCGCCGCGTCGATGAGGTCAATGAGGAGTCGAAAGAGGTGAGCTACGGCGTCGAGAAGGCGGGCGCCAACGTCAAGGTGCGCTGCCCCGTGCTCAACAAGCAGTTCGCCCCTGAGGAGATCTCGGCGGAGGTGCTGCGAAAGCTGGCCGATGATGCCGGCAAGTATCTCGGTCAAACCGTCACCCAAGCGGTGATCACCGTTCCGGCCTACTTCAACGATTCCCAGCGCCAGGCCACCAAGGATGCCGGCAAGATCGCCGGCCTCGAGGTGCTGCGCATCATCAACGAGCCCACCGCGGCTGCGCTGGCCTACGGCCTCGACAAGAAGAGCAACGAGCGCATCCTGGTCTTCGACCTGGGCGGCGGCACCTTCGACGTGTCGGTGCTGGAGGTGGGCGATGGCGTGTTCGAAGTGCTTTCCACCAGCGGTGACACCCACCTCGGCGGTGACGACTTCGACAAGGTGATCGTCGACCATCTCGCGGCCACCTTCAAGGGCAACGAGGGCATCGATCTGCGCCAGGACAAGCAGGCCCTGCAGCGCCTCACCGAGGCTGCGGAGAAGGCCAAGATCGAGCTCTCCAGCGCCACCCAGGCGGAGATCAACCTTCCGTTCATCACCGCCACGCCCGAGGGCCCCAAGCATCTCGATCTCACCCTCACCCGGGCGAAGTTCGAGGAGCTGGCCTCGAAGCTGATCGACCGCTGCAAAGTGCCGGTGGAGCAGGCCCTCAAAGACGCCAAGCTCTCCCCCGCCGAGCTCGATGAGGTGGTGATGGTGGGTGGTTCCACCCGCATCCCGGCGGTTCTGGAGCTGGTCAAGCGCATCACCGGCAAAGACCCCAACCAAACCGTGAACCCCGATGAGGTGGTGGCGGTGGGTGCCGCCATCCAGGGCGGTGTGCTCGCCGGTGAGGTCAAGGACATCCTGCTGCTGGATGTCACGCCGCTGTCGCTCGGCGTGGAAACCCTCGGCGGTGTGATGACCAAGATGATCACCCGCAACACCACGATCCCCACCAAGAAAACGGAGGTGTATTCCACCGCCGTCGACGGGCAGACCAACGTGGAGATCCACGTGCTGCAGGGCGAGCGTGAGATGGCCAGCGATAACAAATCGCTCGGCATGTTCCGCCTCGATGGCATCCCGCCGGCCCCCCGTGGCGTGCCCCAGATCGAAGTCACCTTCGACATCGACGCCAACGGCATCCTGAGCGTTACCGCGAAGGACAAGGGCAGCGGCAAGGAGCAGAGCATCTCGATCACCGGTGCCTCCACCCTCAGCGACACGGAAGTGGACAAGATGGTGAAGGATGCGGAGGCCAATTCGGCGGCCGACAAGGAGAAGCGCGAGAAGATCGACCTGCGCAACCAGGCCGAAACCCTCATCTACCAGTCCGAGAAGCAGCTCGGCGAACTGGGCGACAAGGTGGGGGCCGAGGACAAGGCGAAGGTGGAGCAGTTCAGCGCCCAGCTCAAGGAGGCCCTCGAGAAGGACGACATCGACACGATCAAGTCCACCCTCGAGCAGCTGCAACAGGCTCTCTACGCCGCCGGTGCCGCGGTGTACCAGCAGGGCGGTGCCACCGGCGCTCCCGATGGCGCCCCCGGCGGCAACGGATCCAGCGGCAACGGCAGCGGCGCCGCCTCCAGCGACGACGTGATCGACGCCGAGTTCACCGAGAGCAAGTGAGCCGTTGGCCCCGGCCTGGGCTGGGGTTGCCCTTGTTTCCACCAGCCCCCCGGAAGGGGGGCTTTTGTTTGGCTTCCTTCATCTGCCCCGCCCAGGCGACAGCATCAGATCCTGCTAGAAGCGACGTGCTCAACCAGCAGCCTGAGCGTGAACGGGCGACTGTTTGATGGAACTGAAGAGCGTTTGTTTCTGAAAACAATCATCCCCAGCCGCAAGGCTATTCGCTTGTACACACCATCCGCGGCTGCCGGGCTGAATCATGACCATCCCCTCTTCACCTGACCTCGAGCCTTCAGAGAAACAGCTTCTCATGGATTTCGATGCCGGTGAACTGCGCAGTTTGGCCACGCCGGATCTTCTCATCCAGCTCCGGAGAGCGGCAAAGGCTACGGGCCTGAAAGACCAGTGGATCAACATCCGTCTTTCCAACGCAGACCTCTAGGCCATCCTCACCCGCGCACTGCAGGAAGGCATTCTTATCAAACTCTGATCAGCAGCCCCACATCCGTAGCAAAAAGGCACGCCGCAAGTCGGCCAACAACTTCAAGGCTGCCGCAGACCCGTTGAAGATCGTGATCGTACGCGACATGTGGCTCACCGGTTTCGATGCGCCCTCTTCACCTACACCGAAAGCGGTGGCACAGGCGAGCCCACCTTCGATCCTGCTCAGGCGATCACCGTGATGCTGGAGAAGCACGGCATCGCCTTGGATCTCCTGCACCGCTTCCACTGGGAAGCGTGGACGCATGGCACCCCCGCCGAGCGCCTGCAGCTTTTGCCTCCTGGCAGGGAACACATCCTTTGGACCCTGCGGGAGAGCGCCCGCGCCCGCATCCGCGCACTGGGTTTGGTTCAGGGCTGTCCTCTCCTCCGCTTTGCCCCGCGGTGCGATTCGCGTTTGCGTGGCTGCCGGTAACCCTCAGCCTTGTATGAGGATTGCCTCGGCCTCCACCCTGGCTTTCAGATCGGGCTTCAGGTTGCGGCGACGGATCAGGTCCACCCGGGTTCGCAGGAGGTCCTCCAAGGCGGATTTCAGCTCGGCACGGTCGAACAGGCTGGCTCCGTCCGGCAGGTCGACAAGCAGATCGACATCGCTGTTTGGCGAGGCCTGATCCCGTGCCACGGAGCCGAACACCGCAAGGTTGCTGGCGCCATGGCGGCCAAGCAGCTCGTGGAGCTGGGGGGCCAGTTGCTGTAGCTCAGCGAGATCCATGGCCTAACCCTAAGCCGCTCGACAAGTCCTGCAGCCCCCGCCCCGCTTCGCAGGCAGGGGTGGTGGCACTACCAGAACAGTTGCCCCCGTCCCATGGCCCCCGCCCTGGCGCCTGGCGGCCGCCCGTCGTGACGCTGCGGATGCCGCCGGCTTCCTTGTACCGCTCCCGGGTGCAGTTGCTCGTGGGGAGTGAATCTCGCCTTGTTGTGCAGTGCTGGTGTCGGCTGCCTGGCGAGGGCGATTGGAGGCTTCGTAGCGGGCCGATGCCGCTGGCGGCGCTTATCCAGCGCTTCCTGCCTGGCGATCCGCTTTGATCCGGGCAAGGGGCTGCAATCCTGCAACCGAGTTCCTGAATAGAAGAAAGGATTATTGCGAACTCAGATTCATTTGTATCTCCATGCTAAAGGCCAATGGATGAGAGTAACGCCGTTGTCTTCCCTCCTTCCGCTGAGGATGAAATCCATTCCGATCTTTAGCGGCTGGCTGCCCATGTCATCCAGCCCGAGGACTACGGGGAGATCCCCGTACTCAGCGAGCTGGATCTAGCGGAAGCAGTGATCAGGCGCTGATCGCCAGCCGCTCCACCAGCCATTCTGCTGTGGCTGGCGCCAACAGCACCCCGTTGCGGTAGTGGCCACCGGCCACGAGCAGGCCTGGCTCGGGCTCCTGCAGCACCGGCGCTGGCTGCCCCACGGGCCGCACCCGCAGCCCCTGCCAGCTGCGGACTACTGAGGCGTCTCGTAGCCAGGGCGGAGCTGCGCCCCCCAGCGCGCGCAGCTCCATCAGTACCTGCGGGCTGGCGGTCGTCCCCGGCTCGAGGGTTGCCCCCAGCCAGAGACGCCGGCCCCCGGCCCCCAGGTCCGGGTGAGGCACCAGGTTCACGCCCCGCCACACCACCACCCCCGGCCATCCCCAGGCTGGATCGGCCGCCAGCTCCAGCTCCAGGGCCTGGCCCAACACCGGCTCCAGCGGCAGGGGATGGCCCAGGGGGGCCAGCAGCCTGGTGGTGGTCAGCCCAAGGGCGAGCACCAGCCAGTCGGCCTCCAGGGTCTCGCCGCCGCCCAGCTGCAGCCGCCAGCGTCTGCGGGCCCCAGCCCCGCCCGCTGTGGTTGCCTCCGGTCCCCGCTCGATCGCCACCGCCGCCTGCGCCACGCACGACACCCCCGCCCGTCGCGCCTCCTGCAGCAGGGCCTCCAGCAGGGGCCCCGGATCGATCTGGCCGTCTTCCGGGGAGAGCAGGGCACCGAGGGGGGTGCCCGGCAATTCCGGCTGCAGGCTGGCCAGGTCGGCCGGGCCCAGGCGCTGCATCGGAATCCCCAGCCGCGCCCGGTCGGCGGCGATGCGCTCCTGGCGCTCCAGATCCTCGGTAGTGGCGGCCAGCAGCATCAGGCCGCGGCGTCGCGGCAGGTGGTGGCCCCGCCGCTCCAGCTCGGCCAGCCATTCGGCCCAGAGCGCGTGGCTTTGCTGCCGCAGCCGCCAGGCCCGGCCGCTGCTGCGGTGAAACACCCTCGCCATCAGCACCCCGAGGGCCGCCTGGCTGCCGCTGAGGCTGGTGCCGGGATCCTCCGCCGTGAGGGCCGGATCCACCAGGGTCACCCCATGGCCGTCCTCCGCCAGGCGCCAGGCCGCCAGGCGCCCGATGATGCCGGCGCCGACGACCAGGACGGAGCCGGCCATCCCGATCGTGTGCGCCGGGCCTCAGACCTGCTTGAGCGCTTCCTGTACCTCGGGCGGGAACACCTGGGCGTAGAGGCCGAAGCGGCTGGCCACCTTGATGTAGGCCTTACGCAGGGCTTCGCCGTCCTGCAGGCGGGCGGCCTCATCGAGCTGGGCGAGGGCCGTCTTGAGCTTGTCGGCGCGCTTGTTGGCGTCGGCGCGGTCGGCGGGGAGGAGCCGCTGGTTGATGTAGCTCATCTCCCGGTTCACCTCCTGCATCGGGCCGTGGATGAGGTTGCGGGTAAAGACCCAGTTGCGATCCTTCACAAGGGCGGACAGCTCGGGCAGGCGGTCGCGGGCGGAGAGGAATCCCTCGGCCTGGCGGGTGATCAGCGCCATGTCTTCGGGGCTGATCGTGGGGGCGGCCTTGCTGGCGCCGCTGCAGGCGGTCACCGAAACGCTCAGCAGCACGGCGACGGCCAGGGCCATCAGGCTCCGCAGCAGGCGCTGCAGCCGGGCGAAGGCGGGCTGGCTGACGAAGGCCATGGGGCGTCAAAAGGGCGGTCTGGGGTGACTGTACCGACGCCGCTGCGGCACGCGGCGCGCCCGGGGACAGGCTGTAACCGCTCGCCACAGCCGCTCGCCATGCGCCTCGCCACCCTGCCCCTGGCCTCCATCCGCCGCCCGCTCCAGCGCAGCCTCGATGAGGCCAAGGTGGCCGCCCTGATGGCCTCGATTGCGGCCGAGGGCCAAAGGGAGCCGATTGACGTGCTGGAGGTGGATGGCCAGCTCTGGGGGTTTAACGGCTGCCACCGCGTTGCCGCCCTTGAACGGCTGGGGATGACGACCATCCGCGCGCGTGTGCGACACAGTGATCGCGATACCCTCCAGCTGCATCTGCGCTAGGGGGTGCTGCACTGCTGCCAGCGGTTCGTTGCCTGTTGTTCTCGTTGGATTTCTCGCTGCATTTCTGCTGCTGTGCCTGCACTACGGCGCCCAGGTGCAGCTCTGGGGCGATGAATCCTTTGGCTTGGCTGTCGCGGCCCAATCGCCGGCGGCCATTCTTGAGGCTGATCCCTTCCATCTACCCACCTATTACCTAGCCCTCCATCCGCTGGTTTCCCTGTTTCCAGCCGGCCTGGAACTGCCGCTTCGGCTGCTGCATGCGCTGATCTTCGCCGTTGGCCTGGTGTTTTGCTGGTTGATCGCCAGGTCGTTCCTCGGTGAGGGTTGGGCGCTGTGGGGCGTGATGGGTCTCACGATCCTGCTGCCGAATTACATCTTCTACGCCACCAATATCCGCATGTATGCGCCGCTGTTTGCGGCTTCACAAGCGTTTCTGTGGACCAGCTTTCGTCTCCTGGATCCGGGGCGCGGTAGGCGGCGGCCCTGGGTCTCCCATGGGCTCACGGCCCTCCTCTGCGCCCTTCTGGATTGGCCGGGCCTGATGCTGGTGGTCCTCACCTGGGCAGCCCTGATCGCCGCGGGGGGCCGCTCTCTGCTGGCCCTTCGCGGCCCGGCGCGATTGTTCCTGGTTGCCCTCGGCGGGCTGGCACTGCTCGGAGCCCTGTGGCTTCGGGAGCCCCTGATGAGCCTGCTCCTCGATTGGCCCAGCAGGGGCCAGGCGATGGCCACTGACTTCCGCCTGCAGGAGCTGCTGCCAGCTCTGTTCCTCAAAATCCGGCCGCTGCTGGATCTGGTGTATCCACCGGTTTACCCCGTTCCTCTCAACCTCCTGCTCTGGCTGCTTCTGGGCCTGGCCCTGCCCGTGGCGGCGGTGGTGGTGTGGTGGCGGGGCGAGCCACGGCACCGCTTGGTGGTGCTGCTGGCGTTCGCTTGGCTGGCGGGCAGTTTTCTTGGCGTCGCCATCACGCGCGCCTTCCTGCCGGCTCAGTTCTTCATGCTGCTGTGCCTCGCGCTCGCCCTCCAGCGCGGGGGCCGGGCTCGGCGGCTGTGGGCACCTTGGCTCTGGGCCTGCCTGGTCGCGGTGGGGCTGGCGAATCTTCAGCAGGCTGTGGCCCCCACCCTGCGCCTTTACTCCCGCATTCCTTACCCCGCCATCGCCCAGGACGCCGTGGCCGCTGCCCGCGACCGTGGTCTGCCGTTGATCGCCCTCTCCCGCCATTCGCTCAACGCCCTGTCGGTGGAGCGGTTCGCCCGGCCCCGCCTGGCGATGGACCAGGAGCTGCGCCTGCTCGATGTTCGCCCCGACTGCGCCTCGTTCCCACGCGGAACGTTTGTCTATGTGCAGCTCACGCCGGAGGACGGGGAGGACAGCGATCCGGTTCGCATCTGCGCCGACCAGACTCCAGTGCAGGTGCAAACCCTGCGCACCTACGTGGACCGCGACGCACTGGCGTATAACCGACTCTGGCTGGCGAATCTCAAGGGCAAAGGCTTCGGGCAATCGGCCGCCCAGCTGCACATCGTCACCATCCCAGCCCAGTAGGTTGGGCCCGGCAAGTTAGGCCTGTGGGCTGCGCTTCCTCACCATGCGATCGCCCAGCGCCATCCTCCAGCTGATCTGCCCCGACCGGCCCGGCCTGGTGAGCGAGCTCTCCGGCTGGGTGGCGAGCAACGGCGGCAACATCCGCCACGCCGATCACCACACCGACGCTGGCGCCGGAGTGTTCCTCAGCCGGCTGGAGTGGGATCTGGAGGGTTTCGGCCTGCCGCGGGAGGCGATCCGCCCCGCTGCCCATGCCCTGGCCCGGCGCCTCGGGGGGGAGGGGCAGCTGCACTTCTCCGATGAGATCCCGCGGGTGGCGATCTTCGTGAGCCGCCAGGAGCATGTGCTGCTGGATCTGCTCTGGCGCACCCGCTCCGGCGAACTGCCGATGACGGTGCCGCTGGTGATCGCCAACCATCCCGATCTGCGCCCCATCGCCGAGGATTTCGGCGCCCGCTTCGAGCATCTGCCGATCAACGCCGCCGATCGGGCTTCGGTGGAACACGCCCAGTTGGCCCTGCTCGCCGAGCACGGCATCGAGCTGGCGGTGCTCGCCAAGTACATGCAGGTACTCAGCCCATCCTTCCTGGCCCGCTTCGATCGGGTGATCAACATCCATCATTCGTTTCTGCCCGCCTTCCAGGGGGCCCAGCCCTATCACCGGGCCTGGGAGCGGGGCGTGAAGCTGATCGGCGCCACCGCCCACTACGTGACCGAGGAGCTCGACGGCGGCCCGATCATCGAGCAGGCCACCGCCCACGTGAGCCATCGCGATGAGGTGGACGACCTGATCCGCAAGGGCCGCGATTGCGAGCGGCTGGCGCTGGCCCGCGCCCTGCGGCTTGTGCTGCGGCGCCAGGTGATGGTCTACCGGGGGCGCACGGCGGTGTTTGATTGAGGCGCACGCCCGGCTTGCGCCGATGCGCCTCGCCGCCCTCGACCACCACCTGCAACGGCACCGCCCCGCCGAGGCCTCGCCCCTGGGCTGGCGTTGCTTCCAGCTGGGGCTGCTGTTGCTCGCCAGCAGCGCCTTTTTGGCGGGGCTCCTGTTGTTCGTGGCCCTGGTGATCGGCAGCCGGCGGCGCCACGCGCCCCTGGCCGATGGCGCCAACCGGGTGCTGCTCGCCGCCGCCGCCCTGATGGCCCTCGGGGCCTTCGGCGCCACCAGCGGCTGGCTGGCCTGGGTGGGCCTGGGCAACTGGTTGCCGTTCTTCTGGGCCTTCTGGGGCTTCCAGCCCTACCTGGGGGAGGTGGCGGCGCGGCGCCGCGTGGCCCTGATGCTGGTGGCGGGCACCGTGCCCGTGATCCTCACCGGCCTGGGCCAGCTCTGGTGGGGCTGGCGGGGGCCGTTCCAGGCCATGGGGGGGCTGATCACCTGGCATCTGCATCCGGGGGGCAATCCGGAGGGCCGCCTGGCGGGGCTGTTCGACTACGCCAACATCGCCGGCGCCTGGATGGCGTTGGTGTGGCCGCTGCTGCTGGCGGCCCTGTTGGAGCGGGGGCTGCGGCCCTGGGCGCGGGGCGTGGTGGCGCTGCTCGCCGCCGCGCTGGTCACGGCCGTGTTCCTCACCGATTCGCGCAATGCCTGGGGGGCGTTGGTGCTGGCCCTGCCCCTGGTGAGCGGCCCGCTGAGCTGGCCCTGGCTGGTGCCGCTGCTCGGGGTGGCGTTGCTGCTGGTGGCTGTGGCGAGCGTGCCCGGGCTGCCCGCGCTGCTGCAGGCCCCCGCCCGGCTGGTGGTGCCGGAAGCCATCTGGGGCCGGCTCAGCGATCTGCAGTTTGCCGGGCACCGGCCGCTGGCGATCACCCGCCTGGCCCAGTGGGGCACGGCGGCGGGGCTGATCGGCGAGCGGCCCTGGCTCGGCTGGGGTGCCGCCGCCTTCAGCCTGATCTACCCGCAGCGCACCGGCCACTGGCACGGCCATCCCCATAACCTGCCGCTCGATCTGGCCCTCAGCCATGGGGTGCCGGTGGCGGCGCTGGTGGTGGGGCTGGTGCTGTGGCTGCTTGTGCGGGGGCTGCGCGGAGGAATCCTGCAGGGTCCCCTGTTCGATCGGGCCTGGTGGGCTGCGGTGCTGGTGCTCGTCACCCTGCACGCCACCGACATGCCCTACTTCGACAGCCGCATCAACGTGGCCGGTTGGGTGCTGCTGGCGGGGCTGCGGGCCTGGCGGCCCCGCACGGATCAGCCCGGCACATCCAGCCCCCAGAGCGCATTGTTGGCCAGGCCATAGAGGCTGCCGTCGAAGAACAGGCCGGGCGGGAAGCTGCCGCTGGTGGTGGCCCCCAGGCTGGTGGGCTGCAGCACGAACACGTCTTCGTTGGCGGCGGTGAGGCTGGTGCCGCCGGTGGCGGCGCTGGCGGGCGCGCTGGTGGCGCCGGAGCTCACCAGGAACACCCGACCATCGGCAGCCACGTCCACCGCCGAGATGTTCTCGGTGGATCCGGTGATCCCCACATCGCTGAGGTCAGCCCAGAGGCTCCAGTTGCCGGCGGTGGTATCGCCGAGGCTGGACGGGCTGAAGCGCATCAGATCCTCGGCCGCGAACACAAAAGTGCTGCCCGCGATCGTCACGCTGCCGCCGCCCCGGGTGGAGAGCAGCAGGGAGCCGTCGGCCAGGCCCGTTACCGCATCGATCGCCTCGGAGTTGGTGGTGAGGCCCACGTCGCTGCCGTCGAAGAGCAGCGACACCGACCAGCCGTTGGCACCGCGGCTGAGGCGGGCCAGGTCGGAGTCGTCGAAGGCGATGCCTGCCAGGGTCACTGGGTTCTGGAAGGCCACCACCACCTCGTCGTCGTTGACGATGTGGAAATCGCGCAGCACCGCCCCCGCCAGGCCGCTGTTGTTGCCGTTGAACCAAGTGAAGAAGCGGCTGCCGTTGAAGGAGAGGATGTCGTTGGCGCGGGCTGTGAGGCCGCCCATCACGGAGGCCGCGGCGGTGGTCAGCGGGGTTTGCAGGGAGAGGAAAAGGATCGGCGGGGGCGTCACGTCTGCGGCACTGAGGCTGTAGGTGCCACTGCCGGCGTCGAGGAAGGCGCCGGCCTCCAGGAAGAAGCGGCCGCTGCTGGTGGGGGTGAAGCGGATCAGGGCGTTGCGATCGAGCGCCGAGAGGTCGTTGTGGCTGGCGAGTTCGAGGCCGCGGGCATCGCGAAGGCGCAGCAGGGGATCGGCCAGGGTGGTGCCGTTGAAGGCGAAGGCGTAGGTGCGGCCCGCCTGCAGGTCTACGGAGAACCAGTCGTGGTCGCCGGCCAGCTCGAGGGTGCCCGCCAGGCTGCCGCCCACGCTGAGGAGGGCGCCGGTGCTGGCATCGCCGGGGAGGTCGTCGGGGACGACCTGGAGCTCGCCGCTGCTGCCATCGCGGCCGAGGTTGCCGGCGCCGTCGCGGGCCTCCACCAC
>CANEWU010000027.1 GCA_947442825.1 Synechococcaceae cyanobacterium
ACTGTATCCAGTGGTCCCTTCCCCCTGTAGCGACCACGTGCTCCGCGTCCCCAATGGCCTGACTCAGCGGCGACAACTCCAGATCGTCCTGTGGGCTTCCCTGCCTCTCCTCGTCGCTGCTCTCATCAGCCCGAGCGCCACACTTCCCCACTGGATGGTGCCGCTACCGGCCCTGGCCGTGGCGCTCTGGGCCTGCTGGCTGGCCAGCAAGCCGGAGCAGAGCCTGCCCCTGGTTGCCCGGCGCTCCGCCGTACTGGTGATCAGCCTTCTGGGAGCCCGCTATCTGGTCTGGCGGATCGGGGCGACCCTCAACCTGGCCACCACCACCAGCACCGGCCTGAGCTTGTTGATGCTGGGGGCTGAGCTCACCCTCCTGGGCAATGGCCTGCTGCAGCTCTGGCTCACCTGGGCCCGCCAGCCACCGGTGCCCCAGGAGGCCGCCGCCGCCGAGCGGGCCCTGCAGCAGCAGATCGCCTCTGAACCCTGGCGGGTGCTGGCCGTAGACGTGCTGGTCCCCAGTTGTGGCGAACCCACCTATCTGATCGAGCGCTGCCTGCGGGGCTGTCTGGCGATGGACTACCCACGCCACAAAGTGTGGCTGCTCGATGACAGCGGCCGCGACGAGCTGCGTCTGCTCTGCCGCAGCCTGGGCTGCCGATACCTGAGCCGCGACGACAACGAGCACGCCAAGGCGGGCAACCTCAACCATGCCCTGCCTCTGCTGGATGGTGATCTTGTGGCGGTCTTCGATGCCGATGTGGTGCCACGGACCGCCTTCCTGGTCCGCACCGCGGGCCTGTTCACCGATCCACGGGTGGGGTTCGTACAGACCCCCCAGACCTACATGAATGCCGATCCGGTGATGCGCAACCTGCGGCTGGAGCGCTGGCTCATGCCTGATGAGGAAAGCTTCTACCGCTGGATCGAGCCCACCCGCCAGGCGGTGGGGGCCGTGGTCTGCGCTGGCACCTCCTTCGTGATGCGCCGATCAGCGCTGCAGCGGGTGGGCGGCTTCGAGACGGGAACCCCGTCGGAAGACCTGGCCACCGGCATCCGGCTGGCGGCGGCGGGCTACCGCAACCTCTACCTCGACGCGAAGCTGAGCGCCGGGCTGGCGCCATACACGATCGGGGCCATGGCACGCCAGCGCAGCCGCTGGGCCAGTGGCACCTTGCAGACCCTGCGCACGGGCGCCAATCCCTTCACCATTCCCGGGCTTACTCCTCTACAGCGGATTGCCTACTTGGAGGGGATCCTCCATTGGTTCAACGTGGTGCCCCAGCTGCTATTGCTGCTGATGCCACTCTCCCTGGGTCTACTGGGGGTGGCCCCGATCCTCGTGCAGGGACCAGGCCTGGTGACGGTGGCGTTGCCCTTTTTCCTCGCTCAGCTGCTTCTGGTGACTTGGTTCAGCTGCGGCGCGCGCAATGCTCTGCTGCCGGAGCTCTATCGCTGGATCTTTCTGCTTCCACTGGTGGGAGCCGTGGTCGGCACGATGGTTGGCCGGCCCCAGCGTTTCCGGGTCACCCCCAAGACGATCGTCTGCGAAGGCAGACCCGGACCCAAGTGGAGCCTGCTGACGCCGCTGCTTGGGCTCCTGGCCCTCCAGCTGCTCAATCTCACCCTCTTGATCGTCGGCCCCGGCGGCTCCCTGCCGCTGATCCCCTCTTCGGTCAGCCCCGCAGCCTCCACCAGCCTCGCCCCAGCCAACCAGGCCCTGGGCATCACCTGGTCGCTGGTTTGCGCCATCAGCCTGCTACTGGCGCTTCGCACCTGCTGGGACCGCCCCCAGGACAGCCCGGTGCCCTGGCTCCGGATAGATAGCCTGACCCTGCAGCTGGTCACCCAGCGGGGATCCCGGCCCGCCCGGATCCTGGCCATCAGCGAGGAGGGCGTGGAACTCCTGCTCTGCCAAGCCGATCCCACTGATCGACTCCCAGGCGACAACGGTGGATGGGGTCTGGCCTGGTCCGGACGGCCTGGGGATGCCCTGCCCCTCCGGCCCGTGAAGCGTCGGAACTACCCAAGTGGGCTGAAGGTCGGCTGCCGCTGGGGGGCGCTTACCGATTCCCAGCACGAGGCTCTGCAGGGGTTGCTCTATCGGGGGCCGGGCGAATGGCCCAGACTGCAAGCGCCCTTCGAACCCCTGGCTCTGGTAGCGGTGCTGGCGCAGTTATTCCGGCCCGTGCCACCCCAAGACTGGTTCCATCGCAGCCTGCTCTCAGGTACAGCGCTACCGGCTGAGGAGCAGGCTCCTGTTGCGCTCAGCAGCAACTGGGGGCCTCCAGGCCGGTCCCAACCGGAGCGTCTGCCGCCGCACCAGGGGCCTCGAAGGGGAAGGAACCGCCGCAGCCAGGGAAGAGGCCGAAATGGCGCTCGAAGTCGCCGATGAAGCGGAACTGGCGTGCATAACGGCTCTCGGCCAGCATCCGGAAGGTGTTGCCACAGACGGGAAACACACGGCCCGCCTCGATCCGGTGGTGCTTGTCGAAAGGGAAGATGTGGGGATGGGCGGCGATCCCACCGTCGTAGATGACGGCCTGTCCATGGTCTTCGCAGGCATCTTCGAGCCTATCGATGGCGAACAGGCGATGGGTGGCCGAGAAGAAGCGCAGCGGACCGGTACGGGCGGCCAGCTCCGGATCGGTGATCGCCAGGGGCCGGTCGCTCACGAGCCGTGGATCGGGAAAGCCGTCGCACTCCGGCCAACACGGCCAGCTTGTCGGTGCAGAGGTTGACGACGCAGTTGGAAACCACCAGATCGAAGCTGGCAGGCTCCAGCGGCAGGTCGCCCAGGCGTTCCAGGGTTCCCTCCAGGAACGAGACGTTGGCGAAGCCAAAGCGTTCGGCGTGGTAATCGCGGTGGGCCTCGGCCACCACCAGCTGGGCAAGCAGGTAGACGTCACGTCTGCTGCCGCAGCCCAGATCCAGCACCCGGGCCCCGTGGAGCAGTTCCGGCACCACCAGGCCGCAGCCGTAGTAGCGGCTGAGCACCTCCGGATGGATGCGACTCAGCAACTGCCGGAGTGAAGCAGGATCAGAGCTGATCCTCCACGCCTGTCTCGATAGTACAATCGCTCTGTGGATAGCTCACGCAGAGCAGGGCAAAGCCCGAGGCGATCTGTTCATCATCGAGGAAGCTCTGGTCAGACTGATCGACACTGCCGCTCAGAATCTTGCCCGCGCAGGTGCTGCAGGCACCGGCCTTGCAGGAGTATGGGAGGTCAAGACCCTGCTCCTCAGCAGCATCGAGGATGTAGGTGTCAGGCGGACAGGTAAATGTTTTGCCGTCTTGGGTGGTGATGGTGAATTCAGCCATGGGTCCCTCATCAACAAGGATAACCAACGTTAATTCGTCGCCTAACAATGGCCGGTCGGGCAGGATACATGGGCTCCATTGTGTTGGGATCCCAATAGCCCCCTCCGGCCGGTCTCTCTGCAGGAAGGCCCTGGGACTGATCAGCGATCTTCTGGATCAGTGCGAAATGGCTTCTTCGGCGGCGGCACGCCGGCAGGCTCTGGCGATCACCTGCTCCTCATCGGCCGCAATGACCATCACATCGAAGGGGGAGAGCCAGGTCAGGGCGGAACCAACCTCCTCCCTGAGGGCAACATCGTGCTCGCCGATGCCGCCAGTGAAGGCGAGCACGTCGAGACCGCCGAGGCTGGCTGCCATCGCACCGATCTCACGCAGGAGCCGGTGGCGGAAAACGGCAATGGCCAGCTGGGCTCCCTCGTGCCCAGCCAACGCCGCTGCCCTGAGTTCCTGCATGCTGCCGCTCAGCTGGGAGAGAGCCAGCAGCCCGCTATGGCCATGGAGGGCCCGGTCCAGCTCCTCCACCGAAAGACCCCTGCGAAGCTGATGGAGCAGAAGTCCGGGATCCACAGATCCGCAGCGGGTGGCCATCACCAGCCCTTCCAAAGGGGTAAAGCCCATGGTGGTGTCGATGCTTCGTCCCGCCGCGATGGCGCACAGGGAGCAGCCGGCGCCCAGGTGGCAGCTGATCAGACGCAGGGGATCTGCCGCAGAGGCATGGGACAGGCGGGCGGACACCACCTCGGCAACATGCTGGTGGCTCAGGCCGTGGAAGCCGAAGCGCCGTAGTCCCTGGCGTCGCCAGTCGGCGGGGATGGCATAGGTGGCGGCCTCGGGCGGCAGGGTGGCGTGGAAGGCGGTATCGAAGCAAGCCCACTGCTCCAGGTGAGGCTCATGGGCCGCCAGCCAGCGCATGACCCCCAGGGCCGGGCCGTTGTGCAGGGGAGCCAGGGGCACCAATTCAGCCAATGCCGTCAGAACGGTCGGGTCCAGGCGAACGGGGGCGGTGAAGGCTTCACCGCCGTGCACCACACGGTGCCCTGCCAAGACGATGCCATCTCTCCAGGAAGCCAGGACCGATGGCAGCCACTCCTCAAGGACCGGCTCCGGCGAAGCCCCCTCGGCCATGGGGCACTCCCGTTGCCCCTGCCAAAGCCGGACGCCGCTCTCATTGAGCAAGGAGGCCTTGAGGCTGGAGCTGCCGGCATTGAGCACCAGCACCAGGCCAGAACCTGAAGGCTGCTTTGTAGCCAGGCCTGTCATCCGCGCTCGGGGATCGGTGGAGCCCATCGCCAGTTGGTGACTTCCGGCGAGTCCATGCCATGGGTGTGGGCATACTGCCGGTGGGAGAAAATCTCCTCCTGCATGCGCTCCTTCACGTGGGCGGCGCGGGAGCCGAGGTGCGGCACATAATTGATCACATCAATCACCAGATTAAAGCGATCGATCTGGTTGTTAATCGCCAGCTCCAGCGGCGTATTGATATTGCCTTTTTCTTTGTATCCCCGCACATGGAAGTTGCCATGGTTAGTGCGGCGATACGTAAGGCGATGAATCAGCCAGGGGTAACCATGGAAGTTAAAGATCACCGGCTTATTAGTGGTGAACAAGGTGTCAAAGTCCCTGTCGCTAAGGCCATGGGGATGCTCCTTGGGTTCGGTGAGAGCAAACAACTTGACCACGTTGATCACCCGAACCCGAAGTGCAGGGATCTCACGATGCAAAATCTCGACAGCCGCCAGGGTCTCCTTGGTGGGGATGTCGCCGGCGCATGCCATCACCACATCGGGCTCATCCGGTTCGGTACCGCGGTCGTCGTTGCTGGCCCAGCGGACAATGCTGATCCCTCTGGCCACATGGCGCCTGGCCTGCTCCAAGGAGTAATACTGCAGATGCTTTTGCTTGTCAGAGACGATGATATTACAGACGTTGCTTTCTTGGAGGGCCTCCTCCGCCACCGCAAGCAGGCAGTTGGCGTCGGCTGGCATGTAGACCCGCACGACCTCGCCGCTCTTGTTGCCGGCCAGATCGATGAAGCCTGGATCCTGGTGGGTGAAACCATTGTGATCCTGCCGCCATACGGTGGAGGAAATCAGGCAGTTCCAGGCACCGATCGGGGCGCGCCAGGGAGCATGGTGAATGCAGGATTCCAACCACTTGGCGTGCTGATTGAACATCGAAGCGATCACATGGGCAAAGGCTTCGTACGTGTGGAAGAAGCCATGGCGACCCGTGAGCAGATAACCCTCCATCATCCCCACCAGGGTGTGCTCGCTGAGCATCTCCACCACCCGTCCGCTGCGCGCCAGTTCACTGCCGTCGAGATCCTCCGGCAGGAAATCCTCCATCCAAACCTTCTTGCTCACCTCATAAATCGCCTGCAGGCGATTAGAGGCGGTTTCATCAGGGCCGAACACCCGCATCGAATCGGGATTGGTGCGGATGATGTCGCGAAGCAACTCCCCGAGGGGGAAGGTGTTCTCCACCTCCGTGCTTCCTGGGGTGTCTACGTCAACCGCATAGTCGGCCAGGGAGGGGAAGCGAAGCTTGTGGCGCAGCAGGCCGCCGTTGGTATGGGTGTTGGAGCCCATGCGACGCAGGCCTACGGGGGAGAGGGCGCGCAGGTCGGGAATCAGGGCGCCGTTGGCATCAAAGAGCTCCCAAGGGCGGTAGCTCCTCAGCCAGTCCTCCAACAGAGCCAGCTGCTCGGGATCGGTGTTCGGCGAAGCCAGGGGCACCTGGTGGGCCCTCCAGAAGCCCTCCAGCTTCTTGCCATGAAACTCAGCCGGGCCGGTCCAACCCTTGGGGGACCGCAACACAATCATCGGCCAGGCAGGCCGCACCGCTTCTCCGCTTGCGCGGCACTCCGCGCGGACCTCGAGAATGCGCCCGATCGCCTGATCCATGGCGGCCGCCATGGCCTGGTGCATGGCCATCGGCTCGCTGCCCTCCACGAAGATCGGCTCCCAGCCGTAGCCGCGCATCAGGCTTGCCAGCTCGTCGCGCGGAATCCGCGCCAGCAGGGTGGGATTGGAAATCTTGTAGCCGTTCAGGTGCAGGACCGGCAACACCGCCCCATCGCTGATCGGGTTGAGGAACTTGTTGATGTGCCAAGAGGTGGCCAGGGGACCGGTTTCGGCCTCCCCATCTCCCACGCAGGCCAGAGCGATCAGGTCGGGGTTGTCGAAGACAGCGCCGCAGGCGTGGGAGAGGACGTATCCCAGTTCACCCCCCTCATGGATTGAGCCGGGGGTTTCCGGTGTGCAGTGGCTGCCGATGTGCCCGGGAAAGGAGAACTGCTTGAAGAAGCGGCGCATCCCCTCCACGTCCTGGGTCTTGTCGGGGTAGACCTCGCTGTAGCTGCCGTCGAGGTAGGTGGGGCCCAGTACCCCAGGGGCGCCGTGGCCGGGACCCGACAGGTAGATCATGTCGAGGTCGTGGTGGCGAATCACCCGGTTGGCATGGGCCCAGATAAAGGCCTGGCCAGGTGAAGACCCCCAGTGGCCCAGCAGCCTTGCTTTTACGTGCTCAAAGCGCAGGGGTTCGGCCAGCAACGGGTTATCGCGCAAGTAGATCATTCCCACCGCCAGATAATTGGCAGCGCGCCACCAGGCGTCG
The DNA here is from genome assembly GCA_947442825.1 of Synechococcaceae cyanobacterium. Lineage (GTDB taxonomy): Bacteria > Cyanobacteriota > Cyanobacteriia > PCC-6307 > Cyanobiaceae > Cyanobium. The sequence goes on from CANEWU010000027.1 coordinate 6,935, forward strand.
ATCCGCTGCAACTCCTGCTCGCGATCTGAGCTGGTGAACTGAGCCTCGTAAAGGGCCATGGATGGGGCGGGCATGAGCCTCTCGGGAAGCGTACGTGTACACAATTTCTATCCTGCGCTGGTTAAGACACGGGAAAGTCACACGCCCGTGCGGGGGATGCGGTCAGGGATCGGACACCTTGTGCCGTGAATGCGGGGATCTTCGGGGGCCGCTCAACCGCCTCCAGGCGACCAGTGGAAATTGGTGCTGCGGATCCCGAGAGACACGCTGCGGCGAGGGACTCCACGAACCAAGTCTCACACGCTGGGGACACCATTGGAATGGCAACCAAAAGGCAGAATCGGAACAGCTGACTACCTCAACTGCTTAGCATCAAAGCCGTCTAGCTCTCTTCTCTGTTTGCGCAGGTCGCCGTCACTGAGGATGGCTATTGTCCCATGCAAGGCTAGAGAATCAAAGACTTCAGGCGTGTCAATTCCCACTTCGTCAGGGAGGGCAGGCGGGTCACCGCTCCGCTGTGGCGAATCAGAAACTTCACCTCTGGGCTTCTGGCCGCTCTGCGCTGTGGCTGCCCCGTTAAGAGGTACTGGAGATGGGCGCTCACACGTTGCCACTTGTCAATGAGACTGCCCGGGGTTAGACCTTCCAAATGGTGGTGGCGTAGTCCCGGATTGAGCGGTCGGAGGAGAAATAGCCACTGCGTGCGGTGTTGAGGAGGGACATCGTCGTCCAGCGCCGACGATCGAGCCACACGTCGTCGACCCGACGTTGAGCCTGAAGGTAATCGTCAAAATCGGCCAGGACAAAGAAAGGATCCTGACCGTGAAGTTGATTCAGCAAGGGCCGGAACAGATCCCGGTCTCCGGCGCTGAAGTGACCCCGTTCGATCAGGGCGAAGGCCTCCTGAAGGGCGGGAAGACACTCAAGCCATTCCCAGGGACGGTAATGGCCGCGGAGCTGGCGTATCTCGTCGGATGATTTACCGAAGAGGAAGAAGTTGTCAGCCCCAACCTGCTGGCGGATCTCTACATTCGCCCCATCCAGGGTGCCAATAGTGAGTGCCCCATTCATGGTGAACTTCATATTGCCGGTACCGGAGGCCTCGAGGCCGGCGGTGGAGACCTGCTCGGAGAGATCTGCCGCAGGATATACTTGCTCACCAAGCTTGACATTATAATCCGGCAGGAAAATCACCTTGAGCAGACCGTTGATGTCCGAGTCGTTGTTAATGACATCTGCGATTCCATTGATGAAACGGATGATCAACTTGGCCATCGCATAGCCGGGGGCGGCCTTCCCACCGAAGATGACTGTGCGGGGCACCATCCCCGTCGTGTCGCCTTGCTTGATCCGCAGGTACTGGACGATGAGCCGCAGCGCATTAAGGTGCTGACGCTTGTATTCATGGATGCGCTTGACCTGCACATCGAAGAGGCTGGTGGGATCCACCAACTGATTGGTGCGGTCGGCGATGAGGGCGGCCAGCCGGCGCTTGGCCTCCAGCTTGCTTGCCTCCCAGCGGGCCAGGAAAGCCTGGTCGGACTGGAGGGCTTCAAGCCTGGGCCAGTCCTGCTCCCGAGAGGGCCAGTCTGCGGCGATCGTCTCCCGCAACAGTTCGTTCAACGCAGGATTAGCTAGGGCCACCCAGCGGCGGGGAGTGACGCCGTTGGTCACATTGGTGAACCGCTCTGGGTGAAGCCGGGCAAAATCGGCAAGCAGATCTGTCCGGACCAGATCACTGTGCAGGGCCGCCACCCCATTGACGTGGTGGGCGGCGACGGTGGCGAGGTGGGCCATGCGAACGGCTCTAGCACCCTGTTCGTCGATAATTGAAACCCTGGCGAGCAGCCCGCCATCCCCGGGGAATCGCATCCTCACCTGCTGCAGAAAGCGAGAGTTGATCTCATAGATCAATTCGAGATGTCGTGGCAGCAGGGATGCGAACAGGCCTAGGTCCCAGGTCTCGAGGGCTTCGGGGAGCAGGGTGTGGTTAGTATAGGCGATCGAGCTGCATGTAATATCCCAGGCCTGGTCCCACTCAAGACGATGTTCATCCACCAGAAGGCGCATCAGCTCGGCCACAGCGATGGCCGGATGAGTATCATTAAGCTGTATCGCCCAATGAGTAGCAAATTCATGAACTGCGCGGCCGCGGTTTAGAAAGTTGCGCAGCATGTCCTGTAGCGAGCAGCTCACAAAGAAGAACTGCTGCATCAGCCGCAGCCTGCGACCAGCATCGTTGCCATCGTTAGGGTAGAGAACCTTGGAGAGGGTCTCGCTGCTGACCTTCTGCTCCACGGCGCCATAGAAGTCACCGCTGTTGAAGGCATGGAAATCGAACGCCTCGGCCGCCTCCGCCTTCCACAGACGAAGCCGGTTGCAGGTGTTGACGCGATAGCCGAGCACCGGCACGTCATGGGGGATGCCGATGGCCTGTTCGGAGGGAATCCAGCGCACCCGGTGGTGACCTTGGTCGTCGTGCCAAATCTCCGTGCGACCCCCGAAGCCGACCCGGCAGCTCAGGGACGGCTGGACCAGCTCCCAGGGCCAGCCGCCCCTGAGCCACTTGTCGGTGATCTCCACCTGCCAGCCGTCCCGGATCACCTGGTCGAAGATGCCGAACTCGTAGCGGATGCCGTAGCCGGTAGCGGGGATCTCAAGCGTGGAAAGGGATTCTAGAAAGCAGGCAGCCAGGCGGCCGAGCCCGCCATTGCCGAGACCCGGCTCCTCCTCGAGGGCGAGGATCTGATCGATGTCATGAATACCGAAGTGCTGCAGAGCTGTGGCAGCCTCAGCCTGAATACCCAGCATCAGCAGGTTGTTTCCGAGCTGGGGGCCGATCAGGAACTCCGCCGAGAGATAGGCCACCTCCCGAGGACTTGGGTGCGCCCGGAGTGCTTCCCGGGAAGCCAGCTGGCGGCTGATCAGCCGATCTCTCACGGCATAACTGAGCGCCAGGTAAAAATCGTGAGGGGTCGCATTATCAACGCGGCGGCCGAGGGTGAAGAACAGGTGCTCGGTGATGCCCTCAAATAGATCGCTCGCACCGAGGCCGGTCCGCTCGGGATCCCCATAGCTAGACGGGAGGGGCAGATCGGGAGCGTCGGCGAGGGTGTTGCTCATGCCCTTAGTAAGTAGGGTCTTGCCATCTTAAGGTGGCTAGGTTAAGGGAACATCAACCTCGCCAGCCTGGTGATCACCAACGTCAGCTGGGGCAGAAGGTGCCAGGCCATCGGTTGTATCGAGGTCAAGAATATCTTGATCAAAACAGGCGGCTACGCGGATCTGCCACCCTGCAGCATCAGCGCTGTAGCCAGCGTGGTAGCTGACACCCCAGCGATCAAACGCCAGCAACGTCGAGACTGACGGCATTCTGGTGCTGACCCATCACCTGCATCGAGACCTGATCCCCCATGGCGAGCACCACACCCGCCGCTGCAGCGGTATGAGAGAGAACTTGCGTCGCCGACGAGACTGGACGCCTCAGCTGGCGTGACCATGGCAGGAGCGAGATGACGGGCTGGCATCGCATAGGTATTTGCACATAGTCCACGAGGGCTTATCCCCTGAGAATCCAGCACACAGGAACCAATAGGGATAAAGACCAAACGCGCTCTACATAGCCCAACCTCTACAAACCCTTCTCTTCAGATCCGCTCCCATTTGGCAACGAAGAGCAATGACACTCCTGAGCCAGATGCCATGGGACCACTGGCCGGCAAACGCACCCTAACTTCCACTCTACAATGACAAGACTAACCATGAAAACGAGGAGGCGGTGGCAAACTTTACGATGTTGCATCAGGAAAAACGCAGATTGGCGGGGGGCCAACGGGATTCTGGAAACCCAGCCGATCTGCGGGACAATGGCCCTGTGATCGCGGGTCAGAACAGGGGTGATCGGCGGCAAGCAGCTTGGTTTCTCGGACTACGAGCCGACCGCGGCCAGGAAGCAGACCAAGCCTGGGGAATTTCTGGCCACCATCGGGACGGTCGATCCTTGGGATGCTCTGATCGCCCTGAGCGAGCCCCATTACCCCAAGACCACCAAGAAAGGTAGGCGACCTCCCTACCCGCTGGCGACAATGCTGCAGATGCATCTGTTGCCGCAGTGGAATTCCCTCCGTGATCCGGCCATGGAAGAGGCCCTGATCGAGGTACCTACCAAAGGTGGGCTACGGCGATGCCGGCTACCAAGACATTGCCAAGAGGCTCGAGATAGCCGGCACTGCAGCAGAGTTTCAGGTGGCGATGCGGCGCGTCGAACGCCGCCGCGGGCCGCACACACCGGAGTGAAGGCTGCAAGGTCTGATCGAGACAGCCATAACCCACATCCGCTCCAAGGTTGAGCACCCAATCCGGGTGATCTAGACGCAATCAGACGGAAGCCATAGCAAGAGTACGTCCATCAGAAAACCCAGCTGCGCGGGCCAACCAAGAACCGCTAAAAGATCAGTGGGCTAGCAGCGTTGATGAAACCGTTCCAGGCACGGCGCCAGGGACTCGCAGCACTATAAACAGGGAATAGTGTGTTCGAACGCCTTGACATAAGCTCAAGCACCAGCCGGCGGCCGGCACAGGACCAGCACTGGCTACTAGTTAGTTCACCGGTTGCCGCTATTCCGCTCATATTCTATCCCCATCTTTGACTCTCTTTCTTCGGCTGCCGCCCAGCCGAAGGGTTCACACTCAAGCAATACAGCACCTGATTCGCTTCCCAGTCGCTGGCCCTGGCCCCATTGGCCCGCATGAGCCTCTCCTCCAGCTGCTGCCATTCCAGAGGCAGTGAGATATCCGGCATGAAACCTTCCAGGCAGGGTAGGATGATTCAAATGCTTCAGCTACTTCGGATTAATGGAGCCGAAGGGCAGCGTAGATCAACTCAGGCTTCTTTACGCTCAGATAACGGGCTACTGGTGCGGAAGGCTAAACAGGAAAGGAGCTCTTCCCGATGACGGGGGCTCTCCGGTTGGCGGGGATGGAATCTTGCCACGATGGCACCCAGGGTGCGCACCGTTGCCGCTCGGCATGCCGTGTCTTGCCATCTCATCGAGAACCTGGGTGGCCCAGATGCAGGGAATGTGGGCCGCCGCACAGATCCTCAGGATTTCCTCCTGGATCTCCGCCAGTTCCTCCCAGCCGCATTCAATCGCCAGGTCTCCACGCGCAATCATCACGCCAAGGGGCCTGGGATCGCGCATCGCCGTGAGCAGCAGCCTGGGAAGGTTGAGAAATGCTCTGCGTGTTTCGATCTTCAGCACAACGGCGAGATCCTCCCGCCCATGTCGATCTAGTTCTTGCTGCAGAACTTCGATATCAGCTGCATGGGAGACAAAGGAATAGCTCACGATGTCAGCATGGGCTGCCGCGAAGGCCAGATCGCTTCGATCCTTGGTCGTGAGGGCTGGGATCGCAAGCCTGCTATCTGGGAAGTTGATCCCCTTATCGGCGCGTAGCCGGTTGCCCTTCGGCCGCGCCTGGGTGATTTCCACCTCCACGGCCCCAGGGCACACCTGCCGAATCAACCCGCCGATTCGGCCCTCATCAAACAACACACGCTCCCCCACCTGCAAATCCGCAAGCACCTCAGGCACGCTGCAACTGATCGCCCTCCTGTTCGCCGCCCCCTCCTGGCCTGGGCCGCTGGAGGTCAACCAAAGCCTGTCGGCGAGGCGCAGCAGCACGTCCCCTTCCTGGGCTGGTAGATCGCCAACAACAATCTTGCCTGAACCACCTTCCTGGAGGAATTCCAGGCCAGAGGTGAAATGGCAGCGTTGATTGCAGCTAAGCAGGAGACCCCGCTGGAGGCGATCCACCACGGTGAGTTCCCGCCAGCGGCCTGAAGAGTCCCTCGCCCGCAGACGATCACCCGTCCTCAGGGACTGCCAGCCCTCATCGCGGATCGGCAGCAGATCCACTGGCGCCACTTCCGGTTGGCGGTGCGGCGGAACATCAGCCCCTGCCATTGGCACGGCCAGGATCCTGGCGCTCTGCAGCATCTTTCCGTAACGGTTGCGCTGGGGCCTGGCATCCACCACACCGGGCTGGGAAGGCAGCGCGCCGATGCGGATTTTGGGTCCGGCCAGATCCACCGCGATGCGCACGTCCTTTGCAGCGGCGGCGGCGGCGGATCGCACAAGGGCCACGAGCTCTTTCCAAACGGCGGGTCCGTCGTGACCGCAGTTGATGCGGGCGATGTCCATGCCTGCCTCAACCAGTTCCGCAATCAGACCCGCCTGCTCGGTGGCGAGGGCAGGCAGGGTGACCATGTTCGCCGCGGTCCTTGTTCCGGATTCCTCTCCAAGCTGCCCTCCGAGAAGTCGTTCGCCATGGGCCTGCAGGAGGGCCTGGCCACCAAGGCTTGAGGGTGCCGCCGAAGAACTCGGCGGATCCGCTGGCAGGCCTTCGAGCTTCTGCAACACCCCGATCACGGTCGAGAGGCTGGCATGCAGATGGCCATCACAGCCCCCCAGGGAACAAAGGCCGGCTTCTCGCATCGCCATCTGCAACCCGGGATGGTTGTGGCGGTGGAAGGCGATGAAGTGCAGCAGATTGATGGCGCTGGCCTGGAAGCGCGGAGCGATGGCCGTGAGCGTGGCCTGCTCCTCGATCTCGATGCGATCCATGGCATCGCGCAGCGTCTTGAGCTGGTCCAACAGCCGTCGTTCGCGCGAGGCGGGATCCGGGGCCGGGGAAACTACTGGCAAGGCCGGGACTCCATCAGATCAAAGGCAGAATCTGTTGCTCGAGGGGGGGGCAGGCGTTGGTACCGGTGGGAAGGCCGCTTGGCAATCTGCCTGTCGAAACAGATCTTGATCGACTGGGTGAGAGTGCAGAACTCAACAAGGATAGCGGCCAACCAGGAGCAGTACAGGCCTGGCAGCGGAACCATGCGAAGTGCCGAGTCGATCGGCGTCAAGGGAAGTGTCTGCCAGGGCAAATCAACCCACACACAACCCTCAGGAGAGAGGATCATTAACGCAGCATCTTTGACGTCACCAGCGGCCTGGATCTGGCCAAATCCAAGCTGTCATTCCAATCCAAGCTGCTCAAGCCGTCTGACGTGATCCGCGCCCACCAGGAGATTCGTAAACGGCGTCTTGAGTCTGGGCTTAGTCCGCCTGTTCGGTGACGAAGTCACGGCTGAGCAGGTCGCACACCTCAAGGATCTGCTCGGCACGCGCTGTGGTGAACTGCAGCATCTCCGCCAGGACAGCCAGAAACTGTTGCTCCTGCGGAGCCACGATCCGATCGCAATGGATCAGCTGGCAGGCCAGGGCGAAGGCCATCTCCTGCTGATCCGGGCTGAGCAGCGGGGCCGCGCTGGCGATCAACCCTTGCCACGACTCCTCCCGGAAGCGCTTGAGCAGACCGGAGATCAACAGACCGAAGGCGTAGGGCTCCATCTCCTGGTACGCCGTGTGCCCCAGCAACTGCTCCCGGATCACCCGGGCTTCGTCCTTCCCGAAGGTCTGGTCGCTGCACACTGCCGCCAGGGGGATGGCGGCAAAGGCTTCAAGAGTGGTCATCGGGAGGCTCATGGCGCTGAGGCAGTGAACGCACCTTTCCATCCTGCCAACGGCATGGGAGGGACTCGTTAAGGCTTGTTCAAGCTCTGGGCATTCCTGTGCGGCCCAGTGGGCCCATGATCGGATCGCCCAGGAACCCGCCAAACTCCACTCCCTGCAGGAGCAGCGCCTATGAGCCCGAGCGTTCCCCTTCCCCCGGCCCCCCTCCCCCAGGGCGCCTTCCTCGGCCTGCTGGTGCTGGCCCATCTGCAGGCGGTGGCGGTGGCCGCCGCTATGGCCTGGGCCGCCAGCCGCCGGCTGCCGCACCTGGGCGCGCGCCTGGGTCCGGGGGCGATCCCGCTGCTGGCGGCAGGCTTCGGCTGTTTCAGCCTGGCGGCGCTGGCCGAAACCCTCGACCACACCACCACCCGCTGGCTCTACGTGAACCACACCAGCGACTGGAACGGCCTGTTCTTCACGGGCCTGGCGGCGGGCATCGCCCTGCTGGCGGCAGCCCTGGCCCCCAGCCGCCGCTGGCGCGCGGTGCTGCTGGCCCTGGTGCCCCTCAGCGCTGGCGGGTATGCGCTGGCGGGCAAGGGCCCGGCGATCGCCGTCCAAACCCTGGCCCTGCTGGCGATGTTGCACCTCTGGTGGCGCACCTTCCACGACCGGCGCCTCTGGCTCTACCCCCTGTTCACCGTGGGCCTCACCACCACCTTCGGGGCGCTCCTCAACAGCAGCGGCGACCAGATCTGGCACCTGTTCATCGGCCCGGCCGGCTCGATCAGCCTGCTACTGCTCTGGAACATCCTGCGGCGGGCCGAAGGGGCTCACCACTTGCGATAGGGCAGAAACTTGCCATTCATCGTCACCTTCACCCGGTCGCCCTTGGGATCTTCCACCTTGTCGACCGTGAGGCTGAAATCGATCGCCGACATGATGCCGTCGCCGAACTTCTCCTGGATCACATCCTTGAGCGGCAGGCCGTACACCTGCAGGATTTCGTAGAAGCGGTAGAGCAGGGGATCGGTAGGGATCACCGGCTCCAGCGCCCCCTTCACCGGGTAGGTGGTGAGGGCCTCCAGCAGGGCCTCGCGCTCACCCCCTGCGATGGCGAGCGCCTCCAGCAGGGCGCTCGCCTGCTCCGGCGACGCGGTGGCCTGGCCGTAGAGCAGGCCAGCAACCCACACCTCGTCCTGCCCCAGGCGCTGCCCCAGATCGGCGAAGCTGAGATCGGAGCTGCGCTTGGCCGCCAGCAGGATCGCGCAGTGGGGGGAAAGGGCCATGGAAGCGTCGGAATCGCGACGGGACCCTAGGCAGGCGACGGGACCCGCCTGGCAGCCGTTGCTACAGCCCGATGGGCCGTGGCGTGCGTGCCTGCTCAGCGGTGGCACCAGCCGGCGGATGGGGCGCGACAAGGCCCTGTTGCCCCATCCGGAGGGGGGCTGCTGGCTGGAGCGCACCCTCGCCCTGCTGGCGGCCCAGGGGATGCCGGTGACCCTGCTAAGCCGCCACCGGGAGCACCGGCAGCGGGCGGAGGCGCTGGCGCTCCGCCAGCAGCTGGCGATCGAAGCGCTCGACGAACCGCCCCCCTGGGAGGGTCCGCTGCGGGCCCTGGCGCGGTTGATGGCGCACCATCCCCACCAGCGCCTGCTGCTCTGCCCGGTGGACCTACCCGGGCTCACCGCGTCCGCCCTGCAGGATCTGCGCGCCGCGGCCGATGGCGAGCCGATCGTGCTGGCCCACGATGGCGAGCGCCTCCAGCCCCTGCTCGGCGTCTACCCCAGCAGCGACCAACGCCGGCGCCATCTGGCCGACTTCCTGGCGGGCGGTGAGCGGCGGCTGCAGAGCTGGCTGGCGCAGCAACCGCACCAGGCCGTGCCTCTGGCAAAGGAGGCGCTGCGCAACATCAATCATCCAGCCGACTGGGAGCTGTTCCGCAAACCGCAGCCCTAGAAGCGCGGCACCCCTAGCCTTCACAACAACCACCCAAAAACACCTTGGGGGCACGCAAGGGTGATGGCTACACCAGACGGGGGGAACCTGGCCGGCGAGGGGACATCCAGCAACGGACAGATCGATGATCCCTGGCAGGATCTCCAATCCACGCCGCTGTCGTTCAGCGGCAGAACGGGGGAATACTTCCAGATCTGGCTGGCGAATCTGGCGCTGGTTCTGGCCACCTGCGGCCTCTACACCCCCTGGGCCAGGGTACGGAGCCGCCAGTACTTCTTCGCCCAAACCAGGCTGGGGGGCACCGGATTCGAATACAGGGTCAACCCTCGCGCCCTGCTGCTCGGCTGGTTCGTCATCGGCATCGGCCTGTCGCTGATCGGCACCTTCAGCGACCTGCTCGCCTCGGCACTCGCCTCCGCCTTCCTGCCCATGGGGCGCCGCGAATGGCTGGTGATCCTGCTCTCGCTCTCGCTCGGCCTGGTGCTGCAGTGGCTGATCGTCTCCTGGCTGTTGGTGCAATCGATGCGCTACAACGCCAGCCGCACCCTCTTCCGCAACCTCCACTTCGGCTTCGGCAGCCGACAGGAGCAACGCAGTCTCTGGCGGGAGATGCTGCGCCTGATCGCCCTCGCGGTGCTGGCGATCCCTTCGTTCGGCCTGCTCTGGCCCTATGTCGCCTGGCGCTGGCGACGCTTCCAGATCCGCCACCGCCGTTTCGGCGCCACCCCCTTCACGTTCACCGCCACCCCGGCCGACTATCGACGCCTGCATCTGCGGGCCCTGCCCCTGCTGCTGCTGTCCCTCGGTTCCCCCGCGCTCGCCATCGGCCTGCTGGTGGCCTACGGCGAGAAGCAGGCGTGGCTGGCACCGCTGGTCCTGCTGTTGCTCCTGGGGATCGTGATGGCGTTCCTGTTCGGCGTGGTCTGGTCGTGCTGGCTGGAGGCGGCAGCCGCCAAGCTCACCTGGCGCTCCATCCGCCTCGGGGACCTGAGCTTCGACTGCACCTGGACCGCCGCTGAACTGCTGGCGCTGCGGCTGACCAACAACGCCGTGCTGTTGCTCAGCCTCGGCCTGGCCTGGCCCTGGGTGCGCATCCGCACCAGCCGCTATCGGCTCGAGCGGATCCTGATCTCCCCGGCCGGGGCGCTGGAGGGTTTCCTCGGGGGCGAGGCCGAGAAGGTCTCGGCGCTGGCGGAAGGGGCCTTCTCCCTGGAGGAGTCCCTGGCAGGCGTGATCGACATCAGCTTCTAGCCCCGCCATGCTCCATTCCAGCGGCACGTACTACGACGGCAAGACCTCGCGGGGCGTGCCCGTGCAGGTAGTGGCGCAGGTGGATGGACGGGTGGCCCTGCGTGGGGAGGGACTGGAACGGGACGAGGCCCTGGCCGCTCTGCGCCTGGAGCAACCGCCCGGCCAAGCCCAACCGTGCCTGCACTGGCCCGATGGGGGGATGGTGGAGCTGGCGGACCCGCAGCTCCTCCCCCTGTTCGCCAACCGGTCGGCAACGCGGATTCAAGGGGCCCTGCAGTGGACGGAACGCCATCCCGCCGGCCTGGTGGCCGCCCTGCTGCTAAGCGTTGCCAGCCTCACCGGAGTGGTGGTGGTGGGCCTGCCGCTGCTGGCGGCCGGGGTGAGTGCCGCCGTTCCCCTCCGCCTGGAGCGGAAGCTCGGGAAAACGGTCCTGGCCGAACTCGACCAAACCCTGCTGCAGCCCAGCCAACTGCCCCCGGCCACTCGCCAGCGGCTGCAGGGGCTGCTGAAGAAGATCCAACCCCTGCCCCCCAGCCGCCGCAGCCTGGAGCTGCAGCTGCGGCGGAGCTCCCTGCTCGGGGCCAATGCCCTCTGCCTGCCCGGCGGAGTGCTGGTGGTCACCGATGGGCTGGTGCGGCTGGCCTCAGACGATGAACTGCTGGCGGTGCTCGCCCACGAAGCCGGCCACGACCACCACCGCCATCCCCTGCAGATGCTGGTGCGCGGCCAGGGGCTGGCCCTGGTGGCCGGCCTGTTCGGCGATGGCGGCAAAGCGCTGCAGGGCCTCAGCCAGACCCTGGTGCGCAACGCCTACTCGCGCCGTTTCGAGCTGGAGGCCGACCGGGAGGCCGTGGCCACGCTGCGGCGCTGGAACCGGCCGCCGGAGGCCTTCTTCTCGATCCTCGACAAGCTGGAGCGCGAGCGGGGCGCCACCAAACTCCCCTCCATCCTGCTCACCCATCCCAGCAACCAGGAGCGGGAGGCCCGGGCCCGGGCCGGACTCCGTAGCCTGCCGCCATGACTGTGGCCGTGGCCGATCAACGGGGGCGTCCCCTCGGGGTGCTGCGGCTCTCGCTTACGGCACGCTGCAACCTGGCCTGCCCCTACTGCCTCCCCGATGGCCAGGAGCCACCGGGGCTGCTGACCCTGGGGCAGCGGCTGGCGGTGATCGGCGCGGCGGTGTCGCTGGGGGCGCGCAGCCTGCGCCTCACCGGCGGTGAACCGCTGCTGAACCCCCAGCTGGAGACCCTGATCGCCGCCGCCGCCCGCTGGCGCCGCGCGCCGGGTGGGTGTCTGGCGGAGATCGCCCTCACCAGCAACGGCGCCCTGCTCAGCGCCGAGCGGGCCCGGGCCCTGCGCCTCGCCGGCCTCGACCGCCTTACCCTCAGCCTCGATGGCGCCGATGGGGCGGCGGTGGCGGCGATGGCGGGACTGGCGGGCGGGGCACCGGCGGGGGAGGTGCTGCTGGCGAAGGTGCTGGCGGCGATCGAGCACGCCCAGGCGGCGGGCTTCGATCCGGCGCTGGGCGCCCTCAAGCTCAACGCCGTGATCCAGCGGGGCCGCAACGACGACCAACTGCTGCCCCTGGCGTCGCTGGCGCGGGAGCGGGGGGTGGAGCTGCGCCTGATCGAGTTCATGGACGTGGGCAACCGCAACGGCTGGCGGCCCGAGGCGGTGCTCAGCGCCGCCGAGATGGTCGAAGCGATCGGCCGCCGCTGGCCCCTGGAGCCCCTCGGCCGCTCCAGCCACGGCACCGCCAGCCGCTGGCGCTATCGCGATGGGGGCGGCGGCGGATTGGCCGGAGGTGGCGCCCATCTGGCGGTGGTGGCCTCGGTAAGCTCCCCCTTCTGCGGCGACTGCAACCGCCTGCGCGTCACCGCCGACGGCATCGCCTACACCTGCCTGTTCGCCGCCCCCGGCAGCGGCCTCGACCTACGCCCCTGGCTGGCGCCGGGCAGACCGCCCCAGGCCCTACGCCAGGCCCTGGCCGATCTCTGGCAGCGACGGGCCG
>CANEWU010000028.1 GCA_947442825.1 Synechococcaceae cyanobacterium
TATCCCCGCCCGGTGGGCGTAGCCCTCAAGAGCCCCCTGGGCAGCGAGCCGGAGCGGGCCAGCACCCCCCTCAGTCGGCCTGAAGGCGGCGCACCGGCGCGCCGCCGAGACGGGTCCGCAGACCACGCAGCCGATCGGGGATGACGTCGGCCCAGGGGCTGTGGCGCAGGGCCGCCCGCAGCTCCGCCTCGCTCACCGCATCGCCGAGGGCATCGGCATTTTCGCCGGGGAACCAGTGGCCGCCATGGCCGAGCAAGCGGTAACGAGACCGGGCGAAGCCCTCGAGATCCCAGGCCTCCACAAGGTTGTGCAGCCAGAGCAGCACCGGCAGGTTGATGCGGCCAGGGGTGTCCTGCCACGCGGGCAGGCCCTGCTGCCAGGTGGCCAGCCAGTCGGCGCCAAGGGCAGCGCGGCGGGCAGCCTCAAGCCGCTCCAGAATCGGCGGCACGAGGGTGTCGGCCTCGGGCAGGAGCGCCACCGCCTGCAGGTGCAGCGCCAGATCCTCCGGCCGGGACGCGCCGAGGCTAAGGGTGTGAATGCCAGGGGCCCGCAGACAGAAGAGGTCGTGGAAGACGATCGGCGGCAGGGGCTCGCACAGCGCGCACAGCCGCGCCGAGGGGGTGTGCCAGTGCCCGCCCTTATCGGTGGGGCTGATCACGAACACCCCCATGTCGCGGGCGATCGCCGCGTCGATTGCCGGCCGGTTGTCCTGGCGGATCAGATACCAGTGCAGGTTGACGTAATCAAACCGATCGCTGTCGATCGCCTCCAACAGCAGCGGCAGGGGGGCGTGGGTGGAGAAGCCCACCGCGCCGACGCGCCCCGCCTCCTGCCAGCGCCGGGCCCGCTCCAGAGCCCCGCCGGGGCGCAGGGTCTGCTCCAAGGCTTCGGCTGTATTGAGGCCGTGGATCGAGAGCAGGTCAACCCGCTCGACGGCCAGGCGCTCAAAGCTGCCGCGCAGGTCGGCCTCGAAGGCCTCGGGATCGGCACAGGGCTCCACCTTGGTCTGCAGGATCCGCGCCGGGTCGCTCACCTGGGGCAGCAACAGGCCCAGCTGGCGCTCAGAGCTGCCGTAGCCGTGGGCGGTTTCGATGTGGTGGAGGCCGGCGGCCACGGCCGCCTCAAGGATGGCCCGCAGGTTGGCCTGGCCCTCCGGGGCGATCCCGGCAGCGGGCACGTCCTGCCAGCTCTGCTGAAAGCGCATGCCGCCAAGGGAAAGCACGGGCATGGCAAGGCCGGTGCGTCCAAAGCGGCGCGTGGGGATCGGCACACCCGCGGCCGGCGGCGGCAGGGGGTCCATGGCGCTCAAGTCCATGGCGCTCAGGAGGCGCCGGGGGCGGCACGGGGCAGGGTGCGGCGGGGCCGGGCAGGGGAGGGGAGCCCCAGGGGATGGATTTCCTGCTGGCGCAGCTGCTCTTCGAGAGCCGGCAGCTGCTCATAGGCCACCCAGTGGATGCAATCCACGGGGCAGGTGTCGATGGCCTCCTGGATGCGCTCGGTGCTGTCCCCGTCCTGCCGGATGGCCCGGGATCGCCCCCACTCGGACTCCACCACAAACGTGTTGGCGGCCACGTGGGAGCAGTACCGGCAGCCAATGCATACCGCTTCGTCCACCCACACCGCTTTCTGGCGAAGCATTCCCCCAAGCATCGGTTCAGAGCCGCTGGCCGGGTTGTGGGAGGCCGGATCGACCCGAAAGGCCAAGGAGGGGTCGGGGGCGTGCATGGCGGCGGGGATCAGGGGATCAGCCGTCCCAGCGGCTCACCACCAGTTCGATCGTGCCGTCGAGATGCTCGCTCTGGCTGCTCACCTGGAAACCCTCTTCAGCACTGGCGGCCAGGATGGCTCGCAGCGCATAGCGCTGGCTGAGCTGGGCCAGGAAGCGCTCCACGGGCACGGGCTGGCGCCAGAGATCGAGGTCGGTGACGAGCTCGTAGCTGCCAGCCTCGGCGCTCCAGCGGAACCCGATGTCGGCACCACCCTCTTGGGACACCGCCAGCTCGGCGGTGACGGTCTGGCCGCGGTAGCCGCGCACGGGAAGGGATCCCTCGGCGGGGGTGTGGCCGAGGTCCGCGAGGGCCAGCAGCAGGGCCTGGCGGTCCCGGAGCTCGGTCTTGAGGGTGCTGAAGTGAGACATGTCAGGCGGGGTGATGCTGACGCAAGGTCTGTCCCTGGGGGGCCGCGAGGGGCTCGGAGGCGAACGCCTCGCTAGTGCTGCGGCGTTGCTGCACGCTGCCGAGGCGGTCCTCGATGCGTTCGGTCAGCGACTCGCAGGCGGATCCCTGCACGCCTTCCACCAGCTCTTCCACGCGGCCGTCGGGCCGGATGCGGAAACGGATGGTGCGTTGGGCCATCCCGGGACGGGGCGGAGTGCGGGGATGCTAACCGCGTTCGACCGACAGCGGTGCCGCTGGAGGCGCCACACCCTTAGTGGATCAGCCCCTCCTCCACCAGCGTCTGCAGCCGCTCCAGCACCTCCGGCTGCTCCAGCTGCTCCAGGGCCAGCCGCGCCTCGTCGCGCACGGTGGAGTCCCCGTCGTGGAGCATGGCCTGCAGCAGGGCCTCCACCACATCGTTCTGGCGGGGCTCCACCAGGTCGGGGAAGAGGCGACCCAGGCCCCAGGCGCTGTTGCTGCGCACGGCGGCCTCGCTGTCGATGCGCAGGGTGAGCAGCAGCTGGGCGGCGGCGGGGTCGGCCTTGGCGGGGCTGGTGGCGCCGGCATCGGCGAGGGATCCGGCGGCCCAGAGGCGCACCGCCGCCACATCCATCTGCAGGGCCCGCATCAGGGGATTGAGGATCGGTGCGTCGGGGTAATTGCCCAGGCTCCAGGCCACCGCCTTGCGCACGTAGCCGTTGCCATCGGCGGCGAGCAGGGCCAGCAGGGGCTCCACCGCCAGGGGGTGGGGATTGCGGCCCAGGGCGTAAACGGCGCTCATCCGCAGGATCGGGCAGCTGGCCTGCAGCAGGGGCAGCAGCAGGGGGATGGCGCGGGGGTCTCGGTGCTCGCAGAAGATGCGCAGACCCTGTATGCGCTCGTCGTGGCCGCCCTCGAGCAGGCGGAGGCCGAGGTCGCATTCGGCCGCCACGTCAATCGCTTCGGGTTCGAGGGCCTCGATCTCATCGAGGGGATCTCCAAGCAGCTCCTGGGCGAGTTCGCGCGCCAATACCTCCGGATCGAGCGCCAATTCGTGGCGGCTCTCCGGGAAGGGGGACGGGAAGGGCGGGACCTCGTCCGGCATGGGGCGAGGGGCAGCTCGGCTCGGGGGGATCGTAGAAGCCGGCCGGTCCGACGCAGGTCCGCTGGGGCCCCGCTCAGGCCCCGGGCGCTGGGGCGGCCATGTCGCCAGGCAGCCAGATGCGGGCACTCACCGAGAAGAGGGCGAGCCCAAAGAGCAGCACGATCGCCGCGGGCAGCAGGGTGGAGCGGAAAAACGACACGGGGGCACGGAAGCTGGGCCGATCATCGGTGATCTGATCCAGCCCCGTGGCGCAGGCGGCGGGAGGCCTGGTGCTGCAGCACCACCGGCCGCTCCACCAGCACATTGTCAAAGATCGAGGAGTATTCGAGCGGCAACTCGCCGATGGACACGAACGGCGGCGGCGGGGTGAGCACCCGCTGCAGCAGGGCGGCGTCATCCACCAGCCCGTCGCGGCGGTGGGTGGGCAGGCCACGGATGTTGTCGGGGTCACGGCGGGCCTCGTCGCACTGGGCGATCCAGAGGGCCAGGAGCTGGCGCACCGCGTCGTTGTTGCGCAGCACGATGGTGTTGGGGGCGGGCTTACGGCCCCCGGCGATCGTGCGGAAATGGCAGGCGAAGTCGGCGGGGGGATGGCGGAACAGCACCGGATCATCCACCAGTTCCGCGTCGCCATCGAGCCACACGATTGTGTGCCCCGGGTAGTCGTCGAGGGCGTCGGCGATCACCGCTGGCTTATGGAAGAGGTTGTCGCGCCAGCTGCCCCAGTTGGGGCGGATGTAGAGGCGGTGCTGACAATCGAAACGCCGCAGGGAGGGCAACAGCCGCGCCTCGGCCTCCTCCCGGTAGCCGTTGCCCTCCGTGCAGTAGCTCACCACCACAAAGGGCACGGCGGTGGAGGCGGTCATCGACGGGAGGGCGGCGTACGAATCGTAGGGGGGCAGGACTGCGGGAACCGCCCCACCTAGGGTTGCGCGCACCCGCCCGCGGCCGATGGCCTCCCGTTCCGTTCCCACCCCGGAGCCGGAGATTCCCGCCTGGCGGCGGCTGACCGCGGTGGCGGCGCAGGGGGTGGCGAGCGGCACCCCGCTCATGGTGGGCACCAAGCTGCTGCAGGGCTGGCTCACCGCCAGCGGCGTACCGCTGGGGATGATCGGCCTGCTGGCCGCCGCCGAGCTGCCCTACACCCTGAAGATGTTCTGGGCGCCACTGCTCGACCGCTGGCCGATTCCCTGGCCCGACCGGCGGCGCGGTTGGCTGCTGCTGCTCCAGCTGACCCTGGTGGGGGTGATCGCGGCGATGGGTCTGCTGCGGCCGGACACCGATCCGCGCACCCTGGCGACGATCGGCGCGATGGCGCTGCTGCTGGCGGTGGTGAGTGCCAGCCAGGACATCGTTGTGGACGCCTATCGCACCGATCTGCTGCCGGAGCGGGAGCGGGGCGCCGGGGCGGCCGCCACCAACCTGGGCTACCGGGGGGCGATGCTGGCGATCGGCGCCGGCGGATTCGTGATCGCGGGCCGAAGCGGCTGGGCCACGGCGTTCCTGGCCTCGGCGGCGCTGATGCTTGCGGTGGTGCCCTTCACCCTGAGTGCGCCCCGCCTACCGCCGATCCAGCACCAGGTCACCAGTCTGCGACAGGCGGTGGTGGGGCCGGCGCGCGAGTTCCTGCATCGCAGCGGCGGCCCCCGGGCGGTGATGCTGCTGGCCCTGGTGCTCCTCTACCGCTGGCCCGATGGCCTGCTGGGGGTGATGGCGGTGCCCTTCCTGCTGCAACAAGGATTCAGCCCGGAAGTGGTGGGCACGGTGCAGGCTGGCTGGGGGATCGCCGCCACCATCGTGGGCACGGTGCTCGGGGGGATCCTGTTCGGGCGGCTGGGGATGAACCGCTCGCTCTGGCTGTTTGCCCTGCTGGGGGCGGCGGGGAACCTGAGCTATGCGGTGCTGGCCCACTTCGGCGGGGGTATGGCGGCGTTGCTGGCGGCGGTGGGGCTGGAGAACCTGAGCGGGGGGATGGTGGGGGCAGCCTTCGTGGCCCTGCTGATGAGCCTGTGCAACCCCCGGTTTTCGGCCACCCAGTATGCGCTGCTTTCGGGGATCTACGCCCTGAGCCGTTCGTTGCTCTCGCTTCCGGCGGGCATCCTCACAGAAAGGGTGGGCTGGAGCAGCTTCTTCGTGCTGAGCGCCCTGGCCGCGCTACCGGCGTTCCTGCTGATGGTCCGGCTGACCCCCTGGAACGGCGAGGGGGTCAGGGGAGCGTTCGATCCGCTCCGGGATCCGACCTGAGGGCCTCGGCGCTGAGGGCGTCGGCGCTGAGGCGGCGGCGCAGCTGACCGCAGGCGGCATCAGCATCGAGGCCCCGGCTGGCGCGCACGCTCACGGCCCCATGGCGCTGCAGCAGGGCCCGGCGAAAGGCCTCCACGGCCCCGGGCTCAGGACGACGGAACTCCTCCTCCGCGATCGGGTTGTAGGGGATCAGGTTCACATGGCTCTGAAACCCCCGCAGCAAGCGGGCCAGGGCAGCGGCGTGATGGGGCTGGTCGTTGACGCCGCCGAGCAGGATGTACTCGAAGCTCACCCGCCGGCCGGTTTCCGCCACGTAGTGGCGGCAATCCTCGAGCAGAGACTCAATCGGATAGGTGTGGGCGGTGGGGATCAGGGCATGGCGCAGGCTCTGGTCTGGGGCATGCAGGCTCACGGCGAGGGTGAACTGGGCTCGCCCCAGGCGCTGTCGGGCCCGGTCTGCCAAGGCGGGCAGGGTTCCGGGCACCCCCACGGTGCTGACGGTGATCTGCCGCTGGGCCATGCCCAGGTCTCGGCAGAGGCAATCGATTGCCGCCAGCACCGCGTCGATGTTGAGCAAAGGTTCTCCCATACCCATGAACACCACATGGCTGGGGCGACGGTCCATCGCCTCGCGCACGCTCAGCACCTGATCGACGATCTCGTGTGGCGCCAGGGACCGCTGCAACCCCCCTTTGCCGGTGGCGCAGAAGCGGCAGGCCATCGGACAGCCCACCTGGCTGCTGACACAGACGGTGAGCCGCTCGCCGGCGGGAATGCCTACGGTCTCCAGGGTGAGCCCATCGTCGGTGCCGAGCAGCAGTTTCACGGTGCCATCGACCGCGTCGCTGCGATGCACCAGGGACAGGCGTCCGATCAGGCCTGGGGCCAGCTGCTCCCGCCAGCTCCTGGGCAGCACCGTGATCGCCTGGGGATCGCGCACGCCACGGGTGTAGATCCACTCATGCAGCTGGCGACCGCGGAAGGCAGGCTGGCCCTGGGCCTGGGCCCACTGCTCCAATTCGTCGCGCCCCCTGCCGAGCAGGGGGGCGTCGTCGCAGAGGGTGGCGGTCTCGGGAGGGATCAGGGCCAGATCAGGATGCCGTGGCTGAGCTTCCACTCCACCGCCAAAAGGGCGATGAAGCCGAGCATGGCGATGCGGCCATGCAGCTTCTCATTGTGGGCATGGAAACCCCAACGGGGCAGACGCCGCTGGGGGATGGGCGTACCCAGCTCGGTGAGGCCAGCGGCGGGAGAGGAATCAGTCATCGCTCAGCAGCCCCTCCTCCTGCAGGCCCTCCAACGCATCGGGGTCGGGGATCAGGTCCTCCTCCAGCTCGTCGATCGACGGGCGGACGAAGGCGGCGAAACCGCTGGCGGTTGCCTCGATGCCATGGCGGCTGCGGGTGGCCTCCAGGTCCTCATCGGAGGGGTCATCAAGCACCGCCGCTGAGCTGGCCGGAGCGGGAACCTCATCCACCGTGTAATCGGGGCGAAGGTTCTGCGTGCGACGGAAGCCCGCGGCCTCCTCCTCAAGGATGTCGGGATGGGGCCCGGCCTCGGCACGTAATTCCTCCTCGAAACCCCCGAAGCCGGTGCCGGCGGGGATCAGGCGGCCGATGATCACGTTCTCCTTGAGGCCGCGCAGCCAGTCGCTCTTGCCCTCGATGGCGGCTTCCGTGAGTACGCGGGTGGTCTCCTGGAAGGAAGCCGCCGAGATGAAGCTATCGGTGTTGAGGGATGCTTTGGTGATGCCGAGCAGCACCGGGGTGAACTCCGCCGGAGCGCCGCCGGTGATCGCCATCGCCGAGTTGACCTGCTCCACCTGGCGCAGCTCGATCAGCTCACCGGGCAGAAGCGTGGTGTCGCCAGCATCCTCGATTCGCACCTTGCTGGTCATCTGACGCACGATCACCTCGATGTGCTTGTCGTCGATCGAAACCCCCTGGGAGCGATAGACGTTCTGCACCTCCTGCACCATTGTGAACTGGAGCTTGGAGATCGCCTCCTGGGCCGCCTCGAGGGTCGGCTTACGGCTGCGCAGGTCATCGAAATAGCACTCGAGCAGCTCGTGCGGGTTAATCGGCCCGTCGGTGAGCAGCTCACCTGCCGTTACCGCTTGGCCAACGCTGACCATGACATTGCGGCCAAGCAGGATCGGATACTCGCTCACGGATTCGTCGGCCTCGGCAACCGCCACCGTCAGGGAGTCGTCGTCCTCCCCTTGCTTGATCTGTACGACGCCGGACTTGCGGCACAGCACGGCCGACTCCCGCGGACGGCGAGCTTCGAGAAGCTCCTCGATCCGCGGCAGACCCTGCACGATGTCACCAGTTTTCTGCCGCTCGAACACGAGCAGGGCCAATCCGTCGCCCCGCTGCACCAACTCACCGTCCCGCACATGCAGCACCGAGTCAGGCGAAACCATGTAGGGACGACCCAGGCGAATGCGCAGCTTGCTGCCTTCGATGGCCTCCACTTCACCGCAGCAGGGGGCCGCAACCCCCACGGCAAGGGGGTCTCCATCGACGATGCGCTGGGCGAGGTTCACGTCCGGCCGGGCCGAGCCCAGGTCGATGGTGCGGGTGTCGGTGGAGCGCTCCACGATCAGACGGCGAATCGGCTCGCCGGTGACGGATTCGGGCAGCTGCACCACGCCATCCTCCTTGCAGAGGATCTGGGTGGTGGCAACCACATCGCCGCGCTTGACGCTGTCTCCGTCCTGTACCGCCAGTTCGGTGTGGGTGGAGCCATGGCTGGCGTCAGAGAGGGTGTCGCGCCGCACCAGCAGGGTTTCGAGGATCACCAACTGCAACCGATCGGTGGCTTTGGCCCGTTTGTCGGGCACCGACTCCACATCCACTGTCATCTGGGGAGTGGTGTCGATCGTCTCCATGATCAGCTGGGTGCGCAACAGTTCAATGCCGTCGACACTCTTGATCAACTCACCATCCTTGTAGGTGAGGCGCTGGCTGGCCTTGAGGGAAAGGGAGGGCCCCCCGGACTGCTTTACGGTGCCCAAATCCGGGAGGTGAGCCTCATCGGGGATGGCGTATTCCTCCACAGGCCGCAGCAGCAGGGCACCGCCCTCCGGCATGTCGACCGCCTCGACGAAGTGCATGGCCTTGGCCGTCAGTCCCGGGGCGATCTCTTCGCCAGGATTGACCATACGACCCTCTCCCGAGTAGCGGCTGAGCACCTTGCTATCGGCGATCATGTGCAGCTCGCCGGAGCGTACAATGATCTCGCGAAGGATGTCGTTCTTCTGGGTGACCGTGACGATACCAGCGGTCTGGCTGAAGATATCCTTCACCACCTCAGTACCGGCTTCGATCCACTGGCCATCCTCAATCATCAACAGGGAAATGTCCTTGTTGATTTCGTGGGTTTCCTGAGGGATCCACAGCAGGGTGCCGCCCTTGCTGACCTCGTAGCCGTGCTTGGCGGAGCGGGCCTTTTTGATCGCCAGGCCTGGAGCAAAGCGCACGATACCGCCGCTCTGGGTGCGGAAGCGGTCGTCGGCGAGTTCGGCGATCACCTCGCCGTTACCGATCTTGCTGCCGGGCTGGGTCTTGAGAAGGTAGCGAATGTCGTCCTTACCTTCCAGGTGCCAGATCTCACCGGAATGGGTGGATTCACAGACCAGCTTGCAATCCTTAAGGGTGAGGCTGGCGGTGACGATCTGCACCTCCCGTGAATCACCTGCAGAATCGCGAAGGCGCACCGCGCCTCCGTACTCGCTTACCAGGCGACTCTCGGCCAAAACCTCACCGGTGGTCACCTGCCGGACGCCAGCAACAACCGGTTGGGCATTGGGAGGCAGATTATAAACATCACCACTGAACACCCAGAGGCGTCCGAGACGCTGGGCCTTGTGGGTGATGTTGCCCTGGCGGTCGGTGACCTCCCGGGGCTGGATCACGTCTTCGAAGCGCACCTGGCCGGCCAGATCGCAGATAACGTCTTTGGTGGCCTTTTCGACGCTCTTCTTGACCTGAGCCCCGGAGGAAATCTGGGCAAGAATGGTGTCGGAGGGCACGCTGGCGCCATCTTCCACGAAGAGGATGGAGCCGGATGTAATGCTCAGTTTCTGGAGCTTGCCTTTGCCAGTGGGCTTGACCTCGAGGCTGAAGTCGGTTTCGGCCAGGTGGGCCTCCACCCCGTGGGGCGTGCGGTGGGCGCGAACCCGCGCCTTCGCCCCGAACTCCACCAGGCCCTCGGCCAGCGAGCGCACCACACCGGTCTCAGCGGTGGACACGCCGCCGGTGTGGAAGGTGCGCATGGTGAGCTGGGTCCCAGGCTCCCCGATTGACTGGGCGGCGATGATGCCCACCGACTCGCCCAGATCCACGAGCTGGTTGTGGGCCAGGGCCCAGCCATAGCACTTGCGGCAAACCGAACGGGAGGCCTCGCAGGTGAGTGGCGAGCGCACCACCACGGTGCGAACGCCAGCTGCTTCGATCGCGGGGGAGAGCACCTCGTCGATCGGTCCGTCCCGCTCCACCAGCACTGTGCCGTCGGCAGCAACGACGGGCTCGGCGGCGAGACGACCAATCAGCTTCTTGCCGAAGCGGCCCCCATCTTCGGCCTCAATCGGGATGCCGCGAAGGGTGCCGCAATCTTCCTCGCGCACAATCACATCCTGGGCCACATCCACCAGACGGCGGGTGAGATAGCCAGAATCGGCGGTGCGCAGGGCGGTGTCCACCAGGCCCTTGCGGGCGCCATAGGAGGAGATCACGTATTCGGTGACCGTGAGACCCTCGCGGAAATTGGTGCGGATCGGCAGGTCGATGATCTCGCCCTGGGGATTGGCCATCAGGCCGCGCATGCCCACCAGCTGGCGCACCTGGGACATGTTGCCCCGGGCGCCGGAGTTTGCCATCATCCAGACGGAATTGAGCGGATCGTTCTCGTTGAAGTTGCGGCGCACAGCCGCCACGAGGCGCTCGTTGGTTTCCGTCCAGGTGTCGATCACCTTGGTGTGGCGCTCAACCTCGGTGATCTCTCCGAGGCGATACCGTTCTTCGGTTTCGGTGATCTGCTGCTCGGCCTCCTCGAGCAGGGCGGCCTTGTCGCCGGGGATGCGCAGGTCGTCCACCGAAATCGAGACAGCGGCCTGGGTGGCGTAATGGAAGCCAAGATTCTTGAGCTCATCGGCCATCGCCGCCGTGGCTGCGGTTCCATGGTGCTTAAAGGCCCAGGAGACGAGGTTGCGCAGGGCTTTCTTATCGATCACCCGGTTGCGGAAGGTGGGCGCCTGGCGGCTCAACGGGCCGGCCCCCCCGATGGGGGGAGCCTGGACCTCAACCTCGCGGGCGGCGGACTTCTTGCTGGACTTCTTGGCGGGGGAGGCGGTCATGACGCGCGCGGTCGGGGTGGCGGAATAGGGCGGAACGGGGGGGCCGAAGACTCAGGCGGCCGGCTTCAGAAACGGGTCAGGCGGTGGCGACAGCATCGATGATCACCTGGTTGATGACCACACGACCGACGGTGGTGAGCACATAACGGCTAATCAGGGCTCCGTCCTCGTCGTAGCGATCACGGCGGTACTTCCACTGCTCAATGCGAGTGCCGTCGGGGAGGGTGTCAACGCTCTGGGGTTCGCGATCTTCGTCTTCGCTGTCGACCTCTCCCTGGAAGCGCACCCAGATCCAATCGTGCAGCTTCACATGCTTCTCTTCGAAGGCGGCGAGCACGTCGTCGAGGGAGGCATACAGGCGCGAGCGATCGTCGGAGGAGCGCACGGGGAAGATGGGGCGGCTGGAGCCGGGCTGTTCGGCCGTGAGGTAGTAGGCACCGAGCACCATGTCCTGGGACGGGGTGATGATCGGTTCGCCGGTGGCCGGGGAAAGGATGTTGTTGCTGGCGAGCATCAGCATGCGGGCCTCCGTCTGGGCCTCGATTGCCAGGGGCACGTGCACGGCCATCTGGTCACCGTCAAAGTCAGCGTTGAAGGCGGGGCACACCAGCGGATGGAGCTGGATGGCACGACCATCGACGAGCTTGGGCTCAAAGGCCTGGATGCCGAGACGGTGCAGGGTCGGGGCGCGGTTCAGCAGGATCGGGTGACCTTCGATCACCTCCTGCAGCACCTGCATTACCTCGTCATCAGCACGCTGAATGAGCTTTTTGGCGGCCTTGATGTTATTGACGATGTTCTGGCGGATCAGGCGATGGATAACGAACGGCTGAAACAGCTCGATCGCCATCTCCTTGGGCAGACCGCACTGATGCATTTTGAGCTTGGGGCCCACCACAATCACGGAACGACCGGAGTAGTCGACCCGCTTGCCTAGCAGGTTCTGACGGAAACGTCCCTGCTTGCCCTCGATGATGTCGCTGAGCGACTTGAGGGGACGATTGTTAGCCCCCACAACGGTGCGACCGCGGCGACCGTTGTCAATCAGGGCGTCGACGGCCTCCTGCAACATCCGCTTTTCGTTGCGGACGATGATCTCCGGGGCAAGGATCTCCTGCAGCCGCGCCAGGCGGTTGTTGCGGTTGATTACCCGCCGGTAGAGGTCGTTGAGATCGCTGGTGGCGAAACGGCCGCCATCGAGCTGAACCATCGGCCGCAGATCGGGCGGAATCACTGGAATCACGTCCAGCACCATCCACTCCGGCCGGGCACTGGTGGCGATGAAGTTGTCGATTACGCGGAGGCGCTTGATCAGCTTGGCCCGTTTCTGACCCTTGCTGGCGCTGATGTCCTCACGCAGTTGCTCAGCGATCTCGGCGAGGTTCAGATCCTCGAGCAAGCTCTTGAGTGCCTCGGCACCGATGCCGACTACGGGCTCATTCTCGATATCTGAATCTTCAGCGAAGATCTGGTCTTCGATCTCCAGCCACTCATCCTCTGTGAGGAGCTGCTTGTAGGTGAGATCCTTGTGATCGCCCGGATCGAGCACCACATAGCAGTTGAAGTAAACGATTTGCTCCACATCCCGCAGGGGCATATCGAGCAGGATCGCCACATAGCTCGGGATCCCCTTGAGATACCAGACGTGGGAGACGGGCGCGGCGAGCTTGATAAAGCCCATCCGGTGGCGGCGTACCCGGCTCTCGGTGACCTCAACGCCACAGCGCTCGCAGACGATGCCGCGGTGACGCACCCGTTTGTACTTCCCGCAGTGGCACTCCCAATCCTTGGAGGGGCCGAAGATCTTCTCGCAGAACAGCCCGTCCATCTCGGGCTTGAGGGTGCGGTAGTTAATCGTCTCCGGCTTGGTGACCTCGCCGACCACCTGGCCATTGGGAAGGGTGCGCTGCCCCCACTGCATGATCCGCTCCGGTGAGGCGAGCGTGATCCGGACGTAATCGAAGTGGTTTTCGGTGCGGAGGTTGCTGTTGGACATGGGAACCGGACGCGCGGAAGGGGGAGGGAAGAGGAGGGGGCGGAGCCGAGGGCCGGCTCCGGCACTGGCGATCAGTCGTCGTCGTAGTCCGCGACGCCGAGGGACTCGTAGGTGGGCCGGCTGGGGGTGCTGCGGCGGGGATTGACGTCTTGCATCAGGTCGACTTCTTCGCCGGCGTCGGTGTAGACGGCGATATCAAGACCCAGGGACTGCAGCTCCCGCATCAGCACCTTGAAGGACTCCGGCGTGCCAGGACGCGGGATCGGCTTGCCCTTGACGATGGCGTTGAGGGCCTCATTGCGCCCTTGCATGTCGTCGGACTTGACGGTAAGGAGCTCCTGCAGCGTGTAGGCGGCGCCGTAGGCCTCCAGGGCCCAGACCTCCATCTCGCCGAGCCGCTGACCGCCCTGTTGGGCCTTACCGCCCAGCGGCTGCTGGGTGACGAGGGAGTAGGGGCCGGTGGAGCGGGCGTGGATCTTGTCGTCCACCAGGTGCACCAGCTTGAGGATGTGGGCATAGCCCACGGTCACGGGCTGGTCGAAAGGCTCACCGGTGCGGCCATCGATCAGAAAAATCTTGCCGGGATGGTCGGGTTTGTAGACCCAATCCTTGCCGGGTTGGCGGGCAGCCTCCTCGAGGTAGGCAGTGACGGTGTTCTTGGACGTTTCATCACCGTGCATCTCATCGAACGGCACCACTTTGACGCGGGCATTGAGGTGGGCAGCCGCCCAGCCCATCAGGCACTCAAACACCTGGCCAACGTTCATCCGGCTGGGCACGCCCAGGGGATTGAGCACGATGTCGATGGGTGTGCCGTCAGGGAGATAGGGCATATCTTCCCGGGGAAGAATGCGGCTGATGATGCCCTTGTTGCCGTGGCGGCCAGCCATTTTGTCGCCCACCTGGATCTTGCGGCGCTGGGCCACGTAGACCCGAACCACCATGTTGGCGCCAGGAGGCAGCTCGTCTCCCTGTTCCCGGGTATAGATACGCACGTCGACTACACGGCCGCGCTCAGTGCTGGGAACTCGCAGGGAGTTATCGCGCACATCGCGCGCTTTTTCGCCGAAGATGGCCCGGAGCAGCTTCTCTTCCGGAGGCTGATCGGATTCGCCCTTCGGCGTGACTTTGCCGACAAGGATGTCGCCACTTTCGACGTAGGCACCGATGCGGATGATTCCCATCTCATCGAGGTTGCCCAGGCTCTCCTCAGCAACGTTCGGGATCTCGCGAGTGATCTCCTCGGGACCCAGCTTAGTCTGACGGGCCTCGATCTCGTACTTCTCGATGTGCACCGAGGTGTAGAGATCATCCTGAACAAGCCGATCACTCACCAGAATTGCGTCTTCGTAGTTGTAGCCCTCCCACGGCATATAGGCGATCAGAACATTCTGGCCAAGGGCGATCTCACCACCCTCGCAAGCGGAACCATCGGCCAGCACCTGACCCGCAATGACCGTGTCGCCCTGGCGGACGATCGGTCGCTGGTTCAAGCAGGTGTCCTGGTTGGAGCGTTGGTACTTCTGCAGATGATGCAGGTGCTCAAAGCCCTGCTCGTCGCGGATCGCGATCAGCGTGGCATCCACGAAGGTGACCGTGCCGTTGACGCGAGTGATAGGCACCATGCCTGAATCACGGGCCACCTGGGTCTCAAGACCCGTACCCACCAAGGGCCGCTCAGGGCGCAACAAAGGCACCGCCTGACGCTGCATGTTCGAGCCCATCAGCGCTCGGTTCGCGTCGTCGTGCTCAAGGAAAGGGATCAGGGAGGTGGCCACCGAGATCACCTGCACCGGCGAGAGCTGGACGTAATCAACCTGGCTGGGTGGAACGGTCTCAAAATCCTGTCGGTAGCGGACTGGTACCAGATCGGCGGTGATGCGGCTATCCGAATCGGTGGCTACGTCGCCGGGGGCTACTCGACACTCGTCTTCGAGGTCGGCGGAGAGATAGATCGGGTTTCCCTGCTTGATGACCACCCCGTTCTCCACCTTCCAGAAGGGGGTTTCGATGAAGCCGTATTCGTTGACGCGGGCGTGGGTGGCCAGCGAACCGATCAGACCGGCATTCGGACCCTCCGGTGTTTCGATCGGGCAGATGCGGCCGTAGTGGGAGGGGTGGATATCCCGCACGGCGAAGCCTGCCCGCTCGCGGGTGAGGCCACCGGGGCCAAGGGCACTGATGCGGCGCTTGTGGGTGAGCTCGGCCAGCGGGTTGGTCTGATCCATGAACTGGCTCAGCTGGCTGGAGCCAAAGAACTCCTTGATCGCCGCCACCAAGGGCTTGGGGTTCACCAGCTGGGCCGGGGTGAGCGAATCGGTTTCGCCAACGGTCATGCGCTCCTTGATGATGCGCTCGAGGCGGTTCAGACCAACGCGAACCTGGTTCTGCAGGAGTTCGCCCACCGAGCGAACGCGGCGGTTGCCCAGATGGTCGATGTCATCGAGGGTGGCACCGCCGACATCAAGCTCGAGATTGATCAGGTAATCGATCGTCGACAGCACATCCTCAGGGGTGAGGGTGCGGGTGGCATCGGGGATTGTGAGCCGGAGCTTCTTATTGATCTTGTAGCGACCGACGCGACCAAGGTCGTAGCGCTTGGGATCAAAGAAGCGGCTGTGCAGAAGCTGCTGGCCACCGCTGACCGAGGGGGGCTCACCCGGACGAAGCTTCTTGTAGAGCTCCAGCAGGGCCTGGTCTTCTGAGGCGATGCCCTCGTCGTTGGCGGCGCCGATCGACTTCTGGTAGTACTCCGGGTGACGCAGCTTGTCGAGCACGTCGTTGTCGGAGAGGCCGATGGCGCGCATCAGCACGTGGGCGTTGATCTTGCGGGTCTTGTCGACCCGCACATGCAGAAGATCGTTCTTGTCGGTCTCGAACTTCAGCCAGGCGCCGCGGTTGGGGATCAGGCTGGCATTGAAAGTTTTGCGGCCATTCTTGTCCTGTTCGTCTTTGAAGTAAACGCCGGGACTGCGCACGATCTGGTTAACGATCACCCGCTCGGCGCCATTGATGATGAACGTGCCACGCTCGGTCATCAGCGGCAGCTCGCCGATGAACACCTCCTGCTCTTTGATCTCGCCGGTTTCCTTGTTGATCAGCCGGCAGGTGACATACATCTGGGAAGCAAAGGTCGCATCGCGACGCTTTGCCTCTTCCACATCGTGGCGGGGACGCTTGAGCCGGTACTCGCTGCCGATGAAATGCAGCTCCAACTTGCCGGTGTAATCGGTGATCGGCGAAAAGCTGTCAAGCTCCTCGATCAGGCCCTTTTCAAGGAACCATTTGAAGCTGGCCCGCTGCACCTCCACCAAATCGGGCAGGTAGGTGACGGTCTTGGCGACCTGGATCGCGCTGCTCATGCGGGGGAACTGCGGGACGGGGGACGGAATGGGCCGGAGGGGGGAAGAACGCGATGCCAGCCGCGGGGATCAAGGGAACCGACGGCAGAGGGGACCCCGGTTACCGGCGACGGGGAGAGGCGCAACGACCACAAGACCTCCCCCGGGGAAGGGGGAGGCAAATCGGGACGTGCGCCTATGGAACTCGCCGGCGTGCGAGCGCGCGGGAGCTAGCCGGGTAAGCCGCTGGCCACAGGGGCGAGGCGGCTGGGGGGATCAACGGTGACTGGATCGACAAAGGGAGCGCTTCCGCTTCCAGGCCAATGAACCATCATACATTGTGAAGGGGCAGGTTGAAGAGGCGCTCGGCGTTGGCACTGCTGGTATGGGCCACCTCTGCCAGGCTTTCGCCCCGCAGCTCGGCCACCCGGGCCGCTACCGCGGCCACGAAAGCCGGCTCATTGCGCTGGCCGCGGCGCGGCACCGGCGCCAGGAACGGGCAGTCGGTCTCCACCAGGAAGCGATCGGCCGGCACGAGGCGAGCGCACGCATGGGTCGACTCCGCACGGGGAAACGTGACGGTGCCGCTGAAGCTGATGTACAGACCCAGCGCCAGGAAGCCCTCCATCTCCTCGGGGTTGCCCCCCCAGCAGTGCATCACCCCTCGCGGACAGCAGCCCTCGGCCTGGCGCTGCCGCAGCAGGGCGAGCATCGGCTCCGCCGCATCACGGCAGTGGATGATCACCGGCAGATCGAGGGAAACCGCCAGATCAAGCTGGGGAACCAGCACGGCTAGCTGCTCCTCCAGATTCTTCTTGCGGAAAAGATCCAGGCCGAGTTCTCCGATCGCCACAACCCGCGGGTCAGACTCAGCGGCTGCGCGGAGCACCGCAGCTGTGTCCTGCTGCCAGTGCTCGGTGTCGAGCGGGTGAACGCCAACGGAATAGCGCAGCTCAGGCAGGCGATCGGCCAGGGCCCGGATGGCCGGGATCTCCGAGGGCTCCACACAGGCGTGGACAAGGGCCTGCACACCCGCCTCGCGCCAGCGGCTCACCACCTCATCGAGGTCGTCCTCGAAGTTGCGAAAGACGATGTGACAGTGGGAATCGACCAGTCGGGCCTCCAGCTGCGCTGGAGGCCCGAGCTTGGAAACGGGAGTGGCGCTGGCGCTCATCGGCGGCGTCCGGGTCGTCGGATCAGGCCGCCATTCTGGCGGGCCCGATCAGCGGACCAGTGCCTCGTCGTCGATCGTGGAGCCCACGATCACCGGTGCGGCGGCGGAAACAGCCGAGGTGGAAGCGGGTTCGAGCACCTTGCGCACGGCGACGCTGAGGCGAGATTTCTGGTTGGCGCCGGTGTTGCGGTGCAGCACCCCCACCTTCACAGCCTTATCGATCTTGCTGAAAGCCGCACTCATGCTGTTCTGCACGGCTTCGCGGGCTTCGCCCTCGGGGGATTGGCCGCAGGCGGCGCAGGCGGTGAGGCAACGCTTCATCAAGGTGCGAACGGCCGACTTGTACGACCGGTTGCGGAGGCGGTTGCGCTCCGCGATCTCGATGCGCTTCTTCGAAGACTTGTTATTGGCCACAGGATGCGGGCACGGACTGGGCAAACGAGGATCCTATCAAGTCGCGTCCACCCCCTCGCCCCGCCGGCGGAGAACTAGCGTCAGTCCAGCGCCCCACGCCCGCCCGCCTTGGCCGCTCCGCGTTCCACCGCTGCCCCGGCAGACCCTCTCTCGATCCAATGCCTTCGCGATGCCGAAGCCGCACATCGGCGCCTGACGGCCATCGCCGAGCGCACCGGCGGCGGCCGGATGGCGAAGGAGGAGGCGGCCGTGGCGGAGATCCTCGAGGCGGTGCGCTGCGGTGGCGACGCGGCCCTGCTTGAGCTGAGCGAGCGTTTCGACGGACTGCGCCCCGACCCGCTGCGGATCCCGGAGGAGCGGCTGGCGGAAGCGTGGCGCACCACTCCCCACGAGCTGCAGCGGGCCCTGGATCTGGCCCACGAACGGGTGCTGGCCTTCCACCAGGCCCAGCGCCCCGCCGACCTGGCCATCGACGGCCCCCACGGCGAACGGCTGGGCCGCCGCTGGCGCCCGGTGGAACGGGCCGGCCTCTACGTGCCTGGAGGGCGCGCCGCCTACCCGAGCACCGTGCTGATGAACGCCATTCCGGCGACGGTGGCCGGCGTGGGGCGGCTGGTGATGGTCACCCCGCCGGGGCCCGGTGGCGAACCCGCACCGATCGTGCTGGCCGCCGCCCACCGGGCGGGGGTCCGGGAGGTGTACCGCGTCGGGGGCGCCCAGGCGATCGCCGCCCTCGCCTGGGGCACCGAGACGATTCCGAAGGTGGACGTGATCAGCGGCCCGGGCAATCTTTGGGTCACCCTCGCCAAGAAGGCTGTCTACGGCCGGGTGGGCATCGACTCGCTGGCCGGGCCCAGCGAGGTGCTGGTCATCGCCGACGCCACCGCCCACCCCGAGCAGGTGGCGGCCGACCTGATGGCCCAGGCCGAACACGATCCCCTCGCCGCCGCAATCCTGATCACCACCAGCGAGTCCCTGGCCGCGGCGGTGCCGGCGGCCATCGAAGCCCAGCTGCAGAACCATCCCCGGGCCGCGATCACCCGCGCCGCCCTCAACGACTGGGGGTTGATCGTGGTGGCCGACGATCTGGCGCAGGCGGCCTCCCTGAGCGACACCTTCGCCCCGGAGCACCTGGAGCTACTGGTAGCAGATCCGGAGGGGTTGGCCGAGGGCATCCACCACGCCGGGGCGATCTTCCTGGGGCCCTGGACCCCCGAGGCGGTGGGCGACTACCTTGCCGGCCCCAACCACACCCTGCCCACCTCCGGCACGGCACGGTTCGCCGGAGCCCTCAGCGTGGAAACCTTCCTGCGCCACACCAGCCTGATCCACTTCAACCGCGCCGCCCTCGACGCCACGGCCGCAGCGGTGATCACCCTGGCCGAAAGCGAAGGGCTGCACAGCCATGCCGAATCTGTGCGGCGGCGACTGGAGGGGCCAAGGGGCTAAGGGGCTAAGGGGGCTTTCCCTCAGGCCCGCGTCAGGTCGCGCACGCGGGGCTGATCGTCGACGATTTCCCCAACCAGCACCTGATCCGTGAGATTCACGAACAGGCCGTTCTCGAGAACTCCCGGCA
>CANEWU010000029.1 GCA_947442825.1 Synechococcaceae cyanobacterium
GCCTTCCTGCGCTTCAAGGAGCTGGCCGATCGCAAGCGCGAGATCAGCGACCGCGATCTCGAGGCGATCATCAGCGAGCAGGTGCAGCAGAGCGACCAGGCCGTCTACCTGCTGCGCCGCGTGCAGGTGAGCTGCGGCACCGGCCTGCTGCCCACCGCCACCGTCACCCTGGAGGCGGCTGGCGGCGAAGAGCGCAGTGCCGCCTGCATCGGCACCGGGCCGGTGGATGCCGTTTGCCAGGCGCTCAACCAGCTGGCGGGGGTGCCCAATGAGCTGGTGGAGTTCAGCGTCAAGTCGGTCACCGAGGGCATCGATGCGATGGGGGAGGTGACGATCCGCCTGCGGGCCGATGGGGTGCTTTACTCCGGGCACTCCGCCGACACCGACATCGTGGTGGCCGCCGCCCAGGCTTTCGTCAACGCCCTCAACCGCCTGGTGGCCGGCGGCCAGCGCTCGCCGCTTCATCCCCAGAAAACCCCGCTACCCGTGGCCGAGACCCTGCCGGTGGCCGAGATGCCGCGGGTGTGACCATGAGCCGCACCCTGCGTCGCCTGCTGCTTGGCAGCTGTGGCCTCCTGCGCTGGCTGATCTGGATCGCCGCTCTGGGCTTTCTGTTGGTCGAGGCGCGCGAGGTCTCGGCCCAGAGGCAGCTGACGCAGATCACGGTTTTTGCGGTGCTGTTCCTGGTGGCAAGCTTCCAGATGAGCACGGCCCGGTACCTCGTCTCCAGCCCGGACGCGGGCGAGGCCCCGAGCGTGATCCAGAGCGCGTTTGCGATGTTCGCCGCCTCTCTTTTTTCCGTCCTCGACGGCGTCCTCGATCAGCTGCTCGTCTCCCTGCCGGGCAGCGTGGGAGCGATGGTGGCGCCCCAGCTCCATCTCCTGAACTGGGCCATGAATCTCCTGAGTGTGGTTCTCGCCCTGGCTTCGATGGAGTTGTTCCTCGCCACGCTGCGCCGTCTGATCGCCCGGTTCTAATTACACACGGCATGACGAACCCCTCCCCCGAGCTCTGGCTGCTCCGCCACGGCGCCACCGAATGGGCCCGCAGCGGCCGCCATACCGGCCGCACCGATCTGCCGCTGCTCAGCGAGGGGGAGGAGGAGGCGCGGCGCCTGGCGCCGCTGCTGGCGAGCCGCCCCTTCGATGCGGTGCTGGTGAGCCCCCTGCAGCGGGCACGCCGCACCTGCGAGCTGGCCGGCCTGGGCACCCGCGCTGAGGTGTGCGATGACCTGCGTGAGTGGGACTACGGCGCCTACGAGGGCATCACCACCGCCGAAATCCGCCGCACGGTCCCCGACTGGACCGTCTGGACCCACCCCTGCCCCGACGGCGAGAGCGCCGCCCTGGTGGAGGAGCGCTGCCAGCGGCTGATCAGCCTGGCCCTGGCGCGGCTGGGGAGCGAGGGCCGCGTGGCGCTCTTCGCCCACGGCCATATCCTGCGCAGCCTGGCCGGTTGCTGGCTCGGGCTCGGGGTGGCCGGCGGCGCCTTGCTGGTGCTCAACACCGCCTGCGTCTCGGTGCTGGGCCAGGAGCGGCAGCAGCGGGCCCTGCTGCGCTGGAACGCCCCGGCCTGAAGCCTCACCTGCTCAGGCCACGAAGCGCCCGTACATCCAGCGCACAAAGCCCCCCACCACCGGCACCGGCGCGAAGGTGGGGCCCACGAAGTCGAAGTAGTCGCGGTGCTCGGCGATGCGGCCGTCGGCGCCGAAGCGCAGGCGGGTGACGCCGGGATAAATGAATTCAATCCCCTTGATCTTCAACCCCATCCGCCATTCCACGAACGCCTCCTCCCCCTGCACCGCCACGGAGCCCGCCTCCAGGAAGATGTCATCGCAGCGGTTCTCCAGGCCCTGCTGGGCCAGGATGAAGGCATCCACTCCCTGCTTGGCCTGGGTGGGATCCTCAAAGCGCACATCCTCCTGGTACAGCGCCCGCCATTGCGCCGCTGTGGGGCCCGGGGTGCCGTAAGGCTTGGTGAACAGGGCCCGCAGCTTGGCGGCGTCGAGGGGCGGGTTGGGAGCGGTGGGCACGGCGGCGGCACGATCGGTCTGACATCCTGAACGCTCCCTCCGCCCACTGCGATGGCCTCCTTGCCGGTCACCGCCGCCCCACGCCCGATGCCCTCCACCGGCGCCGTTACGGGCGTGATGGAGGCTCTGGCGTTTTACCGCAACCCATCCTTTGCCAGCCGTCGCTTCGCGCGGCACGGCAACGGGTTTGCCACCCGTCTTCTGGGGCAGCGGCTGGTGTTTGTGCGTGGTGGGCAGGCGGTCGCCCCCTTGATGGCCAATCGCAACGGGCCCGCCTGAGGTCGCCGTGCAGAGCAGCCTCCTTACCACCGTGCTGCTGCCATTGGCCCTGGCCCTGGTGATGCTCGGCATGGGCCTCACCCTCATGCCGGCCGATTTTTTGCGCATCTGGCGGCGTCCCCGGGCGCTGACCCTGGGCCTCCTCACCCAGATGGCCGTGCTGCCCCTGCTGGCGTTTCTGATCGCCCGGTTGCTGCCGATGGCGCCCCCGGTTGCGGCGGGCCTGGTGGTGCTAGCCCTCTGCCCGGTGGGGCCAGCCTCCGTGCTGATCAGTTATCAGGCGAGGGGCGATGTGGCCCTGGCGCTCACCCTCACCGCCCTCAGCAGCGCCTTGGGGGTGCTAACCATTCCGGCCCTCACCAATCCGGTGCTGCAGGAGTTTCTTGGGGCCGACAGCGCGCTGCGCCTGCCGATCGGCCTCACGATGCTCAGGATCTGTCTGATCACGATGGTGCCCACCGGGGTGGGTATGGCGATTCGCCGACGAGCCCCCCACACGGCGAAGGCGCTCGAGCGGCGCGTGGGCCGCCTGGCCTCCATCCTGCTGGCGCTGATGATCCTGGCGGTGCTGGTGCGCGAGGGGGAGAAGCTGCCGTCCTTCCTGGTGCAGGCGGGGCCGGCGGTGATCCTGCTCAATGGGCTCGGCATCGGCGCCGCCGTCGTGGTGGCCCGTCTGGGGGGGCTGCCCCGGCCCCAGGGCGTGACGCTGGCGGTGGTGGTGAGCTTGCAGAACGCGGCCCTGGCGATCGGCATCACCGCCGGCCTGCTCGACAACCCCGCCATGGCGGTGTCACCGGCCCTCTATGGCCTGTGGATGTACGTCAGCGCCCTGCTGCTGGTGGGGGCAGGGCGGCGTTACGCCGCCAGAGGCCCAGCAGCGGGCCCGTGAGCAGCAGCGTCAGCATCTGGTACGAGAGGATTCCCAGGATCACCCCCGGAATCCCTTTGGCGTAAAGGGTGGCGAACAGCAGCGCCAGGCCTGGATTGCGCAGGGAGGTGACCACCGCGCCGCTGATTCTCTCCTCCGGCCCGGGGCCGCTGAGCAGGCCGCCGATCGCCGTGGCAATCAGCACCAGCGCCGCCATCAGCGCCAAGGCGATGCCGTTGGCCGCCACAAAACCCACCAGCTTCGGACCGATTTGCACCAGCAGCACCGCCACCAGCGCCACCAGCAACAGAAAGCCCACGCGATCGATCCAGCGGCTGGCGCCCGCGGCCCACTCCGGCCAGCGCCAGCGCAGGGCCATCCCCAGTCCCAGCGGCAGGCCCTGTAACGCCAGCACCTGCAGGGCCACCAGCCCGGGCGGGATCGCCCAGCCCCGGGCGCGCAGGGCGGCCTGGAGCAGCTGCACCAGCAGCGGAATCGTCAGCACCGCCACCGCCGCCCCCAGCAGCTGCAGCCCGGCGGCCAGTTCCCGATCGCCGCCATGCCGTCCCGCCCGTCGCAGGCCCAGGGGCGCGCTCGGGCAGATCGCCATCGCCAGGATTGCCAGCCGCACCCCCCGCGGCACGGTGGCGGCCGGCGGCAGCGAGAGCAGCAGCAGCGCCGCCAGCGGCACCAGCAGGCACGAGCCCAGCACCACCCGGGTCGCCAGGGCGGGCCGATGGCGCAGCGCCGCTACGGCACTGGCCCGCAGGCCCAGCCCCAGGCCGAACATCAAGATGGCAATGGTGGCGGTGAGGAGGAGCTTCATCGGGCGGCGGAGGTTCCTGCACCCTCGCACCACAGGGGTCAGAATCGCCGCGATGTAAGTAAGCCGCGACGCCCCCCGCCGCGGCATCCCCCGCTGACATGGTCACCAACCTTTAAAACGCTGCCCTCGCTGCTCTCCCCAGCGCCCAGGGATGGCTCTCCTTCGGCAACACCCTCCTCGGCAGCCAGACCCGCACCCCCAACGGCGTGCTGCTCTCCAGCCTGCCGTCGCTGGCGAATGCCGCAGGCTTCAGCAATGTCAGCGCCCTGCTGCCGATGCTGGTGAACCCGGGCTTCCCCCAGCTGGATCCAGCCCGCGGTTTTGCCCTCGGCTTCCGGCTGCGCATGCTCGATGAGCAGCACCTGGCCGATAACCGGGCCGGCTTCTCGGCGATCCTGCAGGGCATGGGGTCGGCGCCGCTGGGCATCGAGCTGGGCTTCTG
This sequence comes from Synechococcaceae cyanobacterium, assembly GCA_947442825.1. GTDB lineage: Bacteria > Cyanobacteriota > Cyanobacteriia > PCC-6307 > Cyanobiaceae > Cyanobium. The sequence goes on from CANEWU010000029.1 coordinate 4,448, forward strand.
GCGCGACCGCATCGCCAGCCTGCTGGGCGGCGATACGCCCCTGCAGACGGTGGGTGCCTGGGTGGGCGGCCTCGACCTCAGCCAGAACACGGCCTTCAGCCTGCGCATTGTTGAGCAGACGTTTTACCTGATGGCCGATCGCCGTCTGCTCCTCTCCGGTCCGGTGCAGGACTACAGCCAGGTCAGCGTCAGTCCCCTGTTGCCCTTTAACCCCTACAGCCTGGCGAATTTCATCTTCCTGGGTGACAACACCAGCCGCGCAGGCGCCAACGTGGAGCTCGGCGATGTGTCGATGCAGATGGCCCGCGGGGGCGGCAGCAACGGCGACCTGCTCACGGGCACCGGCGCTGCCGATGCGCTCAACGGCCAGGGTGGCGACGACGAGATCAGGGGCCGGGCCGGCGACGACTGGCTGATCGGCGGCGGCGGCTCCGACACCCTCAAAGGCGGCATCGGCGAGGACATGCTGATCGGCGGCAGCGGGGCCGATGCGTTTTTCTTCAGCTCGGGCAGCCAGTTCCGCACCAGCCAGCTGGGGGTCGACACGATCGCTGACTTCCAGTCCGGGGTGGATCGGCTGCGGCTCGCCCAACGCACCTTCGATGCCCTGCCGGCCCTCGGCTCCCTGCCTGCCTCCTCCTTCGCGGTGGTGGCCGATGACGCGGCTGCGGCCCAGAGTGCAGCGTCGTTGGTGGTGAGCACCGCCAGCGGCGGCCTCTTTTACAACCCCAACGGCAGTGCCGCCGGGTTCGGCAGCGGCGCTGAAGACGGCGGCAAGTTTGTGCAGCTCTGGGCAGGCGGCTCCGGGGGGCCTTTCCCGGCCCTTGTCGCCAGCGATATCCAGATCGTGGCCTGAGGCGGAGCCTCAGCCGCCGGCTGCTGCGATCGCCGCCAGGCCTTGGCGGTGGATCTCGCGGGCGTAATCGGTCCAGCGGCCCTGGCCCCAGTAGCGGAAGCAGCTGGTTTCCAGCAGCAGCAGGGGCAGCAGGGCCTGCTGGTAGGCCTCTGAGGCGGTGACGGAGGGATCGTTGGCTACCAGCGGATCGAAGTGGCGATGGAAGGCGGCGCTCAGCGCCTGCATCGGTTCGAGCACCTCGGCGTAGCCCTCCACCCAGCTGATGGAGTTGGTCCAGGAGGCACCGTCCATCGCAAAGGAGGGATCCTCCGCCCGGAGCGCCGCGATCGCCTGCTCCACCGCCTCCGGTTCGTCGTTGCCGTCGAGATGCTGCCAGAGCCGCTGCTGCCGCACCGCCTGAATCGGCGGGAAGTCGTCCGGGCTGACACCGGCCTGCTCGAGCAGCTCCAGGTATTCGCTGCCGTTCACAGCCACCGTGGCACCGCCGCCGCCGCCGCCGCCGCCGCTGCCGCTGCCGCCGCCGCTGCCGCCCGCCGCGAGTCGTCGGTGGGCCTGCCGGAACGCCTCCGGGAATTCATTCATCATCACGCCACCGTTCTCGCCATCGGCGATCTGGGTCACCAGGGCCGGCAGCATCCGCCCGGCCAGCGGCAGACGCCCCAGCGTGAGGGCTTCCGCGCAGGGCTGCATCTGCCCCACCAGCTTGGTGTCGGAACCCTGGGTCTTGATCAGGGCCGGCAGGCTTGCCACCGCGCCGGTGGAGCTGCGCGCCACCAGCAGCCTGGGCAGCTGCGTCTGCTCCGGGCTCAGGGGGGAGCCATCGAGGTTTTCGACGCTGTGCTCCTGCACCAGCAGCCAGCGGTAGCCGCAGGCCTTCAGGGCACTCACCAGGGCGAAGAGGGTGTCGGGGTGGTTGGGCAGGGCCATCTCCGGGGGGGAGAAGCCGCGTACCCGATCGAGGGCCCCGTCGCCGAAGAGGGCGGCGAACTGGTGTTGCCAGGCCTGGATCTGCAGGATCAGATCGGGGATGGGGGTGGAGGGCGCCACGGCATGGCCCCAGAAGCTGCCGAGCCATTCCACCGACGGTTGCAAGACGGGATCGTGCACCAGGCGCTGCAGGGCCGTGAGGATGTCGTCGCGGCCCATCTGCACGAAACCCCATAGGAGGGTTCCGGAGTAATCGAGCATGATGCGCGGATTGGCCCCTTCGTTGATCAGCTCCGCCAGCAGATCGGCCATGCGCCGATAGCAGTGGGCGAAGGGTTCGGCGTTGTGGTTATCACCTTCGCCGGGGTGCTCGAGCATGTATTGCAGATGGGAGATGGGTTCTCCCTGCGCTCCGGCGGGAATGGTGGGCTGGTGCATGTGCAGGGCACAGGCAAAAGCTGACTGCATCTCCGCCAGCTTGAGGTTGGTGTGCGGCAAGAAGATGGGCTGGTTCTGCGACACCAGGGCCAGGATTTCGGCTTCGCGGCCGGCGATCGCAGGCAGGGCGTTGTTGCTCATCGGCGTGGCTCCTGGGCTTGCCCTTGATGTTGCACTGCCGAGAGCTCCGTGCAGGTCCGGGGCCCAGGGGGGAAGGGAGTGCCGGACGGCCGATCCATCGAACGGCTCAAGCGGTGCTGCAGCGCCTGTGGGGCGAGCTTGTCGTAGATCTCCAGCGCCCGTTCCAGCATCGCCTGGTGCTGGCCTGAGAGCTCAAGGGCGGGCAGAGAGCCGGAGGGGGGAAGGATGGTTCGGCTGTTTTCGAGCGTGGCGTGCCATTTCTGCTGCGATTCGCTCTCGTGGGGTAACCAGGGGCGCAGGGAACCGGATCCCCAGCGCAGCATTGCCTCGCTGAACGGCAGGCCATTGGTGGTGCAGAAGTGCAGCAGGGTCTGGCGGGGATGGGCGCGGAACTGTTCCCCCTCGATGATCGCCGGCGGCCTTCCCTGCAGACGGGTAATCCGTTGGCTAAGCGCATCGATAGCCTGAAAGCCGAGCTCCTCTTCGGTGAAGTCGGGCTTGAGGCGCAGGAGGGAGGCCATCACCCGCTGGGGGTGACGAATCAGCACTGTGCTTGTCAGCTTGCGCAGGAGATCATCCTGTAGATAGTGATAGGCCTGGAAGGCCAGATCCTTCACAAAAACCCTGTCTGAAGTGGCGGCGGATGACAGGATGAACTCCTGGGCCGCGGCAGCATCATAACCCGCTACAATGGGGCTATCCCCGTAGCGCTTAGAGCGGCGTTGCGGGCCGAAGTAGTAACAGTCCGTGAATGGCTCGTGGAGCACTCTGACACCCTTGCCGCCGCTGATGGCCTTGGCAAAAGCCGTGGAGGTGGAACGTGGTACGGCCCAGAGGGCAAGGATTTGCGGTGAAAGGTCTTGCAGCATCTTGCATTGGCTCACTGTTCGCTGATGTCAATCTACCATGGGTACCGGTATGGTGGACCGATCTCTTTTCCGCCCCATTGTCAGCGCTCCTCCGGCTGGCCTAAGCATCGATGACCAGCGCCACTGAAGCCAAAGCTCAATCGGGCGAAACAGCCCCAACGCCATGGTCGTTGCTCCCCCTGCTGCTGGGGGTCGTGCTGTTGTCGTTTGCTGCCATCTTCACGCGGCTTGCTGAGGTTGAGCTCAGTGTTTCTGCCACGGTTTTTAATCGTTATCTTCTCGCTACAATCGCTCTTGGCTTCTGGCGGCTGTTTACGATGCAGCGCTCGTCTAGCGCTGGGGATCCGGTCAGCATCGATGCCATGGATCGGGGTCTTTTTGTGCTGTCATCGATCCTGGGAACTGCGGCCGTTTCGCTGTGGGCGATCTCGCTGACCCAGACCAGTGTTGCCAATTCTAACCTACTCCACAATGTAACGCCGATCTTTGCGGTGCTAGGGGCCTGGCTGTTCTTTGGCCAACGTTTTGCGGCCAGCTATCTGTTGGGAATGCTGCTGGCGGTGGCGGGAGTTGCCCTGATCAGCGTCGCCGACCTGCGCGGCTCCCGTGATTCGCTGACTGGCGACGCTATCGCCCTGCTTTCGGCGGTGTTTTATGCCTTCAACTATTTGACTCGCGAGAGGCTGCGCAGCAAATTTTCTACGAGTCAGATTCTGTTCTGGACCTGTCTGCTCAGCAGTATTTACACCGGCGTGGTCGCATTCCGCAGCCACGGCCCGGTCTTTCCCCATTCCTGGCAGACGTGGGTGGCGGTGATCGGCCTGGCGATTGCCTGCCAGGTGCTGGGCCAGGGGTTGCTCGTCCATCACCTTAAAGAGTTTTCCGCCAGTTTTGTTACTTTGCTGATGTTGCTGGAGCCGTTGTTGACAGCGAGCTTTGCGGCCATGATCTTTGCGGAGCGCCTGAGTGCTCTGAATTGGCTTGCATTCGCGCTTGTTTTGGGGGGCATCTATCTGGCGCGAAACAGCACCGGTGCCGCCAGTGCCGTCGAGCAGGAGTCGCTCGATCTCAGTGAAGTTGAGTAGCAATCTTCCGGCAGAACCAGTTGCTGCTCAACCAGCTTGCAGCGCATCGGCGATGAACGTTTGCGCTCCTTCTGCATCCATTGCCTGCCCTGCTCCATCGGAGGCCTGCGTGTGCGGAGATCGAGAGCTGGAGCGGGCTGGTTGTGAAGAAACACCCGGTGAGCCCCGCTCCGCTCCTCAAGCCGCGAGGCTTGGCGCATGACTCTGGTGCACTGCCCCCTCTGCATGGCGCTTGCGGCCCTGTCGCTGCTGCGAGCCGCCGCCCAGCTTTCGCTCCTGGCCCTAAGGCTGACCCCCAATCCCGCGCCCAGCCTTGTCGGCCTGCCCGGGAGAGCGTGCTGAGGGCTGCTCGCGGCGCCGATTCGTGGGCACAATCCGGGATAGCGCAGACTTTCCCCGTGCGTTCTTTCCTCCCGACCACCCGTTCCTTTGCCAAACCCGCCCGGTGGCGGGCCCTGACTCTGGCCTTGGCGGGTAGCGCAACCCTGGGCCCGCTCCCGTGTCCTCTGCCTTGCTTCCTTTGTCGTCGGCGGATGGTTGGCCCCGCTTGATCGACGGCCCCACCAGCGCCCCAGCCACCGTGCTGCTGGCCCATGGCGCCGGGGCGCCGATGGACAGTCCCTTTCTGGAAACGATCGCCACCGGCCTGGCTGCCCAAGGCTGGCGCGTGGTGCGCTTCGAATTTCCTTACATGGCTCGCCAGCGTGAGGGGGGAAGCCGCGGCGCGCCCGATCGGTTGCCCAAGCTGCTGGATCGTTTCCGCGAGCAGGTGGGGCTGGAGGCAGGCGGCCCGCCGCTGGTGCTGGCGGGCAAGTCGCTGGGGGGTCGGGTGGCCACGGTGTTGCTGGAGGAGGTGGCCGCCAGCGGGGCTCCGCGCGCTGGCCTGTGTTTCGGCTATCCCTTCCATCCGCCCGGCAAGCCCGAGCGGCTGCGCACCGCCCACCTGCAGACATTGAGGCTGCCCACGTTGATCGTGCAGGGCGAGCGGGATCCGTTCGGGCGGCGCGAGGAAGTGGAGGGCTACGGGCTGGCCCCCTCGATCCGGGTGGCCTGGATTCCAGAGGCCGACCACAGCCTGCGCCCCACCCGCCGCAGCGGCCTCGACGAGGCGGCCGCCCTGGCCCTCGCCGTCGCCCACGCCGATGCCTTCCTGCGGGAGCTGGTGGTTGGCTCCTAAGGTCGCCCCAGCGCAGAGGGCCCATGAACCGCACCGTGAGGGGGGTTGCGTATGTGAGCGTGTGGGTGGTGCTGTGGGGCACCGCCGCCTCGTTGGCCGATTTTGTGTTGCTGCAGCGCGGCGCCTACGAAACCGGCGACACCGGCCAGGCGGTCACCTTCGCGTCGTACGGCATTGCGGCGGTGGTGCTGGCGGTGCGTCTCTCGGCTCGTTTCCTCAAGCCCGCTGGCGACGACTAGACCGCCGTCGCCCGCAGTCGCCCGCCGTCGCCCGCCGCGCCCCGCTCACCCCGGCCACCGCCAGCGGGCCCGCTCCAGGGAGGTCTGGTCCGGCAGCACCGTGGCGCCCAGCTCCTTCTCCAGCCGGTGGTGCAGGCAGCCCGGCGTAGCGGCGAGCGCCTCCACCAGCGCCGGCGCATGGGCCACCACCCACACCTGGGTGCGACAGGCGGCGGCGGCGATCAGCCGCGCCAGCGGCTCCAGCAGCGAGGGGTGCAGGCTGCTCTCCGGTTCGTTGAGCACCAGCAGGGGCGGCAGGCGGGGGCTGAAGAGCGCGGTGGCGAGGAGCAGATAGCGCAGGGTGCCGTCGGAGAGTTCGCTGGCCTGCAGGGGGCGCAGCAACCCCGGCTGGCGGAATTGCACCTGGAACTGGGGGCTTGTGATGTCGACGCCAACGGAGCAGCCCGGGAAGGCGTCATCGATCGCCGCCGCCAGACCGTTGGCATCCCCGATCTCCTCGATCGTGCGCAGGGCGGCCGGCAGGTCGCGGCCGTCGGCGGCCAGGGCGGGGCAACGGCTGGCCAGGCCGGGATGGCGGGCCGGTGCTTCGGGGTCGGTGCGGAAGCCGTCGTAGAAGCGCCAGCGCCGCAGTTGTTCCCGCAGGGCGAATACCTCTGGGTTCTCCGCTGGATCGGCGCCGCCCCCCAGCAGACCCTCGGGCAGATCCGCATCCCCCTCACCCCCGGCCCGATGCACCAACTGGGAGCGGGGATGGAAGGCTTCGCCGGCCCAGATCCATTCGTCTTTGATGCGGGGATCGAGCTGGAAGGCGCTATCCCCCACCGGCGGGTAGCCGAGCGAGATGGCGTAGGAGAAAGGATCGGCGGCGAAGCCGAGCTTGAGCCGCACCGGCCGGCTGCGGGGTCCCCCCTGCACCGGCACCTCGCCGCGCCGCATGCCGCCGCCAAGGCTCTCCGGCCCGGCCCAGAGCACCGCCGGCAGGCCCCCCTCGGCCGCCAGGCGACGCACCAGATCGCCGCGGGCCGCCGCCACCACCAGCCGCAGGGCGCGGTAGAGGTTCGACTTGCCGGCCCCGTTGGCGCCGGTGATCAGGGTCAGGGGCCCCATCGGCAGCACCAGCTGCTGCAGGGAGCGGTAGCCCGCCACCGCCAGCAGCGACACGCCGCTATTGCCCTCCTGGCTGCGCCCGCCACTCCCTGGCCTGTTCGCCACCACGCCTTACCACCACCCCGCCGACTCTGGCACCGCCGCCGAGCTGGGCCGCAGCTGCCCATCGCCGTGCCCCAACCCAGGCACGGATGGAATTGAATCGCAGCACCGCCCCGCCCCGAGGCCGCCCTGGATCTCCTCGAGCTCCGCACCGCCGACGGCTGCGCCCTGGCGATCGGCCCCTGGCCTCGCTTCCGTTACGACGCCTCCGGCGGCGGCGGCCGGGGCGAAGGGGGCGCGGCCGATGGGGAGGGCTGGCGGCCGCTGTCGTTTGCGCCCGAGGGGCTCACCATCCCGCCGCTCGATGGCCGCAGCGGCCGCATCCTGGGGGTGCCGCTGCCGCCGGGTCTGGCGATTGCGATCGTGCCGCAGAAGCTGGCGGGCCGCTGGCAGCCCCAGAGCGGTGCGGTGGAGCTGGCCTTTGAGGCCCGCTTCCAGCTGTTCCTGGCCGGCCGCTCGCTGGTGCCCGACCTGCAGGTGAGCACCTGCCTGGCCACCGGTGCGGTGGCGGGCGAACGGCAGCGGGCCGAGGGATGCCCGCTCGATCGAGCGGGCCGCGGCGTGTTGGTGGGGGTGGCCCAGGTGCCGCCTACCGGAGCTTGGTGGCTGGACCGTTTCCTGGGGCTTCCCGGCGAGGCCCTCGCCGTGCTGGGCTGCCAGTTGCTGGTGGGGGAAGGAGCGTGATGCGTCTGTGGAGCCGGGAGGAGCTGCCGGCCCTGCCGCCGCTAAGGCTGGCGGTGGTGGGCCACGTGGAGTGGGTGAGTTTCCTGGCGGTCGACCAGCTGCCGGCGGCGGGCCTGATCGGCCATGCGGAGCGGTTTCTGGAGGAGCCGGCGGGCGGTGGCGCGGTGGTGGCAGTGCAGCTGGCGCGGCTGCTGGGGCGGCCGGTGCCGTTCTTCACGGCCCTGGGCCGCGATGCGATCGGCGAGCAGGCTGTGGAGCGGCTGGAGGCGTTGGGGCTGGAGATGCACGTGGCCTGGCGCGATGGGCCCACCCGGCGGGGGGTGAGCTTCGTGGATGGCCAGGGCGACCGCTCGATCACGGTGATCGGCGAGCGCCTCACCCCCACCGCCGCCGACCCCTTGCCCTTCGAGTTGCTGGCGGAGTGTGATGGGGTGTTTGCCACCGCCGCCGATGCCGCCGCCCTGCGGATGTGCCGGGCCGCCCGGCTGCTGGCGGCCACACCACGGCTGCGGCTGGAGACCTTGCGGCAGGCGGAGGTGGGGCTGGATGCGCTGATCGGCAGCGGCCTCGATCCGGGCGAGGCGGTGCCGGAGGGATCGCTGCCGCTGGCGCCGCGCTGGCGGATCGCCACCGAGGGGGCCGCCGGCGGCCGGGTGGAGCCCGGCGGACGCTTTACGGCCCCCACCCTGAGTGAGCCGGTGGTGGACACCTACGGCTGCGGCGACAGCTTCGCGGCGGGGGTCACCGCCGGATTGGCGGCGGGTTGGAGCCTGGAGCAGGCGGTGAGCCTGGGCTGCCACTGCGGCGCCTCCTGTGCCGGCCGCTTCGGTCCCTATGGCGCCTGATCGCGGGCCCTGAGGGGCCCTAGCCTGGGCCCCTGCCCCGCGGATGACGCCGATGCCCTCCGCCTCCGGCGGCCCTGCCCGCGCCCCCCTGGCCAACGCTGTCCAGCTGGCGCTGCTGTTGTTGGTGGCGGTGCTGATGCTGCTGCCGCTGCTGTGGCTGGTGAGCACCTCGCTGAAGGGCCCGTCGGAAGACATCTTCACCAGTCCGCCGTCGCTGCTGCCCGCCCAGCCGAGCCTGCAGGCCTACGGGCGGTTGTTTGCCGACAATCCGATGGCCACCTATGTGCTGAACAGCACGGTGGTGAGCTCCCTGGCGGTGCTGGCCAATTTGGTGTTCTGTTCGCTGGCGGCCTATCCGCTGGCGCGCCTGCGCTTCGCGGGGCGGGGCCTGGTGCTGGCGGTGGTGGTGGCCACGATCCTGATCCCGTTTCAGGTGGTGATGATCCCGCTGTATCTGCTGATGGTGCAGCTGGGGTTGCGCAACAGCCTCTGGGCCCTGATCCTGCCCCAGGCCGCTACAGCATTCGGCATCTTCCTGCTGCGCCAGAGCTTCCTGGCGGTGCCGGTGGAGCTGGAGGAGGCGGCCCGCATCGATGGCTGCACCCCACTGGGCGAATGGTGGAATGTGATGATCCCCGCCGCCCGCGCCGACCTGATCACGTTGGCAATGTTTGTGTTCATCGGCACCTGGAGCGATTTCCTCTGGCCGCTCATCATTTTGGATGATCCTGGCTTGTACACCTTGCCGCTGGGTTTGCAGCAGCTGGCCAGCAGCTTCTCGCTGGATTGGCGGCTGGTGGCGGCTGGCGCGATCGTGTCGATCCTGCCAGTGATGGCGTTGTTTGTGGCGTTGCAGCGATATATATTGCCCAGTGCTACTGGGGATGCGGTGAAGGGGTGACGCCCACCACCGGCTACGCCATCCCGCCTATCCTAAAGTCATGGCAGGCCCTGACATCCGCTGGCGGCAACGCTTCGACAACTTCCAGCGGGCGCTGCTTGTCCTGGAGCGCGGCGTGCGCCTGGCCCAGTCACGTGAACTGAGCGAACTGGAACAGCAGGGCTTGATTCAGGGCTTTGAATTTACCCATGAATTGGCCTGGAATCTCCTCAAGGACTACCTTGTCTACCAAGGAGTCGCCCCGGTGGTTGGATCCAGAGATGCCAGCCGCTTGGCGTTTCAATCGGGCCTGATCAGCGATGGAGAAACCTGGATGGAAATGATTCGTTCACGCAACCAGTCGTCCCACACCTACAACCTTGTCCAGGCTCAGGCCATCGCCCGTGATGTAATCGAGCGCTTCTATCCTGCGTTCACTTTGTTGCAGCACCAGTTCGCCACCCTGGCCGCAGCGCTCGATTAATGGTTGCCTCTCCGCCCCAGTCGCCCCTGCGCTTTGGCCTGCCGGATCGCGCGATCCAGGCCATCCAGCAGGTGTTGGCCGACCATGCCGAAGTGGAGAGGGCGATTGTCTATGGATCCCGCGCCATGGGTTGCCATCGCCCAGCTTCCGACATCGACCTCACCTTGATCGGGCCCTCGATTGCCTCCCGTGCCCTGGCCCAGATCGAGGCGGAACTGGATGATCTGCTGCTGCCCTGGATGATCGATCTCTCGCGCTTTTCCGATCTCAGCCATCCGCCGCTGCGCGATCACATTGCGAGGGTGGGGCAGGTGCTCTATTGCCGATCTGCTGCTGCCAGCTGAGCCCATCAGCGCCGTGACCCGCCCCTTCAGCCAGGGCCCCGACCGCAAGCTGCTGGTGACGGTGCCGGACGCCTGGATGGCGACCCATTCGCGCGTTTAGGAAACGGGAGCGTTGCCCCAAACCAGGCGGAGAATGGGGGAGATCGCCTGCTCCGCCCCCATGGCCCCCTCGCCGTCCGTTTCCCTGCTTGGCTACGCGGCGGCCACCCTCACCACCCTCAGCTTCTTCCCCCAGGCGATCCACACGGTGCGCAGCGGCGACACCAGCGGCATCTCCCTGCCGATGTATCTGCTGTTCACCCTTGGCATCAGCCTCTGGGGCGTCTACGGCCTGCTCACCAACGACGGGCCCCTGGTGGTGGCCAACGCCATCACCCTGGTGCCAGCCCTGGTGGTGTTGGAGCGCAAGCTGCGCGCCGGCCGTGCCAGCCCAGGCCGGCGCATCTGGAGGGGCAGGTGAGGGACGCCCTGCTGGTGGCCCTCGGCGCCGTTCCCGGCGCCTGGCTGCGGTTCCGGATCGTGAACCACCTCGAACCGCTGTTGCCCCGCCGCCACTGGGGCACCTTTGGCGTCAACCTGATCGCCTGCTTCGCCCTTGGCCTGCTCTCCGCCCTCCAATCCCGCTGCGCCGGCGGCGCCGACCGGCTGATGCTGCTGCTGGGCACCGGCTTCCTCGGCGGCTTCAGCACCTTCTCCACCTTCATCGCCGAGCTGGTGCAGAGCAGCCAGGCGGGGGAGGGGCGCGGGGCGTTGCTGCTGCTGCTCGCCTCCGTGGCGGGCGGCCTTCTGGCCCTCGCCGCCGGCCAGTTCGCCGCGGGCTGAGCCATGGCCGCCTCCCCGCCACCGCGCTCCCGCCGCCGCGAACTGGGTGATCTGGCGTTGGTGGCCGCCGGCGCCATCCCCGGTGCCCTGTTGCGCTGGCTCCTGCCCGATCTGCTGCTCGCCAACCTGCTCGGCTGCCTGCTGCTCGGCCTGCTCGTCGGCGCCGCTGGTTCGCGGCCGCGGCTGTTGCTCTGGGGCGGCATCGGCTTCTGCGGCTCGCTCACCAGCTTCAGCAGCTGGATCCTGCAGCTCTCGGCGTTGCCAGCCGCCTCGCCGGCCTTCCTGCAGGCGTTGCTGGCCCCCCTGGCCGGAGGTGTGGTGGCCCTGCTGCTCGGCCGCCGCCTCGGCCAGGCCCTCTGCCGTGGCGGTGTGCCGCCCCCAGTCCGCTGGTTCAGGCGCTGAAGGCCTTGCGTGGCGCGATCGGGTAGGGAATGCGGCGATGGCGCATCCGCCGCCACACCCGCACGAACGCCCGGATCACCAGCTCCAGCTCCCCGCGGCTGATGCCGCAGGCGTCCAGCTGACCGTCCTCCTGGCGCGCTTCCACCAGCCGCCGCACCATCGCCCGCGCCTGGGCCTCGCTTGTGTCCGGCGGCAGGGAGCGCAGGGCCGCCTCGCAGCCATCGGCCATCATCAGGATCGCGGTTTCGCGGCTGCGCGGGATCGGCCCGTGGTACCGAAAGGTTTCTTCCCGCACCGAGGGGTCGCGCTCGCGCGCCTGGTGCAGGAAAAAACCCATCTTCAGCCGGCCCTGGTGCTCGGGGATGAAATCGGCCAGGGGGCGCGGCAGCCGGTAGCGGCGCGCCAGCTTGAGGCCCTCATCCACATGGGCTTGCAGGATCTGCGCACTGGCGAACGGGTCGTCGAGTTCTTCGTGCGGGTTCACGCCGCCCTCCTGGTTTTCGATGAACCACTGCGGCCCGTGCAGCTTGCCAACGTCGTGATAGAGGGCGCCGGTGCGGATCAGGTCCACATCCGCCTGGATCGCCCGCGCCCCCTCCTCCGCCAGGCTGGCGATCATCAACGTGTGCTCGAACGTGCCGGGCGCCTCGGTGGAGAGCCGCCGCAGCAGTGGCCGCTCCAGATCCGCCAGCTCCATCAGCCGCGAGCGCGTCAGCAATCCGAAGAAGCTTTCCACCAGCGGCGCCAGCAGCAGGCCCCCCAGCAGCAGGCCCATCATCAGCAGCGCCTCCCCCAGCAGGTCGCCACCCGCCGGCAGGATCACCGGCCGGCCGCTGCCCCACTCCCACAGCCGCAGCACCAACGCCTTCAGCACGATCGCCCCCAACGGCAGCAGCACCGCCAGCTGCAGAAGCTGGGCCCGGTTGCGCTGTCGCCCGGCCAGCACCGCCGCCACCGCCGCCACCGCCGCCGCCATCAGCAGCCGCACCTCCAGCAGCCCATCGAGCGGAAAGGGCCACAGCAAGCTGGCGGCCGCCAACCAGGCCAGACCCGCCGGCGTGCCCAGTCCCTGGGCCACCAGCAGCGTGGGCGGCACCAGCAGCGCCAGCGGGCTGCCATCGCCCCCCAGCCATAGCTTCGCGGCCTGCACCACCAGCAGCATGGCCAGGGCCAGCAGGGCCTGGCGTGGCTCCAGGCTCGCCCGCCAGCGGCGCATCACCAGCAGCATCACCCCGCAGGCCGCCAGCGCTTCCCCCAGGTGTCCCAGCCACGCCAAGGGGCGCGGTCCACGGCTCACCCGCTCGAAATGATCCAGTACGTCGAAGGCCTGGGGGGTGATCGTCTCCCCCTTCTTCACGATCAGATCGCCCTGCCGCACCCGGATCGTGGGCATTCCCTGTTGGCGCAGCAGCTGCATGATGCGCGTCTCGCTCAGGGTGGCGTCGCTGCGCAGGTTGGTGCGGCCCTCCAGGCTGGCCGCCACCAGCCGCGCCCCCAGGCGGCGGCCCACTTTCGGCTGCTGGTCGAGCTGCAGCTCCGCAGCCTCCACCAGCTCACTCTCCGAGACGCTCGCCACCACCCCTTGGCGCAACATGCGCAGCTGCGCCTGGCGCACCGCCTGCTCCCAGGCCAGCCGCTGCGCCGGCGCCAGGCTCTCCAGCCAGCGGCGTTCCGCTGCGCTGAGGTTGAGGGGGTCGATGCGGGCGGCGGGGCTGGCCAGCTGCTCCTGTGCCACCAGCAGGCGTTGCTCCAGATCGCCCTGCAGGCGCCGGCTCGTGGTCTCATCTACCACCTGCACCTGGGTGCGGCTCAGCATCCGCCGCCGCCGCTCCTCAAAGGCGTTGCTGTCCCACACACTGGCGTCCCGCGGCGCCAGCACCGTTTCCCGGGCGACCTCCCCCACCCTCACGCTCGGCTCGACCAGCCACGGCCAGCTCGAAAGCAGCGCCACCAGCAGGCACGCCAGCAGCACCATCGCCGTACCGGTTCCGCTCCAGGCAACGATTGCCTGGCGGGGGCGCTCCAGCCGCAGCAAGCGGCGCCACAGAACCCGAAGCCGTCTGCGCAACGCAGCCATCTGCCAACGCTAGCGAGCTGTGTCCCCCTGCAGGGCATGCTGGGAGCATCCGTGCTCTCGCGATGGCCACCCTCCTTGACGGTCGCCGTCTTGCGGCGGCGATCGAAGATCGTTTGGCCGCCGTGATCCAGGCCGGCCTGCCCAGGGCGGGGCGACCGCCGGGCCTGGCGGTGCTGCGGGTCGGCGACGATCCCGCCAGCGGCGTGTACGTCGCCAATAAGGAGAAGGCCTGCGGTCGTGTTGGCATCCGCAGCCTCGGCGCCCATCTCGCCGCCGACACCCCGGCCGAGCGGGTGCTGGCCGAGATCCGTCGCCTCAACGCCGATCCCGCCGTGGACGGCATCCTGCTGCAGCTGCCCCTGCCCGCCGGCCTGGCCGAGGGGCCGCTGCTGGAGGCCATCGACCCCGACAAGGACGCGGATGGTCTCCACACCCTCAACCTTGGCCGCCTGCTCAAGGGGGAGCCCGGGCCGCGCAGCTGCACCCCCGCCGGCGTGATGGCCCTGCTCGCCGACGCCGGCGTGGCGTTGGCCGGTAAGCGGGCCGTGGTGGTGGGCCGCAGCATTCTGGTGGGTCAGCCCATGGCCCTGATGCTTCAGGCCGCCGATGCCACCGTCAGCGTGGCCCACTCACGCACCGCCGAACTGGCGGAGCTCACCCGCCAGGCCGAGGTGCTCGTGGTGGCCGCCGGCCGCCCCCGCCTGATCGGCGCCGAGCATGTGCGCCCCGGTGCGGTGGTGGTGGATGTGGGCATCCATCGCCGGCCGGAGGGCGGCCTCTGTGGCGATGTGCGCTTCGAGGAGGTGGAGCCCCTGGTGACGGCCCTCTCGCCCGTGCCCGGCGGCGTCGGGCCGATGACGGTGGCAATGCTGCTGGTCAACAGTGTGGTGGCCTGGTGCCACCGCCATGGCGTCGATGCCTCCCCCCTCGCCGACCTCATCCCCTGAGGACCATGGGGTGGCTGGCCGGCTCGGTGACAGAATCCGCCGCAGCACGGGAGGGTCCATGACCGCGGCGGTGAGCACGCCCTTGAGCACGCCCTGGAGCCTGCCCTTCGATTTCTCCGCCTACCTGGAGGCCGC
>CANEWU010000030.1 GCA_947442825.1 Synechococcaceae cyanobacterium
AGATATAGCTGGGCCGCAGCGAGATTGAGAAATCTTTGCCGAGCTTGTAGGCGATCCGTCCGGTTACCACCCCGCTGGTGGGTTCGCCCGTGTCGATCCCGCTGGTGCTCTGGCCCCAGCGCACGCCGCCGCCGAGGCCGAAGAAGCCGGGATCCTCGTAAGGGAGAGTTGTGCGCGGGAGTGCCGCCTGCTCCACCGGATTCAGGTTGGCGGGCTCCGGTGTGAAGGGCGCCGGCAATACGAAGACGTTGCCCACCGGCAGCCAGCCGGCCTGGGGGCCTTCGGGGGCCACCGGCTGCCAGGGGGCAGGATCCAGGCGCGGCGCCAGCGATTGGCGCTCAGGCGCCAGCGAGAGGGGCACCTCCGGGGGCGTGAGGGAGGCGGCCGCCGGGCGTGGGGCCAGCAAGCCAAGGTCGCCGCCGGCGCCCGCGGCGGCGAGGGCGCTGCCCAACGAGAGCAGGGCAGTGGAGAGGGCCCGGGGGCGCCGTGGGCAACGGGCGGCCGGAAGGTCGTCGGGGACGGACATCGCGGCCGGGCGTTGCAGGAGACGAACGCCGGTAGTGTATCGGCACTGTCCCGTCTTCCGGATCCGTGCCATGGAGGCCCGTGCGCTGGTCGCCTGGCTGGAGGGGGACGAGGAACTCGACCTAGAAGCCTGGCGCCACCGGATGGTCTGCGGCCGCCGCCCGGCGGTTCCCTTCGGCCGGCGCACGGATCTCTCCGACCAGCTGGAGATGCTGGCGGAGGGCTTTGTGGGGGAATGCGGCCTGGTGTGGGTACACGCCGCTCTCAACGTCGCCCTGCGCCGGGGGGTGCAGAGCGAACGCAACGCCCGTCGCTTTCTGGCGCTCTGGCAGGGGCACGCCGATCTGCTGCTCGAGCTTCTCGACGCCCGCTGGCTGATCTCCGCCTGCGACAGCTTCGCCGATGTCCATCCCGACCCGGACCAGGCGGCGCTGGCGGCCTCCGCCTCCTTTCTGGTCAATACGGTCAAGCTCTACGAAACGGAGCGCCAGGGAGCCCCCGGGGCGCCGCCCGCCTCCCCATTCCCTGCTGCGGTGAGCTTCCGGGAACTCTTCGATGGGCTCACCACCTTCCTGCCCGAACGGGGAGACATGGTGGCGAATCTGGTGGTCCGTCTCGAAGCGGCCACGGCCCGGGCCCTGCGACGCCCCGGCCCGTTTCCGGTGGTGGCGGCGCTGCTGCGGGAACTGGTGAATCGCTTGCTCGGGCACGGGAGCGTTTTCCAGCGGGCCCGCCCGCTGGCCCGCTTCCCCTGGCCGGCGGCGCTGGCTCCCCTGCCGCTGCTGGCCCCTCCGGCCGCTCCCTGCGGATCGCCGGGGCCGTTCTGCGTGGCTTCACCCTCGGCCGACGCCCCCGGCTGGCTGTTGCTCCACGACGGCAGCCGTCTGGCCCAGGGCTTCCATCTCGGGCGCCTGGCCTCCGGCCAGGCCCTTGCCGATGGCCTGGCCCGGCGGGGCCTGGTGGCCCGCGGCTGGGTCAACGAGGGCTCCGCCCTTGAGGCCCAGCTGGCGGCGGCCCCCGGCCCGGTGAGGCTGCTGGTGCTCGATGCGGCCGGGCTGCGGCCCGATGGGGAGCGAGCCCGTGCCCTGCGGCAGGCCTGCCTCCAGGCCCGCCGCTCCGGGGTGGCTACGGCGGTGATCCAGGCTGGTGCCCTATGGGATGACTGGGAGCCGTTCGAGAGGGCGTTCCTGAGCCATGGGGCTCTTGCCGAGGCACCGGAGCGCCTGGCGCCGCTGCAGGTGGAGGATCCGGCCCTGCTGCTGTTCGAGGAGCTCTTGGTCAGCTTCGAGCCTCCCGGGGCCGGGCGTCTGCCGCTGGCGGTGGTCGACAGCCCCGATCCCGGCCTGGCTTCCAGTCTGCAGCGCATCGCCGGCGAGGCGGCTGCCCCCCTGCGCACGATGACCGCAGCCGCGCTCGATCGCCTGCGGCGGCAAGTCCCACTGGCTTCCGCCCCAGCCACCGCCGCTGCCATTACCCCGGCCGCCGCCTGGCCACGGCTGCTACGGGCGGCGGATCTGCCCCGGGCCGCCCTCTGGCTGGGGGATCGCAGCAGCGCCCTGCTGGCGGCCCTCTGCGCCGACGTGGCGATCGCAGTGCCGCCGGGGGCCACGGCTGCTGCCCTGGGGCTGGTGCAACGCTTCGGCCTGGAGGATCGGGCCCTGCTGCCGGCCGATTGGTGCCCAGGAGACCCCGCTGCCACGCAGGGCCTGCTGGCGGAGCGCGCCGCCGCCTGGGACACCGCCACCTGGGACCGGCTCCGCCAGTGCCGCCACCAGGCCCGCGCAGACATCGAGGCGATGCTCGATAGCCTGGCCTATCTGGCTGGCGTGAGCCCCCCTGAGGCGCCGATGACCGAGGACCCTCGCCCATGAAGCTGGTGATGACCCTGCTGGTGCGCGACGAGGCCGACCTGCTGCCCATCCACCTGGAGCATCACCTGGCCCAGGGAGTCGACTTTTTTCTGATCACCGACAACGGTTCGCGGGACGCCACCCCTGCGATCGCCGCCGAAGCCGTGGCCTGCGGTCTGGCCCGGCTGATCCACGAGCCGGCCGACACCTATGAGCAGTCCCGCTGGGTGACGCGCATGGCCCGCCTCGCCGCCGAGGAGCACGGGGCCGACTGGGTGATCCACAGCGATGCCGACGAGTTCTGGATCAGTCGCCAACCAGGACAGACTGTGCGGGAGGCGATCGCCGCCCTGCCGAGCGGTTGTAGCCGCCTCTCGGTGCCCCGCTGGAACGCGGTGATCTCCCGCGAGTGCGACGCGGCCCAGGCCACGATCGCGCCGGAGTCGATCCAGAGCTTCGACAGCGACTCCCGCAACAGCCTGGGGGATCCCCTTCCCCCGAAGGTGCTGCACCGCGCCGATCCCAGCGCTGTGGTCGCCCAGGGCAACCATGATGTGGCGTTGGCCGATCCCGGTGCTCCCGACGCTGAGGAGCGCCTGCTGATCCTCCATTTCCCCTACCGCGGCCGCGATCCCTACCGGCACAAGATCCGCATCGGGGGGCGCGCCTACCTGGCCCATCCGGGTGCCGCGAGCGCGGGGCTCACCTGGCGCATCGACTACCGCCACTACCTGGCCGGCCGGCTCGAGGCGATCTGCCGCTGGCGCCTCCCGAATGAGCAGGAGTGCGAGGGGTGGACGGGGCAGGGTCGTGCCGTCGCGGCCCCCAATCCGCTCACGGTGCCGGCGGTGCCGCGGCTGGGTGCCCCGGCGGCGGCGCCGGCCCTCCCGGCCCTGCCACCGGTGGGCATCGTCACCCTTGCCGACGACAACTACTTCTGCGGTACTCGCCTGTTGGCCCTCTCCTGTGGGGGGCAGCTGCCGATCGTGGTCTACGACCTGGGGTTGGGGGAGGCGGCCTGCGCCTGGATCGAGCGCCAGGAGGGCATCGAGCGCCGTCCGATTCCCGACACTCCCCTGGTGCGCTCCATCCAGGAGCGCTGCGGTGAGAACCGCATGGCCAAGGCCACCAAACGGGAGTGGCCCCTGTGGATCTGCCCGACCCTGATCGAGGCGGCCCCCTTCGAGCGCGTCTTCTGGATCGATTCCGACATCGTGGTGCTGCGCGATCTGGCGTCGATGGTCGAGAGCCTCGCCGACGGCCCCTTCCTGGTGGAGGAAAACCTGGCCCCCCACGCCTGCGACAACCCCCCCCAGCTCTACGACCTGCTGCCCATCGGCCACCGCCTGCACGAGGCCAACCGGCTGCGCCTCAATGCCGGGCTCTCCGGCTGGGATCGCCACCGCGATGCCCACCTGCTGGAGGCCTATCAGTTTCCGATCCGCCAGGTGTTTCTGCGCGGCGCCCTTCCCCGCGAGGCCGTGCGCTGGCATGACCAGGGCGCGCTGATCTGGGCCCTCCAGCAGGCCGGCTACGACGATCGGCTGCTGCGGCCCCGCCGCTTCAATCTCTGCGTACAGCACAGCGCCCTCCTGGGCCAGAGGATTGCTGCCGACGCCGACGACGATCACCTGCGCGCCTGGATCGCCCAGGCTCGCCAGCTGGAGGGGGAGGCGGCTACGGTTCATTGGAACGGCCATCCCGTTCCCTGGAGCCCCTGATGCCGGTCGATCGCGAGCGGGGCATCGGCTTCGTTCACATTCCTAAAACGGCTGGAACGGCCATCGAGCGTGCCCTTGGCCTCCATGGCGACTGGCGCCAGGAGGATCGCCTGCGCATCTTTGGTCGCATCCGCTCCGACGATCTCCTACGCGGGGGCCTGGCCGGAAACTTTCTCCAGCACCTATCGATTCAGGAGTTGCAAGGGCTGCTCGCGGCTGATGCCGTCCAGGTCGGTGACGACCCGGCCACTTGGTGGTGGTTCACTGTGGTGCGCCATCCGTGGAGCCGCCTGCTCTCGGCCTTCCGGCGCAAGGATCCCGACCTCTGCCGGCTGGTTTCCTATCGCTGTGATCGCGATCTGCACAGCTTCGACCTGGCGGCCTTCATCGAGTTGGCGGCCTGGCTGGACCATCCCCATCTTCGTCCCCAGACCCGCTTTCTCGAGCCGGCGCCGTTTCCAGTGCAGCGCTTTCGCTATGAGGAGTTGCCAGAACTCTGTCGGGCCCTATCGGCCCGCCTAGGCCGACCCATTGCGCTGGAGAGGGTGAATGGTCCGCTGGTAGCCCTAGAGGAGGAGGCGCTTGTGGAGCGCGAGGATCTGCAGGCCCGGGTGGAGCAGATCTATGCCGAAGATATGGACATTCTTGGCTACGCGGCTGGATCCTGAGGGCTAGACAACGGCGCCAAGTCTGCTCGGGCACTCGGGAATTCAGGCATTCAGGCATTCAGGCAGCCCCTCAAGCTGTCGAGCCCGCCATAAAAAAAAGCTGCCTGGTAGGCAGCTGAGGAAAAATAGGGATCAGGAATCCTGTGGGATTCAGGCGGTCCGCTCGGCAAGCCGGCGGCGCATCCGACGGGACCAGCCAAAGGCGATGCCACCGCCGAGAAGGGGCAGGGGAGCAGGAACGCTGAGGCGGATCGTAACGGTACCGGAGGTTGCCGTAACAATTCCGTTGGCAATGGTCACTTCGCCATTGAACAAAATGACACCTTTTGCCCGTCTGCTGATTGTGATGGGGGACT
Organism: Synechococcaceae cyanobacterium; assembly: GCA_947442825.1. GTDB lineage: Bacteria > Cyanobacteriota > Cyanobacteriia > PCC-6307 > Cyanobiaceae > Cyanobium. The sequence continues at coordinate 5,121 of CANEWU010000030.1, forward strand.
GCTCGGATGCAATGCTGTAGGTGCCTGTTCCGGAGTTGTAGTTTCCATCTCCAACCCAACGACCGGTCGCATAGATGGGTGCGATGTCAACAACCGGGTTTTCAGAGCCGCAAATGGCACAGGTGCCGCCGAGGGCAAATCGTGTTACGCCGAGTTGGAGAGGACGGGTGAAATTGGTGCCGTCGGTGGTGACCGTGGATCCTGGGAAATCCCAGTAGTTCACCCTGAGAGTTCCATCGCCTCCATTATTGGTTGTAAGGGTATTGGTTGTGAAGTCAACCCCAGTGAAAATATTGTTGGGATCGTCGGAAATGGATTGGGTTGCGCCACCTGTCGCAGGGGCATCGGGGCTGCCATCCCGGAACAGATAGCGCATGCCATAGCGCGGTCTTGTGGTGGAAGGGATCGTTTGGCTGGGGGTCTCGAGATCAACAGCAAACTGCTGGTTCGGATTCTTGTTGGCCCCGGCAATTGTTGCCAATCCGTAGCCGGGGTTGGACTGGGTCACATTCGTGCCCGTGCAGTCGTTGTTAAGAGTGGGTGTGCCTTGGTTCGCCGTGCAGGTTGTGCGGAACACCAGCGTGGGGGGTGCGGCCAGGGAGGGTGCAGCGCCAACCAGAAGGGCAGCGAGCCCAGCGGAAGCAGAGGCCGAAATCAGCAGGGTCTGGTTCGCCATGGATCCGCGTAAGGTCCTCGAATAATCCAGAGTATAGATGCGGATGTCAACCCATCAGGAAGTCGGGGGGTTGCCGTCAGGGTCAGCGAACAATCCCGCTCTCGGGGGCGGGGGATGGCCCTGAGCTCTGGGGAATGGCTAAAGAGGAGGCTGGCGCCGGCCGCGGGGAGGGGGCAGCTGCGGGCGGAGCGGCTGCGGCTGCGGCTGGAGCCTCGGCGGGGGGCGCTGCGGAAAGATCGGCGGCCGATGGACGCAGGGGCGGGGCGTCGCTGACGGGATGGAGATGCACCAGCGCGGGGGCCACGCTTCCTTCCGAAGGGGGTGTCTGCCGGGCCGACCAGTCGCGGATCTCCTCCACCACCGCGTCGGTGTCTGGGCGGCTGAGAATGTCGACGCTGCCGTCGCTCTGAAGCGCCAGGGGCACCTCGGTGGGGCGCGATACCCGGGTGGAGGGCACGTGCACGTGGCGGGCCTGGTTCAGCTGGGGCGCCTGGCCACTGGGCATTGGCAGGGTGGCGAGGGCGCGGCGCATCGGCTCGCGCCATGGTTCCGGCAACGCCGCCAGGGGGTCGCCGCTGAGGCTGCGGCGACCCCGCTCTGCCAGGGCCATCGGCGGCATGGCACCCTCTTGCAAATCGGCAAGAGTGATGGCCCCCCCCAGCAGCTCGGCACGGCTGAAGCCACCGGAGGAGAGGGGAAGGGCCGAGGCGGAAGTGGGTCCTGGCAGCAGGGCCAGGATGGGGCTACCAGGTGGGCTGGAGGGCACCGGGCTGCCGGCGATCCCTTCCCCAGGCCCCGCATCGACGCGCGGCGTTGCGGCGAACGCGTCGGCAACGGCGCCGGCCCCCCTGCCGAGGGGGCTTGAACCCAGCAGCAGTCCCGAGCTGGTTAACCCGGAGGCCGAGGGGGGCCGCACAGAGGACAGGGAGGCTCCGCTGGCGGGCGGTGGGGAGAGCAGAGGCAGGGTGGAGTTCCCCCCGCCGGGCCTGGGGGTGAGCTTCTCCACTCGGGCGGTCCAGCGGTCCTGAAGATCAACCGCCAGCAGCGGCAGCCAAAGGGCCTGGCTCAGGAGGGCCCAGGCCACAGGGCGGGAGGCCGGTGGGGAAACTTGGCGTGGCATGGGGGGTGGGGCTTGCGGCAGGGCCGGAGTGGATCGTGATCAGCGGTTGTAGCGGTCGTACCAGAGGTAGCTGGTGTTGATGAGGCTGCCGACCGTGCTGATCGGCACCAAAACCTCGTTCACCGCGTCAAGGGCCTGACCAAAGAAGCTGCGGTTAACGATGATTGTGTCCCGATCCCGGAGGGGCGGATTGAACGCCTTCGAGATGTCGCTGTCCTCCCGAAAGGTGAACACCTCACGCCTGGTAACGCCATTGCGGTTGAGGCGCACCAGCTCGATGCTGTTTTTGTTGGCGCGCCACTTGCGGGTGCCGCCGGCCCGCAGGATGGCTTCCACCAGGGGCGTGTTGGCCGGCAGTGTGATGATGCCAGGCGTCTTGACCTCGCCCACAATCGATACGGAGATCGACTGGGGAGCCAGGTTGGAGGCGCCGAGCTGCAGAACCTCGTCGGAGGGAGGGTTCTCGGTGCGGCCAATGATCAGCGTATCCCCATCGAACAGGATCGGGTTCTGGCGTTGGTTGCCTACCTGAAGCAACTGGGCCAGGTCGAGCACGGTCTGCTTCTGGGAGCCATCGGGTCCGGCGAGGCGGCGAAGCAGCACGCGCCGGATGTCCGCATTCAGGGTCACGCCGCCGGCAGTCTGGATGGCGGAGACCGGGGTGGAGAAGATCGCCAGCGGATAGAGGCCTGGCTTCTCCACTTCCCCCAGCACAGTCACCTTGACAGGCCTTGGGGTGGTAAGGCTGAGGGTGAGCTGGGGGCGGACCAGCTGGCGCGAGTAGAGGGAGGTGAGCCAGCGGGTGGCTTGGCCGATGGTCAGCCCGTTCAGCTGGACAGTGCCGATCAGGCCCAGGGTGGTGGTGCCATCGGGAAGGATGCTGAATTGGCCGCCCACCGATTGGGCGGCGGGATCCAGGAAGGTGAGGGTCAGGCCGTCGCCAGGCCCCAGCACGTAGAGATCGCTGTACACCTCAGACAAGGAGGGGGCCTGACCACCTGTTGGCAAAGGGGTCGGGGAGGGCGATGCCCCCAGAGAGGGTGGCGCCGGTGCGCTGGCGGCGGGCGGGGCGGCGGGCAGGCTCGCCATCGCCATAGCTGCCGCAGCCAACCATGCGCTCGCATGACGGGGGGACGGCAGGGGGCGGGCGTCCACGGGAGGTTGCGGCGATCGGCGCCCACCTTACCGGCCTTCGGTGGAATGGCTGGTTCGTGAACCGACCCCCTGCTCGCTGGCCTTACAATTGACCTTCAGAAATGACTGAAAGCCTTCGTGAGCACTCCAGGCGTCTCCCCTGAATTCGCGCCTGGAAGCCCCCTGGCGGTAGGACCCGCCGATCCAGCTGGCCTCTCCCCTGGGGCGTCCCGCTTTCCTCCCCTAGAGGGAGCCCCCCAGTTCTCCCCCCTCGGAGCGGACGATCGCGGCGGGGGCCTGTCCGGCTTGGTGCGCACCATCAAGCGGCGTCAGGGTCTGTTCCTGTTCACCACGGCGTTGATCACTGGCGCCCTGGCGGTGAACACATTGAGGCAGCGCATCTTCTCGCCGGTCTACGAGGGCGGCTTCCAGATGCAGATCACCAATCCCCTTGAGGAATCCGCCACCCTCTCGAATTCCAGTTCCCTGGAGAGCATTGCTCGCAACAACGTCAAAACCGACGTCCCGAGCCTGATTGTCCTGCTGCGTAGCCCCCTGCTGATCCGCCCGATGGCTGAGCGGCAGGGGGTCAGCATGCCCAAGGTGATCGGCAACCTGGCGATCACCCCCACTTCTGCGGAAGTGGAAAATGTTCTCAACGTCACCTTGCGCTGGAGCGATCCGGCCAAGGGAAGGGCGATCTTGAACGCCCTCTCCCAGGACTACACCCGCTTTTCGCTTACGCAGCGGCAGGCTGCCCTCGATTCCGCCATCAAGTTCCTGAGCCGTCAGGGTCCTCAGATCATGTCGCGGATGGAACAGCTTCAGAAGGAGATGCTCCGCTTCCGCGAGCAGAACAACTTCCTTGACCCTGAAACCACCGCCGCCTCCATTCTCGCGGCCCGCGAGGGCCTTATCGCCAATCTTCGCCTTCTGCAAACCCAGCAGGTGCAACTGTCCAGCGAGCTGAAGTCGATTGAATCCGGAACGCTGCAGTACAACCCCAGCGGCGCTCCTACTGCCCTGCAGCAACTGGGTCGCGACGGCCTGGTGATTCCCGGCCGCGGTGCCGGTGCTGAATCCGCTGTAGGGGCCCCAAGCCCATCCCAGCAGATCTACAGCCTGGAGGAGCAGCTGGCCCTGGCCCGCGGTACGTACCGCGAGGATTCTCCGGTGGTCCAATCCCTCTTGGCACGTCGCAACCAGCTGCGCCCGGTGGTGCGCCAACAGGCCCTCGATGGCAAGCGTGCTGAACTCCTGTCGAATATCGCCCAGCAGGATGAGATCAACCGCCAGATCTTGCTGCTCAATGAAAATTTCCGCAACAGCCCCCAGAAGCTGAGCGCTTACGAAGACCTGCAGTCCCGCCTTGCCGGGGCCCGCGAGCAATACGCTTCCTATGTGGAGGCCCGCGAGCGAATCCGTCTCGAACTCGCCCGCTCCACCACCCCCTGGCAGATCATTGCCCCCGCCGAATTTGGCGATGTGCCTGTGGAGCCCAACATCCAGCGCAACCTGCTGCGGGCTGCCGTGGTGGGCCTGCTGGCGGGTCTGGGCGCGGCGATCCTGCGCGAGCGCACCGACAACGTTTTCCACACGCCGATGGAGGCGGAGAAGGAGCTGCAGCTGCCTGTGCTCGGCTTGATTCCCTACCTGCCCCTGGAGCCGGGTGTGGAGATTGCCGCCAGCACCGCCAAGATGTCTGCCAGCGAGCGCTTCGCGATCAAGGAATCGCTGCGCAGCCTGTTCACCACGTTCCGTTTGCTGCGGGCCGACCGGGACATCCGTCTTGTGGGCGTCACCTCCTCCACCCAGGGGGAGGGCAAGTCCACAGCGGTCACCATCTTTGCCCGTACCCTGTCCGACCTCGGTTTGCGGGTGCTGATCATCGACGCCGACATGCGCCTGCCGATGCAGGGCCGCTACCTCGGGGTGGAGCAGGGGGAGGGCCTTTCGAGCCTGCTCTCCGATTCCAGCATCGACCCCCGCACCCTGATTCAAAACATTCAGGACAACCTCGATATCATTCCCGCCGGCCCCAAGCCCCCCGACCCCGCCAAGCTGCTCAATTCCAGCCGCTGTCAGGAGGTAGTCAACAGCATTCGCCAACTGCCTGGCTACGACATCGTTCTTTGGGACGCTCCGCCCTGCCTGATGCTGGCCGACCCGATCCTGCTCGGTGAAAAGCTCGACGGCATCCTCTTCCTCGTGGGCCTCGGCAAGGTGAGTCGGGAATTGGCTCCCCAAGCCTGCCGTCGCATCAAGGCCACCGGGGTCGATGTGCTGGGTTTGATCTGTAACCAGGTCAATTTCCCCAGCCGCCTTAATGACTACGGCTATGAATATGGCTACTACTATCACTATGCCTATGCTGGTGCCTACGGAAAGAATCGCCGGTATGGCAGCTACTACGGTGGTGGTGGTGGTCTCAAGGGCTATGTGAAGCGGTATCGCGATTCCTATATCGGTCGCGGTTACCGGGATTCTTACCTCACCAAGCGCTACCGCAACTCTTACATCAGCAATCGCTACATGCGCGATGGGTATGTAGCGCAGGCAGGCCAGGAAGCACGCGAAGCGAAGCGCGCGGGATCCCCTGACGCAAAGGCCAATGGTTCCGGTGCCCCTAAAGCCAATGGTTCCAGTACCCCTAAGGCCAATGGTTCCGGCGCTTCCACCGCCTCGTCTTCCTCCAGGGCTCTGCGCCCAGGATCGTCAGGAGGTTCTACTCGTGCCTCCAACCCGCAGCCTGCGGGCGAGCGTGCCAGGGGATGGCTGGCGTCACGTCTTCGCTTCGGCCGCGGCGAGACAGACAGCGGTTCCAAGGGCACAGCTGGATCCGAGCGGGCCAACCCTTCTGGCAGCTCACCCCAGAGCAACGGCTCTGCCGATCGCCGTCCGGAAGAGCCCCCCACCGATCACACGGACGCCTGACGGCCGCCTCAGCCCCTGTCTTGGCGCAGCACCTGATCGAGCACGTCTAAGTGCCCATAGATCGGCGAGGCGGCCGGATGGCAGCGGCGAACCCAGTCCAGGGCCTCAAACACATCCATGTCCCGTTGCCGGGCCGTGAGACCGACCGCCATCAGCGAGGAACGCTCCCGCCCGGCGAAGCAATGGAGATACACAGGCGCCTCTTCGCGTAGGAGGGTCTGCGCACGCTCCAACGCTTCGTAGAGGCGTTCGGCCTGGAGCTCCTCCTGTTCGCGGTGGTCGGGAAGGCCCACCGATTCGCTGCGCCAATGGGCCGGGATGGGGCTGAGCTGCTCTTCAGTGGGATAACAGCAACTGAAGCGGGAGCGAAATCCCGCTTCCTCCAGCTGCTGCCAGTGCGACGGCTGCCGGGGCATCGGCCCGATCGCCAGCACGTTGGTGAGAATCCAGCTGTAGGGCAGGGGCAAGGAGCTCGGCCCCTGGGGAGGAGTACGGCGGCCCAGGAGACCTCCGGGGCGCAGCAGGCGGTCGAAGGGGGGCATCAGCGGCGGGATCGAGGGCGTCGGGAGCGACCCTTGCTTTTGCCTCGCTGGGAGAACAAGCGGGCCAGAGGGTTCCCAAGGTTTTTAAACAGCTGAAGCTTGGGGGTGCCACGGCGCGGGGTCACGCGTGGCAGGCGGATGCTCGGTTTCCAGCGTCGCAGCTTGCGCAGCGCCGTGTTGAAGCCGTTGCCGATTCCCTTGAGTGTGTGGGCCAAGGCCTGGCCGGCGGGATTGAGCCAGGGCAGCAGCCAGCTCGCCAGGCTGAGCAGGGTGACGCCGGCGATGAAGCTGCCCGCCGCCACGCTACGCACGTTCAGGGTGATGGCGAGCATCCGTTGCCGCTGGCGAGCCCGCAGCTGGTCCACCTCCGCCTTGATGCCCCGATTGATCCCATCCACGATCCCTGTGCGGATCTGGGACGCAGGCTGGGTCGAGGGAATGTTGACCTCGGTGACCTCGGGGAACCTGTTAAGAACCCCCCGGAATTGGTCGGCTGAAGTGAGCGGGCGCACCGCCGTTACGATTTCCTGCTTGCGTTTCTGCAGCAGGGCCTCGAAACGCTGCACCTGGTTGGCATCTGCCTGGGTCACCTGGTACTGGGTCAGGAAGGCCAGGGGTATGAACAACAGGAACATCACCGCCAGCAGGAACACCAGCCAACGGCTCACCCCCTTCCAGAGGCCCTTCTGGCGGCGTGCGCCCTGGGGCACGAAGAGCAGCAGCGGCCCGAGCAGCAGCACCGGGTACAGAGAAACCAACTGCGACATTCGCGACAGCGCAGCCTCGGGCCCCACCCCCGCATCGCCGCTGAGAACGATGCGCACCAGGCTGTAGAGCGCATAGGCCAGAAGCCCCAGGCCACCGAGGGTCAGCACCTCGCTATTCACGCCTTCGATCTGCCTGCCGGAGCCGGAGAGCTTGGCCTCCGGCGCTGGCGTGCGGGAAAGCGTTTGTTCGCCGAGCGATTCGCGGGATGCCTCAGCCATGGAGAGAGCGAAACGGGGCCTGAAAGGGACAGTAAAAGAGGGTCAGCTGGAGGGGGCGCTCGCTGGGGCGGCCCCGCCGGTGGCTTCGCGGGGCGTCAGCGCCTCCGGCAGGATCTGCAGAAGCCGGCTCCATAGCCCTGGAGACACGGGACCAGCCCCGCCGCTACGCAGGCTGATCAGCACACAGGCGTATTCGCGGTTGGCCTCGAGGCCCACCAGCCGACGAATGGCGCTGGCTTGGCCGACGGCGGAACGATTCACCAGCTCGCCCAGGGTGGTCCACTCCACCCCGTAGCCCATCGCCCTTGGGGAAAGGGCGACCAGGCAGGTCTGCCGCGCAGGCCTGCCGGCGATTTTGCCCACTCTCTGCGGCGGTGGACCGGCCAGCTTGGGATCCTTCATGAACAGATCCTTTCGCTTGAGGGTGAAGGTCTTCGGCTCGAACTCGAGGGGGTTGCGAGCCACGCCCCGAAGCAGCCGCAGCTCCTCGCCGCTGGCGAAACGGAAGGCCAGGGTTTGGGAGAGAGCCCTGTCGGTATCTCGCTGCGGCTTGGCCTGTTCCTCCTTCAGGGGAACGGCGGTGACAACAAGGCCCGCCTGTTGGAGGGAGCGGGCCAGAACGGCCTCGGGCAGGGGCTCCGCCCTTGGCCAGAGCGGCCACAGCGAGGCTCTGGTCGCGGCGATGGTGGCCAGACCAGCGAGGACGGCCAGCCAAACCGAGAGGGGGGTCCAGCGGCAGCCGGCGAGCCAGGAGCGGGGGATGAAGGCGGTCATGGGGCCTTATCGGGTAGGGGCGGCAGCTCACGCTCGAGCAGCCACATGTAAACCATTCCGAACACGAAGACCGCCATGCCGGAGAAGATCAGCGATCCCGTGTCCTTGTGGAAGAACTCAAACCAAGTGTCGCCCTTGCTCTGGCCGGTGGTAGTGATCAGTGCCAGCAGGGAGATGCGAATGGTGTTGGCCATGAGCCCGGCCACCGGGGAGGCCACAAGCACCAGGAAGCGGCTGAGGCGGGAGCGGATCGGAAAGGCCATCAGAAAGATCACGCACACACAGATCGTCTGGGCGATCATGTCCATCCCGTTGCAGGGGCCCAGAACCGTCACCCCCCCATCCGCCAGCATGACGGTGCGCCCCTCGGTGCTGACGGGGATCCCCAGCAAGCTGATCCAGAAGCTGGAAATGCGGGCGGTCAGCAGGCTGAGCGGCTGCTCAGGGAGTCGCAGGGAGATAAGGGCAAACAGGGGCACCATCCAAAGGCAGATCAGGCTTTCCCGCAACTTGGCTAGTTGCCGCAGAGGCAGGCACAGCAACACAAGTGCCAGACCGGCCAAGGGGGGAAAGAGATAAAGAACTCCCTCCCAGAAAAGGATGCGGGATGTGCGGGCGATGATCCACAGAAGCAGCAGGCTGCCGACGACAATTCCGAAGCGCCCTGGCCGCGGTTCGAGCGTCTCCAGCTGATCCTCCATGCAGATCAGCGCCCCCCCCCACACCAGTAGGGCGAAAACCCCGACGTGGGCACTCTGGCTGCTGGTGAACACCGCCACATTCTGGGTGGCCACAGCCGCCGCCAGCAGCAGCCATAGATTGCGGGGGGTGGCCGGAGGAATGGTGGGGACCTGATCGGCCAGCCAGACCCGTTGGCCCTCGGGAATCCGCCTCCAGAGAGTCTGCAAACGCTCGCGGAGGGTCGCGACGTGAGAGGCAGTCATCGAAGCGCCGGATCGGGGAGAAAAGGCATCGGGCCACTTTGCCGGCCTTCGCCCCGCTCCGGTGGGTATTCCGGCACAAGTTTGTGCAGCAGCTCGGCGCTGGCCTCGTCATCCCAGCTGGAGGTGGCCTGGCAGAGGGCCTCGATCAGGGGCTGCAGGTCGCGGCTGGTGTGCATCGGCTCGTTGGCGCGGCGGATCAGCGGATGGTCGGTGGGCTGATCGTCGGCGCTCAGCAGCAGCTCCTCGTAGAGCTTCTCCCCAGGTCGCAGGCCGCTGTAGTGGATCGCGATGTCTCCATCGGGAGTTTGGTCGTCGCGCACCCGCAGGCCGGAAAGCTCGATCATCTGCCGTGCCAGATCGGCGATTCGCACAGGATCGCCCATGTCGAGAAGGAAAAGATCGCCCCCTTGGGCCATGCCACTGGCCTGCAGCACCAGCTGCACCGCCTCGGGAATGGTCATGAAGTAGCGGGTGATCGCCGGATGGGTCACGGTGAGCGGTCCCCCCGTCGCGATCTGGCGATGGAACAGGGGGATCACCGATCCCGAGGAACCGAGCACATTGCCGAAGCGCACCATCGCCATCACCGGGCCGCTGCCGTTGGCGGCCACTTCGGAAGCCGCCGCTTGAATCAGCAGTTCGCAGACCCGTTTGCTCGCCCCCATGGCATTGGTGGGGCGCACGGCCTTGTCGGTGGAGATCAGGATCAAATGGGAGACCGCCGTGCTCCGGGCGGCTTCGATCACCGCGCGGGTGGCCTGCACGTTGTTGGCAACGCCGGCACAGAGGTTTGCCTCCACCATGGGCACATGTTTGTAGGCGGCCGCATGGAAGATGGTGTCGATCGAGTGGCGGCGGCACAGAGCTTCCAGACGGCTGGCATTGGCGGCATCTCCCAGTACCGGGATCAGCTCGGTGCGGCCGTTGGCCCGCTTGATGCGGGTCTGCAGTTCACCGTCGATGGCGTAAAGAGCGAATTCATTGCGCTCCACCAACAACAGGCACGTGGCCCCCAGATCGATGATCTGGCGGCACAGCTCGCTGCCGATCGAACCGCCGGCCCCGGTGACCAACACTGCCTTGCCGCCGACACAGGCCCCCAGCAGTCGGGGGTTGGGCACCGAGGGTTCACGACCCAGCAGATCCTCGATCGAGACGGGTTTCAGATCGCTGACGATGCGCTGGTTGCTCGCCAGCTGTGCGAGGGAGGGGATGGACAGAACTTTGAGGCCCTCGTGGGTGAGCTGGTCCACCAGCAGGCGCTTGCGTTTGCGGGAGATGGAGGGGATGGCCAGCAGCACCTGACGGATGCCGTGGCGCTGGATCAGCTGGGGCAGTTGACTCGGCCGCTCGATGCTCAGGCGTTGCAGGGTCCGGCCGTGCAGAAGGCTGTCGTCGTCGAGGAAGGCGATGACCCGGAAGCGGGGATCGTGGCGGAGGGCAATCAGCAGGCTGAGGCCGGAGGACCCGGCGCCGTAGATCAGGGTGGGGACCGCTTCGGTCGAAGCGCTGCTGCGTTTTCGGATTCGCTGGAGTTGTTGAATCAACAGATCGCGCAACACGATGCGGCTGGCAATTGCTCCGCCGGTGAACAGCAGCCAATACAGAATCCAAAAGGAACGGGGGGGCTGGGGGGCGCCGATCAAGGTGGTCAGCAGCAGAAGCACCAGCACCATGGAGGCGGTCCGCGGAATCAGCCCGTAGAGGGAGTGGCTGCCGGCGTAGCGGGTTAGGCCCCGATACCAGCCGCTGAAGAACAGAACCGGTAGGCCGCTGACCACGGCAAGGGGCAGGAGATAGAGAGTGCGCTGCAGAATGTCCCGCAGGCTTTCGCTGTCCTGAAGGCGTAGAAAATAGGCCCCTAGGAAGGCAATGACAATCAGCAGACCGTCGAACAGCACCATCGTCATGCGGCGCAGCAACAGCTGGAGCTGAATTGAGCGAAGCAGGCGAAGCTGTTGCATCAGTACCCGAGCTCCCGGAAGTCGTCGCGGTAGAAGGCGAGGCAGCGATCCAGCAGGGAGCCGCTGAGGTATTCGCTCCAGGCGCCGTGTTGGGTACTGTGCATATGCGGCAGGGGAGCGTTCAGCCCAACCCGTTGGGCCACGAGGGCGAAGTCGGAGGCGAGACGTTCGTAGCGACCGACGAACTCTGCCTGTTGCAAACAGTAAAAAGGATGGGTCTGGGGCATGGCGTGATGCCGGATCTTTTCCGGGAAGCTGCGGCGCCGTTCGTCGAACACAATGGAATCGTCAAAAACGATCTCCGCGAAGTCAGAGAGAGGCAGGGGATGGGCATCCTGGGGCATCGACCATCCAGGTTCGTTCTGGGTGCCATCGGTGAACATTTTCCAGACCGAGATGAAGCGATCTAAAGGGTGGCGTACGAAAGCAAAACGGAAATAGTGCTGCCACTCTGGCGGCAGGTGGCCATGGATCGGACCCTCGTAGCGGCCTTGCCAGGCTCCTTTGCGGATCGAGGTTCCAGCGGTTTTTGGGATGTGGATCAGCACACAATCCGGATCGCGTAGCAAGAAATTACTCATCGCCCCCAGGCGGCATCGTCAAGATATTTTCCAGCTTCACTGTGTGATCTTTAAGTTTTTCGGTTGCGGTGGGCCGCGCAGGCGCTTGAGAAGGATAAGGCCACACCCCGATCCAGGCCCACCCCCAGGGCCAGCTCCAGCCCCGCCAGGGCCAGCAGGGCGCCGCCGCCACCCCAGCGCAGGGCCATGGCCAGCGCTGCGGTGGCCCCCCCGTAGAGCAGGGCCACCTGCCGATGGCTCCAGCCGGCCTGCTGCAGCCGCTGAAAGAGATGCAGACGGTGGGCCTGGAATACCGGCTGTCCATCCGCCAGGCGCCGGAGCACGCACACCAGGGGGTCAGCGAGCAGGGGTAGGGCCACCAGGAGCAGCTCCGCCGCCCGGGCCGGCTCCGGTTGCTGCAGCACCAGCCCCGCGAACACAGCCCCCAGCCAGGTGCTGCCCACATCTCCCATGAACACCCGTGCCGGGCTCCAGTTCCAGGCGAGGAAGCCGAGCAGCGACCCGGCCAGAGGCTCCAGTCCGGCCCCGCCCGGCAGCATGGCGACCAGGCCGAGCAGCACGGCGCCGCAGCCGGCCACAAGCCCGTCGAGGCCGTCCATGAAATTGACGAAGTTGATCACCGCCGTGATCGCGATCAAGGCAAGCGGCCAGGACCATAGCGGTAGGGGCATGCTCGCCACGGCCAGCAGCGCTGCTGCGGTGAGCAGCTGGGCGCCATAGCGCATGGACGCCGGCAGATCGAGACGGTCGTCCAGCAGTCCCACCAGGGCCAGGGGGCAGCAGAGCAACGGCACCAGCGCCGAGCGCCCTTCTCCGAGCACCGCACTCAGCGCGCTCCCCACGATCACAAAGGCCAGCCCACCGCCGCGGGGGGTGGGTTTCTGGTGCGAGCTGCGGGCATTGGGCTGGTCGAGCATCCGTCGGCGCAGCACCGGGATCAGGGCGGCCAGCAGCAGCCAGGTCAGCAGGGCGGCCCCGGCGGTGGCGAGGATCGCGGACCCGGCGGGGGGCAGGCTCGGCAGCATCGGGCGGGGGATCTCAGGCAGCTCCCGGATCCTGGCCCAGGGCCAGGGGGGCCAGCGGAAATGCTTCGGGCGGCTCCCCGAGCAGCTCATGGGCCCGCAGGAAGCCCGCCAGGTCGGCCTGGGTGCGCTGCATCGCCTCGAAGGATTTGGGGGAGAGCAGCAACAGCGGATGGGCCAGCCAGAGCAGCAGCCGCGGCGGTAGCCGCAGGAAGCGACAGCGTCGGGCCGGATCCCCCGGAGCGGCGGCCTGGCGCAGCCGTTCGAGCATGGCGGTGTACGAGAGGCTCTCGTCGCCGCCGAGGGTCAGCACCGCGGGCAGGTCGCAGGCGCTCCCCTGCCGCTCCAGCCGCTCGACCACCGCCAGAGCCGAGCGGGCCAGCTGGCGGGCGTGGATCGGCTGGCGCTGGCCGCTGCGGGCCGGAACGGGCAGCAGCGGCAGCCGCCGCATCAGGTCCAGAAGCCGGCTGAGGTTGCGATCCCCATAGCCGCCGGCCTGCCCGTAGATCAGCGTGGGCGCCAGGATCCGGCACGGAACCGCCAGCGCGGCGCAGGAGGACGCCAGGCTCGCTTCGGCCTCCCGGAGCCGGCGCACCAGGTCGCGATCGAAGTCGTTGGCGGCGAACCGCTTCGTCAGGGCGGAGGAGGAGGAGCAGGCCACCACACCGCGCAGACCGCGCAGGCTGTCGGGCCGCTGCCGCCGCAGGGTCTCCAGGAAGGGTGCCAGGTGCCAGAGGGGGGCAAAACTGATCCACCACAGAGGCTCCGGCGGGGCCGCGAAGGAGTTGGGGTCCGTGAGATCCACCCGCAGGCCGCCGCGTGCCATCGGGGCGAGCTCCGGCCGCAGGGGGCGGCGGCCCGCCGCCAGCACCGCCCGCGCCCCGGCGGCCTCCAGCAGGGCGGCCCCACTTGGGGTGGCGGCCCCGAACAGCAGCACGCCCGTCGCCTCCTCAGCCACGGGCCCGGCTCCACAGGCGCTGGCCATAGCGCAAAAGGAAGGGCACCGGCCAGAGGAGGCCGAAGGTGCGCCGGTAGGCCCGGCGCACCTCCTGCAGCCGCCGTTCGGTCTGCAGCCCGCTGACCCCCCCGCTGCCCATGCCCACCAGCTCCAGGTCCAGGCGGTCCACCTGGAGGTCGGGGAAGGAGGAGAGCTGCAGGAAGTGGTCCAAGTCGGCGGAG
>CANEWU010000031.1 GCA_947442825.1 Synechococcaceae cyanobacterium
GAATCCGGTCGACCCCGGCAGCAATAAGGTCAAGTTCCCGAAACGTGGCGTCGGCTACGTGGAGCTCACGTTAGAAGGCCAGGTGCTCCGTGGTGGGAAACTCCTCTCCAGCTCCCGGGTGACTCAGGAGTTGCAGGTGGTACCCAAATGCTGCAACCGCAGCTTCCGCGGGCCTGGCGACATGAGCCGTCAAGGGGAGAGATCCGATGATAATTTCCTGCCGGGAATCTACGGAGACGACAATCGCTTCTGCTACGAGGATTTCCCCCAAATGGTTCTAGGCACCGGAAACGGCCCAGGCCGCAACGACGGTGGCCTGTTCCTGGTCAACTCCACCCCCAATCTGCGCAATCAGAACGACCCCAGCCAGAAGCCCAACCGGGTGTTCTGCTACACCACCCAAGCCAGCTGTGGGGGCCAAACTTTCATTGATGAGGTTCCCGTCAAAAGGAGCGAGACGAACATCCCCAATGTTCCCGTACTCGGCCCCGATGGCATCCCCTGCGACGCCGAAGACATTGACTGCCAAAAGAAAGGCATTGACAAAGCCAAATCCCTGTCGTCTCGCCCCATTGAGTTAATCAATCGCACCATCCCCTGCGACCCAGGAGATTCCAAATGCGAAACAGATGGCTCCAAAAAAAATAGTAGAACCGACAAATACGCGAAAGACTACATACGCGTACAGGGCAAAAATCTTGAGATTTGCAATAAATCCTACAATCCAGGCAATTCAGCAACAGCGGCAACCAACAACCGATACGACCGCGCGCCGGAAATCGTACCCGGAAGCTGCGAGACCCTCTACGACCACAGCCGGCCGAACGACAGCAAAAACGTGTGCGCTCGACAGGAGAAGGACGAATTCGTTTCCTATCACTGCCGCATAAGCAACATTTACGTCAATGACTTTGACGGCAAGACCGAAGCCAGCGCCCTTGCCAACAACACTCTCTTTATCGACTCAACCGGAAATCCCGAAACCAAAGATCCTCGCATTAATCTTCACATCAACGAAGACTGGGCCAAGACGAAACTCGCATCCGACCCCAAAAGCCCTGAATACGAAAACGATAAAAACATAATCGAGGCCATGAAGGCCAATGGTCTCAGCCCCTTTGGCTTCCGATCAATTTACACCGTTGGGGGCTATAACGACGGCCAGATTCAACACGTCAATTGCGGCAATTGGGGCAGCGCTGATCAGGAGGCTTGCCTGACGCCGGCAGATTCGAGCATCTCCACCCGATCTGCAATAGTTTCTGGATGCAAAAGGGAGTTCAATCAAGTCAAGAATTCCGTGGAAGATACGTGCCAGCGCGACGGACGATCCAGTACCGTCTTCGCAGAAGTTGGTGATGATGGCTATATGCGCGGCATGTTCTTGTATGCGCCCTACTCCACGCTCACCGTCTACGGTGACCCCACGGTAGGAACCAGCTGGGATGATCAGGACCTGGATCAAGGCAGACCGCAAATCGCCGCTGCGGTTTGGACCCATCGCCTGCGATTTGTTAATCGCAGCACTGAAATTTACGTACCAGGCGTGAATGCTGACTTCTTCGGCATGGAAACATCAAGAGACGATCGCTACGCCCCCAATTTCACCTTTGACTATGTTGCTCGTGGCACTACCGGACGATCTCTTTTCCAAGTTCCCGGTCCCTAAACCAAGTAGCGGCTAGCAAGATCATCATGCGTCCCCCCTTCCCACTCTCATCACGCTGGCATTCCCACGAAAAGCGGTGTGCCTCCCATGCTCAGCATGCTGAATCCGGCTTCTCATTAGTAGAGGTCCTGATGGGAATGGTGATCTTGGCGGGCGCGCTCGGAATGGCCGCGGCGATGAATGGGGTGGCAACCCGTGGTTTGAACAGCAGCACCATCCTCAACGACCGCAATGCCGCGGTGGACGCCGATATCGCCATGGTTCGCTCCATGGCCGAGCGCTACACGTGGTGCTCCGGCGCGCCGAGTCTCGAAGCGAGCGACACACCCACCTGCCTTGGCAATTCACCTTCAGACGAAAGCTATTTCAGCCCAGCTGTCTCTCAGGACGATGCTCTGATCAACGAAGACGTTGGCAATCCCAGCAAAGCCAATTTCGAACGGGCATGCCTTGACGGCAGCCTCAGTGATAATTTGATCCAAAGTATCAATGATCGTGCTACACCTGCTGGCTTTGCCCGCACCGCTGCCGGCATCAGAAGCGGCGGCTCAAGAACCCACCGCATCCAGGTCCTCTATCAAACCGCTCGCACGGATGAAAACCCAGTTGTGCGCAGCGTGGTGATCACCCCCCCCGTGGCCTCCTTCTGCCCATGAGCGGCCTCCCTCCCCATGGCCGTTTGCTGGCACGCCGGCGCAGCTCCCGGGGGTTCTCCCTGGCGGAAACTCTGGTTGTCGTCGCGGTTATGACCATTATCGCCGGCGTGCTCTTTCGAACCACCGGCCAAAGCCTGCGGCGCGATGAGCTCAACGCCGTCACCGTGTCGCTCTACGGCTGGCTGGAGGGCGTGCAGCGCAAGGCGATGGGCGTGGATCCCACGCAACGAGAAGCAAATCCCCAGCAATTCCCCACCTGCACGGTCACTTTCAACAGCGGTGCTCTCAGACCTGGATCGGTGCTGGCTGAAACCCCTGCGTTCTGCGCCCCAACCTCAGTACAGCAGAACGGTAACGCCGTGTTTTTGCTACCAAACACCAATCCCAGCAATAGTTTCGTTGTGCAAACCTTCGACGGCAACGCCATCACCTTCTCGCCCCGGGGTACCGTGACCTTCGAAGGTGGTTCCACCCCACAGAATCGGCCCCTGCCCCTAACGGTGGAGATCAGCCGAGGGGGTGGCTCCCTCGCCCGTTGCCTGCGCTTGGAACCGCTCCTGGGCTTCCTGGCGATCGGCGCTGCAAACAATTCGCAACTCACCGATGCCCTGGACTGCCCGGAAGACAGTTTTGACGGCGCTTTCTGAGCCTGGCTCGATGACCCCCAAACGTCCCCTTGCCACCGCCCTCCAGCTCGCCTCCCGGCGTCGCAGCACAGCCGCCGGGTTCTCCCTTACCGAACTGCTGGTGACCCTGGCGCTCGGAGCCGTGCTGGTCGCCGCCGCCGCCACCACCGTGATCACCAACATCCGCACAGCCTCCAACCTCGAGCTGCGCGAGAGGGCGGTGGATGACTTTGGCCGTCTGAATCTTTTTCTGCAATCGGAAGTATCCGAGGGCGAACGGATCGAATACAACAGCACCAGCCTGCCAAGAGATTGTGGGGAGGGTCAGCCGTTATTCACCATCGTTCTGCCCAATCCCCTCAACCCAGCAGAGCCTCCTGCTGAGCGCCTCCAGGAGCCCTTGCCCCGCATTTATTACTTCACGCGCAATGGCGGGGCCGACCTCTGGCGCTGCGGTCCATCCTTCGATGCAGACTCCGGTGAGCTGTTGGTTGCCTCCGAATCAAAGTTATTGGACATCACACCGACCCGGGTGAACGCCGATACCCGCGTCAGCCTTGTCAACACCGACGACGACCGCTTGCTCTTGTACACCCTGGAGCTCCGCAGCCGCGCCGGCACGGTCACCCTGCAACGCGGCAGCACGGCCGCTCCGCTGGTGGCCCGCACCGGCGTGCGCGCGATCGAGTGATCCCCGAAGCCGGCCCGGGAAATCCGTTTTAGGGCCCTTCCTCCCGATCCAGTGCGCTCGGTAGCCCCGCCAGCCGCACCTCGGTCACCAGCCGCTGCTGCCCGCCCCCCGGCAGGGCCAGCTGTTGCTCCAGCCGCAGGCGCAGCAGCTCCCCCCCCTCTGGAGCCGCCGTGAACCCAGTCGGGCTGAGACCATCGAGCAACACCCGGTTCTGGGGATCTCCCCTACCAGGGTCTCCGTAAAGACCAAAGGCGGGGCCACAGCGCAGCAGCACCCGGCCCCGCCAGATCGGAGAGGGCGCTGGACCGATCGCGTAGGTGATCGCCCCGGCGTCGGTATGCAGGTGCAGCACCGGCCGCCGGCCGGCCATCGGGCAGCCATCCCGCGGCGCCTCCGGCGATGCAGCCAGGCGCGTCGCACGGCGCAGATCACCCCGGATCAGCTCCAGGCTCCGCCGGTGCCCGATCCGCTCCCGCGCCATCCGTGCCAGCCGGGCGCCCTGATCCCCCTCCACCAGCACCAGGCGCAACACCACCCCCCAGAGCAACAAGCCCAGGGAGCCCGCCACCAGCAGCTCAAGCAAGCTGAAGCCGAGCGGCCCTCCCCGCCGCGGCCGGCGCCGGCAAACGCTCAGAGGCTGGAATCGGGTCGGCATTGCGCCTCCTGCCAGCGACCGACCCGCACCACCCCCAGCGGCAGGGACACCACCACGCAGCGCACCAGCGGCGTGCCCACGGCCCCCAGCCGCACCGTGCCCCCATCCAGCACCAGACCATTGCTGGTGAACCGCACCTCCTGGGGCAGGTTGTGCTCCACACGGATCGAGTCGGCCGCAGCATCCTCGACAAGGGCCAGCCCCGCCTCCAGGCAGCTCGGCAGCTCGCCGCCGCTCGCCCCTTCCCAGCCCTCCGCCGTCAGCCGCAGACCACAGGGTTGGCCGCTGCGCTGGGCGGCGGCCCGGCCCCGCTCCAGGCCGAGCGCCACCCGCCGACTGGCGTTCTCCACCCGCTGGCGGGCCAGGGAGCCGCCCGCCCAGCGCAGGCCGGGCAGGGCCAGCAGCCCCAGCAGAGCCGCCGCCACAAGCAGCTCCGCGATCGATAGCCCTCGGCAACCCTCCCTCATGGCGCCTCCGCCTCCGGCGAGGGCTCCGGCGGCGAAGAAGCGCCACCACCGCACAACCCGAACGCGGCCGGGCTCCAGAGGCGCACCCGCGCAGGCTCCGCCAGATCGTTGGCAGCAACCTCCACCTGCACCAAACCGTCCTCGCTTGTGGTCACCTGGCGGCGCAGGCCCGCCGGCAGCGGATGGGCCGCCAACGCAGTCCCCAGGGCCTGTCCCTGATCGCCGCAATCGGGCGACGGCACCATCTCGCCACCATGGCGTCGCAGACGGGCCTCACTGGCCATCAGCTCCGCCTCCACCCGCTCCCGCAGTTCCTGTCGCTGCTCCTCCGCCACCGCCACGCTGGCGCTGACCCCCCAAACCTGAAGGGAGCCGGCCATCGAGGCCAGAAACAGGCAGGCGGCCACCATCGTCTCCCCGATCGTCATGGCCGCACGCCCCGCAGACCGAGTTCCCGCAGGGCCAGCACCTGCGGGGGATCCCCCTGCACGTCCAGGGCAAACGCCGCCCGCCAGGGGGGATGGCCGGAGCCGCTCCGCCGGCTCAGCTCAAGAACGATCCGCTCGATCCGCCCGGCCCGACCGTCGCCGGCCACAGGCGCGCCGGCCGCGGGCTCCCAACCCTCCAGCCGATAGGCCAGGGCAGGCACCTCACCCTGCCGCAGCTTCCCCTGCGCAGCGGCATCGGCGCATGTGCTGCCGGAAGCGGACCAGGCGGCAAGGGGCAGGGTGAGCAGGCAGGGATGGTGCTCCACCAGGCGGCCCACCAGCTGATGGGCCGCGGAGGCCAGAGCGTCCTCCAGGCGCCGCTGGCCGAGGGCGGAGGCATGGCGCAGCCGCGACTGATGGAGGGCGCTTTGGGCCGCCAGGGAGCCCAGCAGCAGGATCAGGGCGCCGACCACCGCCACCGGCAGGGCAAACCCTCCCTGCCTGCGGCGATCACGGGGGTGGGGCGCCCAACCGGGAAGAGAAAGGGCGGCAGGGGGCTGAACGGAAGGGGCCACGACCGGCGCAGTATCGGCGCGGTAAGCATTCCCATCGCCGGACATCATTCCGGACATCACACCGGACGGGAAGCAGGGAGAATGGGCGCCAGTTCCTTCGCGGCCCCTCCCACCGATGAGCCGATCTTCCTCCCGTGATGAGCGGGCCCATGTGGAAGCCATCGTCCAGCAGCACCAGCTCCACTACTCGCTGGTGCAGCTGCGGCTGGTAGGCATCCTGCTGCTGCTGCTGATCGCCAGCCGCGGCCTGGAGGCGGTGATCACCCTGCAAGCCCCGCCGATCCAGAAGCTCTCGTCCCTCACCGGCCTGAGCAACTGGCTGCCGCTCCTTCCGCTGGGCATCAGCCTCTACCTGCTCGGGGGTGGCCGCCAGCGGCGGCGCCAGGAGTTCATCCCCACCGAGGCCCTGCACCGCGGCCTGCTGCCGCTTGCCCTGGCCTGCCTGCTGCTGCTCCCCTGGCTCACTCTCCAGGACGTGGTGAGCTTGAACCGGGAACGGCGGGTGGCCGTGGAGCAGGAGCAGACCCGCCTGATCAGCAACAGCGAGTGGAGCCTGCTGGCCGAACGGGCCGCGAGTGCGGAGCAGATCCGTACGCTGGCACGCCGGGCCGACATAAAGGTGCCGATCCCGGGCGGCGAACCTGTGGAACTGAGCCGTTGGCGCTTTGACCGTGCCCTCGAGATCAGCGTGCAGGAGAAACGCAAGGTCACACCGATGCTTAATCTCTCCCCCTGGGAGCAGCAGATGCTCAGCCTGCCGCGCACCGCAGCCACGGTGTCCCTGCAGGTGATTACCGGCATCGGCCTGCTGCTCCTGCATCGGCAGGGCAGCCGAGAGATGCGGCGCCACGGTCTGAGCATCGGCCTTTTCTTCCGCTCCGATCCGGTGCGGGAGCGGCAATTTATCTACTGATTTAGGGCGCTTCTATCCCTCATTGATTGAGGCGGAGCACGGCCATGAAGGCCTCCTGGGGCACATCCACCTTGCCCATCGCTTTCATCCGTTTCTTGCCCTTGGCCTGCTTCTGCAGAAGCTTTTTCTTGCGGGAAATATCACCGCCGTAGCACTTGGCCAGCACATCCTTCCGCATCGCACTGATGCTTTCGCTGGCGATCACCCGGCTGCCGATGGCGGCCTGGATCGGAATCTTGAACTGCTGGCGGGGAATCAGCTCCTTGAGCTTCTCCACCAGCCCCTTGCCTACATTATAGGCTTTGTCGCGGTGCACGATCGTGGTGAGGGGGTCGGCGCGCTCAGCATTGATGAGCACATCAAGACGCACCAGCTCATTGCGGCGATAGCCAATCAGATGATATTCCATCGAGGCGTAGCCCTTGGTGCGGCTCTTGAGCTGATCAAAGAAGTCGGTCACCACTTCCGCCAAGGGCATCTCATAGTGTAGAGTTACTCGGTCGGTAGTGATGTACTTCATATCAATGTATTCGCCCCGCCGCTCCTGGCACAGCTCCATCAGAGCGCCGTTATACGTATTGGGGGTGTAGATCTCCAGCTTCACATAGGGCTCCTCGATCGACTCGCGCTTCTGCGGATCCGGCAGGACGGCGGGGTTATCGACCATCAGCGTGCTGCCATCCAGCATGTTCACGCGGTACACCACTGAGGGTGCCGTCACGATCAGGTCGAGGTCGTACTCGCGCTCGAGCCGCTCCTGCACGATCTCCATGTGCAAAAGGCCCAGGAAGCCACAGCGGAAGCCAAAGCCCATGGCGCTGCTGGTCTCCGGTTCGTACTTCAGGGCCGCATCGGAGAGGCTCAGCTTGTCGAGGGCATCGCGCAGATCGGGGTATTGATCGGCGTCGGTGGGGAAGAGGCCGCAGAAAACCATCGGCTTGGCCTCGGTGTAACCGGGCAGGGGCTCGCTGGCGGGGGCCGCCGCCAAGGTAATCGTGTCGCCGACGCGGGCGTCAGCGACCGCCTTGATCGAGGCCGCCATGTACCCCACCTCCCCGGCATGGAGACTCTCCACCTGGCGCTGGTCGGGGGCCATCACCCCCACCTCATCCAATTCGTAGGTCTTGCCGCTGGCCATTAGCAGCACCTTGTCGCGCCGGGAGATGGTGCCGCTGATGACCCGGAAATACACGATCACCCCCCGGTAGGGGTCGTAATACGAGTCGAAGATCAGGGCCCGCAGCGGCTCCTCCTGGCGGTCGGCCGGCGGCGGCACGCGATCCACCACCGCCTGCAGGATCGCGGGGACCCCCAGGCCGGTCTTGGCGGAGCAGGCGATGGCGAGGTTGGTGTCGAGACCGATGATCGCCTCAATCTCCTCGCACACCCGCTCGGGATCGGCCCCGGGCAGATCAATCTTGTTGAGAACGGGGATGATCTCCAGGTCGTTCTCCAGCGCCAGGTAGACGTTGGCCAGGGTCTGGGCCTCCACGCCCTGGCTGGCATCCACCACCAGCAGGGCCCCCTCGCAGGCCTGCAGGGAGCGGCTCACCTCATAGGAGAAATCGACGTGGCCGGGGGTGTCGATCAGGTTGAGGATGTAGCGCTGGCCATCGGCGGCGGTGTACTCCATGCGCGCCGCCTGCAGCTTGATCGTGATGCCCCGCTCCCTCTCCAGCTCCATGTTGTCGAGAAACTGGGCCTGCATGTCCCGGGCGGCCACGGTTCCGGTCTCCTGCAACAGCCGATCGGCCAGGGTGGATTTGCCGTGGTCGATGTGGGCAATGATGCAGAAGTTACGGATGCGGGCGGCGGGAACGTCGGTCATGGGCGGGGCAGGGGCGCGGTCCCGCGGATGGGGTGCCGGATGACCCTGATCCTAGGCAGGGGCGCGGGAAGCCCCGCCTGTCGCGGGGGGATTGCCCATGCCGCCAGCGGCCCACGATCCCTAAGCTCCCGGTATGCACGATCCCGCGGCCCGACCGCGCCGAAGCCATGACCCTCGCAACCCCCACCGATCCCAGCGCCCTCACCGTGGAAAACGTCGAGCGGGTGCTCGATGAGCTGCGCCCCTATCTGATGGCGGATGGCGGCAACGTTGAGATCGTCGAGATCGACGGCCCGGTGGTGAAGGTGCGGCTGCAGGGCGCCTGCGGCTCCTGCCCCAGCAGCACCATGACCCTCAAGATGGGCATCGAGCGCAAGCTGCGCGAGTCCATCCCTGAGGTGACCGAAGTGGTGCAGGTTCTCTGACGGGGCAGGCGATCCGGCCAGAACCCGCCGACGCGCCCGACTCGTAGGCTGCGGCCACCCGCTCCTCGCTTCCCGTGCTCGACCAGCGCCTGCTGCGCGATGACCCCGAACGGGTCCGCCGTGAGCTGGCCCGTCGCGGCCTCAGCCCCGACATCGCCAGCCTCCAGGGGCTTGCGCAGCGCGAGAAGGAGTGTGAGGCCCGCCGCAGCGAGCTCCAGGCCGAAGGCAACCGCATCGGCCGCGAGGTGGGCCAACGCATTCGCGAAGGCGCCCGCCCCGACGACCCCGCGATCCAGGAGCTGCGCGGGCAGGGCAATGCCGTCAAGCTGCAGGTGGCGGAGCTGGAACAGGAGGAGAAGGGCCTCGAAACCCAGCTGCGCGACCAGCTGCTCAGCCTCCCCAACCTGCCCTCACCCCTCACCCCCGAAGGCCGCAGCGAAGCCGAAAACGTGGAGGTGAAGCGCTGGGGCAGCCCCCGGCCCGTCAGCAACGATCTGCAGGAGCACTGGCAGATCGCCGAACGCCTCGGCCTGATGGAGAGCGAGCGCTCGGTGCGCATCGCCCAGAGCCGCTTCATCACCCTGATCGGCGCCGGCGCCCGCCTGGAGCGCGCCCTGATCGCCTTCATGCTCGATCGCCACGGCGCCCGCGGCTACCAGGAAATGCAGCCGCCGATCCTGGTGAACACCGCCAGCCTCACCGGTTCGGGCCAGCTGCCCAAGTTCGCCGAGGAGAGCTTCCGCTGCGCCGACGACGACCTCTGGCTCACCCCCACCGCCGAGGTTCCCCTCACCTCCTACCACCGCGATGAGGTGATCCCGGCCGACCAGCTGCCGCTGCGCTACGTCGCCCACACCCCCTGCTTCCGCCGCGAGGCCGGCTCCTACGGCCGCGACACCCGTGGCCTGATCCGCTTGCACCAGTTCAACAAGGTGGAGCTCTACTGGTTCACCCGGGCCGAAGACTCCGACAGCGCCCACGAGCAGCTCACCCGCGACGCCGAAGCGATCCTCGAGGCCCTGGAGCTGCCCTACCGCCGCATCGAGCTCTGCGGCGGCGACCTGGGCTTCTCCGCCGCCCGCACCTTTGATCTGGAGGTGTGGCTGCCCGGGGCCGGCACCTACCGGGAGATCTCAAGCTGCAGTACCTGCGGCGACTTCCAGGCCCGGCGGGCGAACATCCGCACCCGGCTCGAGAAGGGCACCGCCCTGGTGCACACCCTCAACGGCAGCGGCCTGGCGATCGGCCGCACCATGGCCGCCCTGCTGGAGAACGGCCAGCAAAGCGACGGCAGCGTGCGGCTCCCCGCCGCCCTGGTGCCCTACTTCGGCGCCGACACGCTGGTCCCCAGCTGAAGCGCCCGGCGCACCAGCGCATCGCTCACCTCCGGCAGCGGCGCCCCGGCGCGCACGATGCCCAACTCCTGCTGCACCTGCTGCAGCGCCTCCATGCCGGCGGCCACGCTGCCCCCAGGGGCCAGCATCTGTTGCTGCTGCGCGAGCGGAAAGATACCCAGCGATTCCTGAGACCGCTGGATCGCACTCTCGCTCACCCCCTGCAGGGCCGCCAGGGCGCTGAGGGCCTCCGCCGGTTGCTGGCGCGCCCAAGCATGGGTCCACTGCCAGGCGAGCAGCAGCCGGGCGAGCTCCTCGCGATGGCTGGTCAATACGTGGGGATCCACCGCCAGCACATCGAGGATCTGGCCGGGAAGGGCGCGGCTGTCGAAGGCCACCCGCGCGATGCCGAGCCGCAGCACCAGGTCGCTGAAGGGGGGATAGGTGGCGGCGGCGTCAATGCGGCCGTTGTTGAGGGCCGAAGCCATCTCCTCGGGGGCCGTTGGCACCAGGCGCACGTCGGCGATGTCGAGATCGACGCTGGCGAGGGCGCGGCTGATGAGGAAGGGGCCGAGGCTGGAGGGGGCCACCCCCACCCGCCGCCCCTGCAGAGCGCGCAGATCGCCGATGGAGCGATGCACGATCAGCTGGTCGCCGCCGCGCGACTCATCGAGCACCAGCACCACCACGGGGCAGCGCTCCGGAAGGCGGCTGCAGAGGTCGACCACCTCCACGGTGGTGAGGGGCGCCAGCGCCACCTTGCCCTGGAGCCAGGCCTGCACGATCTCCTGGGGATTGCGGTAAGGCACGGGGTTCATGGCCATGCCGGCGGCCCGGTCGAACCCCCGCTGGTGGGCCAGCTGGAGGTAGGCGGTGCCCAGCCAGGGCGCCACGGGCACCGTCAGGGCGTTGCCCCCCTGGGGCCCGGAAGCATCGAGACAACCCGCCAGGGCGACGGCCGCTAGCGCCACCAGGCTGGCCCTGGCCGCACGCCAGGGGCTCCGGCACGGCGGGGTAGGGCCGGGCATGTCCCTGATCCGCTGCATGGCGCCGAGGTTAGTGGGGCCTGGGCCACCCCATCGGCCGACGCCATTGCCGCCACAATGGATCCACTGTGAAGGTTGGTCTACATGGGGGTTCTCACCGCCCTGGCGATCCTGGCTCTGTTGATCGTGGTCCATGAGGCCGGCCACTTCCTGGCGGCCACCTGGCAGGGGATCCGGGTGAGTGGCTTCTCGGTGGGCTTCGGGCCGGCGCTGCTGGCGCGGCAGCGACGGGGTGTCACCTACGCCCTGCGGGCCATCCCCCTGGGCGGCTATGTGTCGTTCCCCGATGACGAGGAGGACAGCGGCGTGCCCTCCGACGATCCCGATCTGCTGCGCAACCGCCCCTTGCCCCAGCGGGCCCTGGTGATCGCCGCTGGCGTGCTCGCCAATCTGTTGCTCGCCTATCTGGTGCTTGTTGGCCAGAGCATGGTGCTGGGGATCCCCGATGGCTTCTCCGCCCGCGCCGGCGTTCTGGTGAGCGGGGTGCAGGCGGGCCAGGCCGCCGCCGTGGCCGGCCTGCAACCGGGCGATCGCATCCTGGCGGTGGACGGCAAGCAATTGGGCGGCGGCCAGCCTGCGGTGGGCGCCCTGGTGGAGCGGATCCGCAGCGCCCCCAGCCAAACCCTGGACCTGCAGGCGGAGCGCAGCGGCAGCCCCGTGACCCTGACCCTCACGCCTTCTGACCTCGGGGGCATCGGTCGCATCGGCGCCCAGCTCCAACCCGACGGGCTGGCAACCTATCGGGCCCCGCGCGGCCCACTCGAACCCTTCCGCCAGGCCACCCACGACTTCACCGCCCTGACCCGGCGCACCATCGCGGGCTTCGGTGCCCTCGTCACCCACTTCGGTGAAACCGCCTCGCAGGTTTCCGGTCCGGTGAAGATCGTGGAGATGGGCGCCTCCCTGGCCAGCCAGGGGGGGAGCGGCCTGTTCCTCTTCACAGCGCTGATCTCGATCAACCTGGCGGTGCTCAACGCCCTGCCGCTGCCGATGCTTGATGGCGGCCAGTTCTGCCTGCTGCTGCTCGAGGGCCTGCGGGGTCGGCCCCTGCCGGAGCGGTACCAGGCGGCCTTCCTGCAGTCGGGCTTCGTCTTCCTGATGGGGCTCAGCCTGATGCTGATCGTCAAGGACACCAGCCAGCTGCAGGCCGTGCAGCAGTGGCTGGGGCGCTGAGCCCAGTGCGGGCCGGTCAACCGGTAGAGTGGCGAGCTGTCACCTTTGCAGCAGCAGCGGCCGCATGGCGAAGAAGTCGATGATCGCGCGCGATGTGAAGCGCAAAAAGACCGTGGAGCGCTTCGCCGCCAAGCGCGGCGCCCTCCAGGCCGCCTTTGATGCCGCAGCCGATCCGATGGAGCGGCTGGAGATCCACCGCAAGATCCAGGGCCTTCCGCGCAACAGCGCCAGGGTGCGGATCCGCAACCGTTGCTGGGCCACCGGCAAACCCCGGGGCGTGTATCGCGATTTCGGCCTCTGCCGCAACCAGCTGCGGGAGCGCGCCCACAAGGGCGAACTGCCCGGCGTGGTCAAGTCGAGCTGGTGAGCGCAGGCGGGAGGAATCACGGCGTTGGTTCCCTCCTCCCTCCCGGATCCTGAACGGCCCTCCACCCTCTGGCCCACGGCCTGGTGGAGGGCCGTTTATGCGCAGGGATGGTTTCCGATGGCCGATCCAGATAGCGGCGCGCTCATCCTCCACCGCAGCCTGAGGCGGGGCGTGCTGCCCCTCGATGACCGCTTCCACCTGCCCCGCAGCCTGCGGCGGGCGCGGCGCCAGGGGGATTGGCAGCAGAACTGGCGGCTGGGGCTCAACGGCCACTTCGAGGCGGTGCTTGACGACTGCGCCGCCCGCCCCTCCACCTGGATCAGCCCGGAGCTCAAGCGGGTCTACCGCCAGCTCCACGCCGATGGTCTGGCGCACAGCGTGGAAGTGCACGACAGCGAGGGGCTGGCGGCCGGGATGCTGGCGATCGGGATTGGCGCCTGCTGGATTGGCGAATCCATGGCCCACCGCCGCCCGCAGGCGGGCAACGTTCTGCTGGTGACATTGGTGGAGGCGCTCCAGAGCGGCGGATTCCTGCTGTTCGATGTACAGCTGAGCAATCCCCACCTGGCTCGCTTCGGCTGCCAGGAGATCGACGACTCGACCTATCGCCGCGCCCTGCGCCTGGCGGTGGGGCAGCCCGCATCCCTAAGACTTCACGACGCTGCCCTAGCCAGTGAAGCCTGGGTGCCACAATGACTAAGACACAGAGCGGACATAACTGCCAGTGCAGGAAAAAGCGCAAGGAAAAACGCAGGCGATCTCCTTCGATGGCCGGGAAATCCGGCTCACCACCGGTCTTTATGCCCCCCAGGCCGGCGGCTCGGTTCTCGTGGAGTGCGGCGATACCTCGGTTCTCGTCACAGCCACCCGATCCAACCCCCGCGATGGGATCGACTTCCTCCCCCTGATCTGCGACTACGAGGAGCGCCTCTACGCCGCGGGCCGCATCCCGGGCAGCTTCATGCGGCGCGAGTCGCGCCCCCCTGAGCGGGCCACCCTGATCGCCCGCCTGATCGACCGGCCGATGCGGCCGCTCTTCCCCAGCTGGCTGCGCGACGACCTGCAGATCGTGGCCACCTGCCTCTCCCTCGATGAGCGGGTACCCCCCGATGTGCTGGCGGTGACCGGAGCCTCCGTGGCCACCCTGCTGGCCAGGCTCCCCTTCTACGGCCCCATGGCGGCGGTGCGCGTCGGCCTGCTGGGCGACGACTTCGTCCTCAACCCCAGCTACCGCGAGATCGAGCGCAGCGAGCTTGACCTGGTGGTGGCCGGCACCCCTGAGGGAGTGGTGATGGTGGAGGCGGGCGCCAACCAGCTGCCCGAGCAAGACGTGATCGAGGCCATCGACTTCGGCTACGAAGCCGTGAGCGAGCTGATCAAAGCCCAGCTCACCCTGCTCAGCGATCTCGGCATCACGCCGGTGGTGCCGGAAGCGAAAACCGACGACGCCACCCTGCCCACCTGGCTCAATAAGCAGGGCTCGAGCGCCATCGGTGAGGTGCTGGCGCAGTTCAGCCAGACCAAGCCCGAGCGCGATGCCCGCCTCGATGTCATCAAAGCCGAGCTGAGCGAGAAGATCGCGGCCCTCAAGGATCAAGACCCGGTCAAGGTGGCTGTGGCGGCCCATGGCAAGGCCCTGGGCAACGCCTACAAGAGCCTCACCAAAAAACTGATGCGCCAGCAGATCCTCCGCGACGGCAAGCGGGTGGATGGGCGCAGCCTCGATGAGGTTCGTCCGATCAGCGCTGCCGTGGGGGTGCTGCCCAAGCGGGTGCACGGCTCCGGCCTGTTCCAACGCGGGCTCACCCAGGTGCTCTCCTGCGCCACCCTCGGCACGCCGAGTGATGCCCAGGAGATGGATGATCTCAATCCAAACACCGAGAAAAACTACCTCCACCATTACAACTTCCCCCCCTATTCCGTGGGGGAAACCCGGCCGATGCGCTCCCCCGGCCGGCGGGAAATTGGCCACGGTCTGCTGGCGGAGCGGGCGATTCTGCCCGTACTGCCCAGCAAGGAATCCTTCCCCTATGTGCTGCGGGTGGTGAGCGAGGTGCTCAGCTCCAACGGCTCCACCTCCATGGGTTCGGTGTGCGGCAGCACGCTGGCCCTGATGGATGCGGGCGTGCCGCTCAAGGCGCCGGTGAGCGGTGCCGCCATGGGCCTGATCAAGGAAGGGGAGGAGGTGCGCATCCTCACCGACATCCAGGGCATCGAAGATTTCCTGGGGGACATGGACTTCAAGGTGGCCGGCACCGAGAAGGGCATCACCGCCCTGCAGATGGACATGAAAATCACCGGCCTGGCCATGCCCACGGTGGCTGAAGCCATCAACAAGGCCCGGCCTGCCCGCCTGCACATCCTCGAGAAGATGCTGGAGGCGATCGACAAGCCCCGCGACACCCTCAGCCCCCACGCCCCACGGCTGCTGAGCTTCCGAATCGATCCGGAGCTGATCGGCACGGTGATCGGCCCCGGCGGCCGCACGATCAAGGGCATCACCGAGCGCACCAACACCAAGATCGACATCGAAGACGGCGGCATCGTCACGATCGCCAGCCACGATGGCGCCGCGGCCGAGGAGGCGCAGCGGATTATCGAGGGTCTTACCCGTCGCGTGAGCGAAGGGGAAACCTTCAACGGTGCGGTTACCCGGGTGATCCCGATCGGTGCCTTCGTGGAGATCCTTCCCGGCAAGGAGGGGATGATTCACATCTCCCAGCTCTCCGAGGCCCGGGTGGAGAAGGTGGAGGATGTGGTGAATGTGGGCGATCAGGTCACCGTACGGGTGCGCGAGATCGACAACCGCGGCCGCATCAACCTCACCCTGCGGGGCGTGCCCCAGCAAGAGCCCACCCCGGTCTGAGGGAGTTACGCAACCGATCTGAGGGCTTCGCTCAAACGGCGAAGCCCGGATCGATCTCCGCCATGGCGGCCAGGGCCCTGTCACACAATTCGGTGTGGCAGGGCCCATGGCTTGCGATCAGGCAACCGGCCTGGCGCACATCGCCGGTGTTGTACAGAAGGGGCCGGCCATCGGCATGGCTGAAGCGCCCGCCAGCAGCCCGCAGCAGGGCCTCCGGGGCAGCCATGTCCCAATCCTTGGGGGCGCTGCGGCCGGAGAGGGAGATATAGAGATCGCTGTCGCCCCGCAGGATCGTGGCCACCTTGCCGCCCACGCTGCCCATGGCCACGGTGTCCGCCAGGGGAAGGGCCGCCAGCAGCCGCTCGAGCCGATCATCGCGGTGGCTGCGGCTGGCGACCAGCACCAGCTCGGCCAGCTGGCGCCGCGGGCTCAGGGTGGCCGCAAAGCGCTCCCCAGCACGGTTCTCGCGCCAGGCCTCGCCTGCGGGCCCCTCGCGCTCCGCGTCGTCGTCGGCGGCTGGGGCAGGCAGGCCGAACCAGAGCTCGTCCTTCTCCGGCAGCAACACCACCCCGAGCACCGCCTGCCGATCGCGCACCAGGGCCAGATGAACGGCGTACTCGCCGGTGCCCTGCAGGAAATCGCGGGTGCCATCGAGCGGATCGAGGATCCACAGCCATTCGGCCGGCAGGGGCTCCCCGTCCCGCAGTTGTTCGCTGGCGGTCTCCTCGCTGAGCACGGTCCAGCCGGCGTCGGGGAAGGCCTGGGCCAATCCATCGAGGAGCCAGCGGTTCACCGCCAGATCCGCCGCGGATACCGGCCCCTCGCCGCCATGGTCGACGCTGAGGGCCGCCGGGAAGCCGTAGGGCGGGCTGTCACCACGGGCGTAGGCCCGCAGGATGTCGGCGGCGCCCCAGCAGAGACGGCGCAGCTCGGCCAGCAGGGGCTCGAGGCTGACGCCGGCGGGGAGGGGAAGGGGTGCCGCCATCATGGAGCGAGGAAAGGAGCATTGTGCAGGAAGCGGTTCCCCCCACGATCAACCCGCCCCCAGCCCCGTCGAGCGATCCGCCGATGCCGGACGGGAGCGAACCCGCGGCCGGAACCCTGTACCTGGTGGGCACACCGATCGGCAATCTCGAGGACCTCTCGCCGCGGGCGCGGCGCGTGCTGGCGGGGGTGGACCGGATCGCCTGCGAAGACACCCGCCACAGCGGCCTGCTGCTGCAGCGCCTCGGCGTGCGCGCCCGCTGCCTGAGCTATCACGAACACAACCAGCGGCAGCGCATTCCGGAACTGCTGGAGGCGCTGGGGCGGGGGGAATCGCTGGCACTGATCAGCGACGCCGGCCTGCCGGGCATCTCCGATCCAGGGGAACCGCTGGTGGCAGCCGCCCGCGCCGCCGGGCTGCCGGTGATCTGCGTGCCTGGGCCCTGCGCGGTTACCACCGCCCTGGTGAGCAGCGGCCTGCCCAGCGGCCGCTTCTGCTTCGAGGGCTTCCTGCCGGCGAAGGCGGGCCCGCGGCGGCGAAGGCTGGTGGAGCTGGCCGATGAGGAGCGCACGGTGGTGCTCTACGAGGCGCCGCACCGGCTGGTGGCCTTGCTGGAAGACCTGGAGGCGGTGCTGGGGGATCGACCGCTGCAGGTGGCGCGGGAGCTCACCAAACGCCACGAGCAGCAGGTGGGCCCCACGGTGCGGGCCGCCCTGGCCCATTTCCGGACCCACGCCCCCCAGGGGGAATGCACGCTGGTGCTCGGGGGGCGGCCGGAGGAAACGGCAGCGCCGGCGTGGGATCGGGCCCAGCTGCGGGCACAGCTGCAGGGGTTGCTGGAGCAGGGCTTCAGTGCTCGGGAGGCGAGCCGGGAGCTGGCCGCCCGCTCCGGCCACAGCCGCCGGGCCCTCTACGCGCTGCTGCATGAGGACCAGCGGCCGGAGCAACCGGCAGACTGACCTGACAAATCGTCGACCATCCCGCGATGCTGCAGCGCCTGCGCCTGGTGATCGGCAGCCTGACGGGGGGGGGATTGCTGTTGGTGGCCCTCTGCCTCGGGGCCCAGAACCTGGAGGAGCGGCGGCAGCTGCAGCTTGGGATGGGGCGCAGTGCAGCGTTGCCCACCGGCTTTGTGGTGGGGGTGGCCCTGGCGGTGGGGGTGGCCAGCGGGGGCATCGCGGCGGCCCTGCTGGTGCCGGGCCGCGATCAGCTGCCGGGCAAGGAGTAGAGGGCGCCCTCGATTACCACCCGGCTGATCCCCTGGGAAACGAGGAAGCGGGAGGTGCGCACAAACACGCTGGTGTCGGGGATCTTGATCACCCGCTGGCTGCGGCCGCACTGGCGCTTGGCCTGGCGTGGGTTGCCGAACACCACCAGGGCCTGCCGCTCGAGCTCTTCGGCCTCGAGCAGGCCCAGCTCGGGAAACTCGCTGAGGGGTCGGGCCTGGAGCTCGACGGTCTTGTCGACCAGCATGTAGGCGCTGGCGGGCAGGCTGGCCTCCTCCAGGGGCAGGGTTTCCACGGGCTGGCCGGTGCGGGCGGCCGTGCCCAGGGCCGCGAGGGCGTCGGCGGCGTGGTGGCGGCGGGTACCGCGGGGGCGAATGACCCCAATGTCGGCTTCGTCGTCGTCTGAATCGTCGTCGGAGTCGTCGTCGTCTGAATCGTCGTCTTCGTCGGAGAGTTCGTCTTCGTCGTCAATGTCTGCGAACTCGTCGTCCTCATCATCGAGGTCATCATCTTCGCCGTTGAGGTCATCGTCGTTGGTGATATCGTCGTCGCCATCGGCTTCGCCTACGATGTCATCGGCTTCAACGATGTCATTGACTTCAACGATGTCATTGGCTTCAACTATCTCATCATTGTCATCTCCGCCTTCGCCTTCGTCTTCGTCTTCGCCTGGAATGTCTTCGTCGTCGCTGGCCAAACTGTCGTTGGCGAAGTTGTCGGTCGCGAAGTCGTCGGCGTCAGCTAGGGCCAGGCTCCCAGGGGCCGGGTGTGCCAGATCCGCTTCAGGGGCGCCACCGGCCTCTTCGAGATCCGATGGGGGCAGCGGGACCTCTCGGGCGGTGGGCCTGGACTCCGGGAAAACAAGCTCGGACTCTGGGCA